>JAQYAI010000120.1 GCA_029227655.1 bacterium | reverse complement strand
GGAAAAGCATCATCAAACTCCCCCTCGAAACAGATTGCATTATTAAGCCATTTCGATGCATCTATTACTCGGTCCGCCCTTCGGTTTTCCGGATAGAAAAACGGATTAAATCTTTTTGACTCTCTTCTCTCTGCAATCTGGCCAAATAATACTGGGAAACATTCATCGGTAACATCCAGGAGGGTAATACTACGCAGTGCGCTCGGCGAGTACTGTTCATTCTCCGCCTGAAAAACAACCGCCCTCCCGCGTCGTTGATATTTTCCGTTATCATCCTTTTCGAATAGATCGATTCTCTCTAACGGTATATTCTTTTGAAAATTCACAAATTCCAGGAAATCCATGAGATATAAACTATATTTCAGAATATCATGTGGTTCCTTCTTCTCCCCAAATGACATACTCAGCAAAGATTCCGCTGTTCCTAGTAGCTTTTTTTCAAACGCCAGATTGAAACTCATATAAACGTTCAAGCCAAGTTGGATTCTTTCCCCGTGAATTACACATTCGTAATCTCGTTTGTAGGCCTCCGCATCTCGTGGCTTAATCCCTGTCACTCTCATATGGTCATCGTCTTCTATTTGATATGCGTTTCTGGGTGAATAGAATCCGTTGATTCCTTCAGAATAGAAATCAATTCTGTCAAACGAGCTTTTGTCATTTTCCAAAACCACATATCCCAGTATTGACAACTTCACTTCCATAGCAAATGCTATTCTATTACTCTTCAAAACTTGGCAGCCAACAAAAACCACACTTCGATTGTTGTTCGTAACGCCCCAGATTTCTTCAATATAAGCCTCATCCTTAAAATCATCCATATATTGAAACGGACCCTGAGGAATTGTTATAATCTGCTCTTCCAGCACAAATGGGTATTCTTTTTCTTGATACTCAAACACCCCATACATTTTTTCTGATGTCATACGAATTCACCCAATTGTTTCATGTTTTCATATACTATCTAACTTCAGTCAGGACCTTTTCTCTATGCTCAGTAAATAATTTTAAATATGCTTTAGTCGTAATATCAATTATGTTGTTTTCGTCAACCGGGATATCCGGGTTAAGCATATTATGGAGCTCGAAATAAAAATCCAATCTGTTAAAACCATAATCATCAAGAAACTTTTCAACTTGAGATAGCAAAAAAAGCGGTGTTTTATGAACCATATTGGCTATTTCCCACATACTTAATTCGTGATAATCGGGAGATAAATAGTCACCTAAAGAGTGGGAATTCAGAGCATCTACGCCCTCCTTGAATCTTGGCATCGAAATGTTGACTATTGCTCGGAATGCTTGATTCAAAAGCGGTGAAGGTAGTTCAGAAATAGAATGATCATTGTAGAAGGCCAATTCTCGTGCACATGGTAATAGCTGAAAACTTAGGTCAAATAGCAGTTGCGCATCACGCTTCTGTGATTTCTCTCTTCCAGAAAAAAAACTTGTTCCAAGATCGAGAATCTTTAAAAAATTATGTTCATTTTCAGTGTCAATAATTATGTTATTACTGTGCAAATCTCCGTGAAAAACACCTCTCTCATAAAGCATTTTCATTGTATCAGAAATTTGCCGAGCAATTCCCCACCTATACAGCCAAGATGGATCACTTTTTAAAAACTCTTTCAACGTTATTCCTGGACAGTACTCCATGATGCAGTAATAAATACCTGCTTGGTATCCTCCTGTGTAAACCGTGGCAATCGAGTCATTCCCAGTAAAAAGTGCATTTTTACGTAGTTCAGCATAAAACTGTTCTTTGCTAACAGACACTTGATGCTTATGCGGACGCCAAACTTTTAATGCTTCATTCCGATCAAGGACTTCGTTATAAACTAAAAAAACCTCTGCATTAGCCCCAGCTCCAATTGCTTCAAGTATGCTGTAACCCGGTAGTTCAAACTCTTTTGCTCCCAAAATAAGTTTTCCGTCTTTCACTCTTGTGTCCATCTTGCTTTAATTCCCCCATTAGACAAATTCTCTTTCTTTTACTAGCTACCTTGCCATCATAACTTGACTACGCTGACAATCCACAACAGGTTTCTCCACACCTAAAACTGTATAAAACACCCTCCGCACTATGGATCAATTGCCCACGGATAAATCAAATATATCCCCATTTTACTCCAGAAATTGTATTTTTAACTATTTTACACTTTTTTCTTTACTCTGCAAGATTAAATTAGAACATTCCGCATTAGAAAACACGTTTAAAAAGGAATGTGAGCAGACCAGCCATCAGCTGGATTTTCCCAAAAACGTAAAATCCTATGGAAAAGGTTCCAAAGAGCGAATTATTCAAATTGGTAACGAAGATGTCCTTACTGCGGTTAACGCCTACTATTCTGCTTTTTCACAAGACTTTGTGAACCGTTTGGGCCACCGGCTATTCGATCAGTCCGTATGTTTTATGGTTAATAAGTGCACCAACCTTGCCGGAATTGATTTACATATTACACCCCATATGTTTCGTCATTCATTTGCTACTCTGTTGCTGAGGAAGATGTAGATATTCGATATATACAGCAGCTCTTGGGCCATAGCTCCATTGTAACAACTCAGATTTACACGCATGTCACATCAAAGAAGCAACGAGATATCCTCACCACCAAGCATCCCCGGAATAAAATCAATACTCTATAAAACTGCACGGTCGTCGCTGTTTTCCAACTGACAACCGTGCAGTTTTCAATGCAGGATAATAAGGTATTATCCTTTATTAATGCTTATTCTACATCTTTTTTACTCTCTCCGCAACCAGTATTTACAATTTTCAGGTTTTTCACC
>JAQYAI010000119.1 GCA_029227655.1 bacterium | reverse complement strand
TTCACGTAACCTCCTACACCCATTCTATCTCTACTATAAAAAGTTTCGCTCGGCAGCGAAACTTGCAAGAATCTCCTACGTCGATTCTTGTTGGCTCTGCACTACATACGAGCAATTTCTATTAATATGCTTCGCCCAGCCATTTTTCTGACCTTTTTCTTTTTATGCGGATCTAAAGTTTCTAAAACTTCCTAATCTTAATCTTTCTTACCCTTCTAAAAGAGAATGAACTCATGAACCATATCATCATAGTCTGTATCTATCACCATTACTCTCCCCCCAAACTCAATGCTATCCTGCGTTCTTAAATGCATAATTGTGCTCAATATGAAGGAATCTATATGGTGTGGATATTCCAAGCAATACTTCCACTGATAGCCCCTTTTCCGGATTATCCATTAGTCCGCGAAACTCTCCCATCATCTTTGAAACAATCTTCTCTGCAACAGATTTCAAACTTCCCTTACCCCCAGCTCTTTCTCCAAATCATCAGCATCAATCCAGCCTTTTTTATCAGCCCTTTCCTCCGCTTTCTGCAATTTAGAAAACAAAGTACAGGTCGCTTTGCAGCGATCAAGCTCATCAATCTCTGCCATAGTAAGGATTCCATACTCTCCATGACCGTTTCTTGTAAGATAAACTCAACTTGTTGTATCAACTTCTTTCAATACTTCTGTGTAATTTCTCAAATCAGATATTGGTTTAATATTTGGCACTATCATCACCCCTTTGAAATTATTATACATACAGCATGCCCAGTTCCGCTAATATTCCATACCAGTATATCTGGCAAACCGTAACCGCCTTGGCTTCTTCTGAAACAGGTTCACCGCAGCATCTCCTTTGATAAAGGATTACCATTTCATCAAAATGCTTAGGATCTATTTTCCTTGGAATCGAAATAATATAACGTCATCAAATTTATTATGCACACACCTATTCATCAAACGCCTTCATCACCTGCAATATATTGTATTTCTCCATTACAACTTCACTGTCCTGCATATTTTCTGTCAGAAAATCATACATTTTTACCGCACTCGGATGGTCGGAATGAATCTTGATTACGGGACAGATTATTTTTTCTTTTACAAGGAAATCGCAGGCTGCTAATCCCGTTCTTCCACTTCCGGAAGAAGAAAGATCATAATCAAGGGATACTTCTTCTATCTGCTCTCTGTTGTCAAGAATCACCCTTTCAAACTCTTCTACGTTCATTACTTTGGTATAACCCTTTGGGCACATCCTGGAATCATCCAAAAACACTTTCATAAAGCTCCCCTTTAAAAATCTCTTTTGCTTTTTTCTTCATCAATCATTTGTTATCGTTATCCTTCAATTTGCGAATCCCTTACAGTACTGTTGTCTTGGAATAGTATATCTTTATCCATCAGAATGTACACATCTGCATTCCATATCGTGCGTATCCTTATCCTTCGTGCAGCATGCACCATGTTCTATGAAAGACCACTCTTCTAACGGAATACCACCCATACAGATAATTCGTACATCATCCCATCTTTCTTTCAACGATTTTCCTCTATAAATTTTTGCATTTACCAATTCCTCCGCTGTCAAGAACTCCGTTCCACCAGGTATATCACATAATCCAACCCAATATGGTTTATCGTATTTCATCAGGCACCCTATATCATGCTCTGGCTCTCCTATTTCATCAACAAAATAGAAAGAGGTTTCATCCATGATTTCGCCTTTTTTTAATTCATCCAAGAAATACATAAAATCTATTGTATTCAACACCTTTCACCTCTTAAGGAACTTCTGA
The DNA here is from genome assembly GCA_029227655.1 of bacterium. Lineage (GTDB taxonomy): Bacteria > Bacillota > Clostridia > Lachnospirales > Lachnospiraceae > Allocoprococcus. The sequence continues at coordinate 251 of JAQYAI010000119.1, read as the reverse complement.
TTTGATAATTCTATAATTATTTTAGCACAAAAATGTAGGAATGCATAAACTGCCTTCCCAGAAACCAATCAATCAATACATTCTCCTTTTTATGAGGGAAGATAACAAAATCATCTTCTTCCTTTTTTACCCACCTAAAAAGAAAATGGATAGCAATAAACTACCCATTTCAGCCCTTATTTCGCTACAATATATTCTACATCCTCTCCTGCAGAAAGAATATCAAGAAGTCTAAACACCGGTCCTGTCGG
>JAQYAI010000118.1 GCA_029227655.1 bacterium | reverse complement strand
TGCTTTTGCAGAAATTAAAGCAATTACAGGTGCCTTGCTGTGTAAGTACACCATTTCAGGATTTGACGAAGTGTAAGAAGAAAGTAAAATGGCTGAGAAGAATGGACCTGTTGAAAGAGTATGACAAGGCGGATAATGTGATGCTAGAGGGAGAATGGTATGCAGAAACAATGTATACCTATGCATACCCAATGCTGGCTTCTATGGGTGTGAATGATTATTCTTTGCGGATTCTTGAAAGAGAGGATGAAGAGAAAAACACTGAGTTTTATGATACATTAAAGACATATTTTTTATGTGGACATAATGCAGTAGAAACAGCAAATATTTTACATATTCATAGAAATACATTAATTTACCGATTGAAGAAGATTCGGGAACTAACAGGTATGGATATCGAGGATGTGAAAAAGTCAGAAGAATTATTGGCATTAATGATGATGAATGACTTTACTCATTTAGATGGAGGAATGGATATATAAATGAAATTAGTTCAGGATTTACCAGAAATTTTTGAGGAATTTGGAGAACAGAGGAAAAAATCGTTCATTGAAATAAAGGAATATAAAGAAAAGGGAGTCCCGGTAGTTGGGATGTACTGTGCGTATTTTCCAACAGAGCTTGCCATGGCAGTGGGAGCAATTCCGGTGGGCTTATGTTCTTTTTCCAATGAGCCAATTCCGGCAGCAGAGCGAAAGCTTCCAAAGAGCATGTGTCCACTGGTAAAATCCAGCTATGGATTTGCAGTTGAGGATAAATGTCCGTTCTTCCATTTTGCGGATCTTGTGATTGGTGAGACGACTTGTGATGGAAAGAAAAAAATGTATGAGATGATGGCGGAATTTAAACCGGTATTCGTCATGGAACTTCCGAATTCTCAGTCAGCGGGTTCTTTGGAGTTTTGGAGAAAAGAAGTCATTCGTACCAAAGAGTACTTTGAAGAATTCTTTCAGGTCATTATTACAGAAGAGAAAATAAAGGAATCGATTCATCTGGGAAATCAGATTCGAGGGTCCCTTTTGCGATTATGTGAGGTCATGAAGCTGGAACCAGCTCCAGTGCTTGGTGCCGATATTCAGAAAATTGTATCAGGTTCTAAATATCGGTTTGATTTTAAGACGACACCAGAGGTGGTAGATGCCATTACAGATCAAATCCTGGAAGAATACAGGCAGGGGAAAAAACTGGAATCACGTCCGAGAATTCTGGTTACAGGATGCCCAATTGGGGGAGATACATTAAAAATCATCCAGGCGGTAGAAGATAATGGCGGCGTTGTTGTGGCGGTAGAAAACTGCAGTGGCGTGAAAACGCTGGACCAGATGATAGATGAAGAAGATTCGGATATTTATGGTGCAATTGCAAGAAGATACCTGGCCACAGGATGTTCGATTATGACGCCGAATGATAACCGAATTGAATTGCTTGGAAGAATCATTGATGAATACCAGGTGGATGGTGTGGTCGAGATGATTTTGTCAGGCTGCCACGCTACAGGTGCAGAGTCCGCATACATTCAGGAATTTGTATCGGATGAGAAAGGACTTCCTTATCTTGCAATTACTACAGACTATACAAAAGAAGATTATGGGCAGATCTGTACAAGAATATCTGCACTTCTCGAAATGATTTACGATGAGAAGGCAGGAGAGGATAGAATCGATATCAATTATTGCTACAAACTGTTTTTCTCTAATTTTAAAGAGAGAAAATCGGACAGGGAAGTTTTTGAAGAGCTATATGAGTATACGAGAATTCCGATGACAATTATGGATTCCAATCATCAGGGTTTGTTTGGAATCGGAACAGAGGACATGGAAAATCTCGGAGAAAATGAAGTCAGAGTGGAATTGCCTGATAAGAAAGGCTATTGTGTTACCTATCCACAGAGCAGACAGTTGCAGATAAAGGCAGAGCAGATTGGCAAGATCATTGGTCAATATTTCACCATGCAGCCAGCCCTCCTGTCATCAGCAATGGATAAGGAGGAAAGGACAAAAGGAGAGCCGGATTATCTATGGCTGATCTGCAAGGGTGAGCGGGCTCGTGGTTTGTTGAAAAAGGAGCTTGAGTCGGATTTTCATATTATACAGAAACAGGAAGATGAAAACTGTGAACGATATTTACTGGATGGCATAGAGGGAAAAGAACACAGAGAACAGTTAATCGAACGATGTAAAGATATCTGTAATGAAGTTTGGTTCGAGGTGAAAATATGCATTGGAAATGGATTTTCCAAATTATCTCAAAAAGCGGAGAATCTGAAGGTTGTACGCCAGGTATTAGAAATTGGTGAGGAAGAGAATCCGGAAGCAGACATATACCTGATAGAGAATTATTATAGGAAGCTGATGGTTCATTACATGAGAGACGAAATGGATGAGATGGACAGTCAGATCAAGGAGCTGGAGATTATCAAGGAAGAAGACAAGCTCAAAAATAGCAATCTGTACGAGACTTTATACTGGTATCTTGTGTCGGGCCGAAATATGGTACAGGCAGCAGCAAAACTGAAGATTCATCGTAATACACTTTTGTATCGAATTTCCAGGATCAATGAATTGATTCATTTGGATGAGCGCGGGAATATGGAAAGCCAAAGGCTCCTCATGGCGATGCAGATGGAACGAATGAAAGAAGAAATGAAACATTAATTTTGAATCAGAATACATGACTGGGAAAGAGGGTTTCGCGGTCATGTATTTTTTGCTCTAATTTATAGACAAAAGGAATAAATAGAATTCACTTATAGAAAATGTGCGATGATGTACAAGCGAAATGATATATTCGTTTCTTTTGTACGATGAAAATAAAGAGAGGTGTATGTAATATAAAAGCATTGCAACAATGCTCGGAGAATGTTTGTATTTGGAGGCGGGTACTGATTATGAAAATTACAAAAGTAGATATTATGTTAATGGGTTTGCAACCAGAGGATAACAGAGCCTGGTCTCCTGTTTTATGCCGCGTTTATACAGATGCGGGAATCTACGGGGACGGAGAAGCAGCAATGGCTTATGGAAGTGGATCAAGGGGAGCATTTAGCACGATTGCTGACTTTGCAGAAAAAATTATTGGAGTGGATCCTTTACAGACAGAGTTGATATGGGAGACTTTATATAAAGAGACTTTCTGGGGACAGAATGGCGGACCAGTTATTTTTTCAGCTATTTCGGCTTTAGATGTGGCTTTATGGGATATCAAAGGAAAATATTTTAATGTACCTTTATATCAGTTACTGGGTGGAAAAGTCAGAGATAAACTTAGATGTTACGCGAGTCAGCTCCAGTTTGGTTGGGGAGAAAAGAAAACTCCGGCAGTTACTATCGAAGATTATGTTCGCAATGCGAGAACTGCTGTGAAAGAGGGATATGATGCAATCAAAATAGACTTCTTTACTTACGATGAAGATGGAAGACTTTTTACACATGAAGACACTACTAGACTACTTCCTTCTAAATATATAAATTTAGTAATTAACAGGTTGGCGGCGGTGCGGGAGGCAGTAGGACCGAATGTGGATATTCTCATGGAGAATCATTCTTATCTTGATGCACAGTCAGCCGTTCAGTTAGGGCGTTTGGCAGAAAAATATAATATTTTCTGTTATGAGGAACCATGTACACCGAATCCTAAAATGAACAAATTTGTGGCAGATCATTTGAATATGCCAATTGCACAGGGAGAGCGTATTTATACTAGATGGCAATATGCACCATATTTTGAAGATGGTTCGATTCAGCTGATTCAGCCAGATATTGGAAATTGTGGAGGAATTACCGAAACAAAAAAGGTGTGTGATCTTGCCCATATTTATGATGTAGGTGTGCAGATTCATGTTTGCTCTAGTCCGCTTCTTACAGCGGCGGCCTTACAACTTGAGTCGGTAATACCTAATTTTACGATTCACGAGCATCATGTATATAATCGATATGATTATAATAAGCGTTTGTGTAAATATGATTATCAGCCGGAAAATGGTTATATTAGTATTCCTGACCGTCCTGGAATCGGTAATGAATTTAGTGATTTTGTATTTGAAAATGCAACAATGAAAATGACAATTGGAAAATAAAATGAGTGTCAAATAATAATTGTGGAGGAAAATGTGTGATGAAGTATGTAGACAGAAGGGGAACTGACTGTAATAAATGGGATGGTCAGGAAAAAATGTTTGGTGAAGAAGGCCTTCATGCAATGTGGGTCGCAGATATGGATTTTAAAGTGGCTGATTGTGTACAGGAAGCACTTCACAAATATGTTGATCTCGGAGTGTTCGGATATATGCGCGTTCCAGATAGTTATTATCAGGCATGTATCGACTGGGAGTATGAGCATCATGGGTATAAGATGGAGCGAGAATGGATTCGCTTTTCGCCGGGAGTGGTGGCTGGATTTAACTGGATCATACAATTTATGACAGAAAAAGATGATGCAATTATCGTTACAACACCAGTATATTATCCGTTCCTACATGCGGTTACAAATAATGAAAGAAGGCTGATTACATCTGATTTAATAAATGATCAGGGAAACTACAGCATAGATTTTCAGGATTTCGAAAATAAGATCATGGAGAATGATGTAAAACTTTTTATCTTGTGCTCTCCACACAATCCGGTGGGACGTGTCTGGAAAAAAGAAGAATTAAAGCAGTTGTTTGAAATTTGCAGAAAACATCATGTATTTGTTGTGGCAGACGAAATTCATCAGGACCTCGTATATGGCGAGAATAAACATGTGCCGTCATTTTTCGTAGGTGATTATGAAGATATGATGATCATGATCGTTGCGCCATCTAAAACATTCAATCTTGCAGGCGCACAGAATTCGGAAGTCATTATTCCAAATGTATCTCTCCGTGAAAAGTGGGATAAATATGTGAATGGAATTCGTGTATTAGGTGGGAATGCGTTTGGATACATTGCGGCAGAAGCTGCATATCGTGGTGGAGAAGAATGGCTGAATCAGGTCAAGGATCAGATTCAGGAAAATTATCACTATCTGAAAGAAACCTTTGCGGAAAAGTTACCAGATGTGGTTGTTTCCCCATTGGAAGGAACTTATCTCACATGGGTCGATCTGAGTGCTTATGTAGATACAAATGATATGAAAGAATTTTTACAGAAAAAATGTCGGCTGGCGGTAGATTATGGCGACTGGTTCGGTGGAGAGAGATTTGGCGGGTTTATCAGGATTAATCTGGCAACATCGTTGGAAAATGTGAAAATTGGTGTGGAAGCTATTTGCAATAATTTGAAATAATCTGTATGGAATTATTGGGAAAAGGTTCTTAGTTTTGGCAGAGAGCAAAAATAAGTATATAGAAAGAATCAATAATTCTCGATTATTTATAGAAAATGTGCGGTTTTGTGCATACGGGTGCAACGATTTGTTTTTTTTGTACGATGAAAACGAAAGTAAGGATGAGTAATATAAGTACGTTAAAAAGTTTATTTTTACATACTTTGAACAGGAAAAGGAAAATGAAGAGTAAAATTGAGGAGATTGTAAGAGAAAAAGAAGCGGAGTTGATTCAGATTCGCCGCAGTCTTCATCAGTGTCCTGAGCTTGCCCTGCAGGAAGTCGAGACATCACGATTGATTGCGGAAAATTTGAAAAAAATCCCTGGAGTTACCGTGTATGATCATATGGCAGAAGGTACCGGTGTTGTAGGAATTCTGGAAGGAAAGAAAGGACCGGGAAAATGTGTCATGTTGCGTGCGGATATTGATGCGCTTCCGATTGAAGAGCAGGTGGACACGGAATTCAAATCGAAAAATCCAGGGAAAATGCATGCGTGTGGGCATGACGCACATGCCACGTGGATTATAGGGGCTGCAATGATTCTAAGCCAGCTCCGGGATGAGTTCTGTGGAACAGTAAAATTTGTATTCCAGCCGGGGGAAGAATGCGGAAAAGGGGCGAAGGCTCTGATTGAGAAAGATAAAATTCTTGAAAATCCGAAAGTAGATGCAGCATTTGCAGCTCACGCATGGCCAACCGTACGGGCAGGAAAAATCGGAATAGCGGAAAAATATGCCTTTGGATGTCCGGGAGGATTTACGATAAAAATTATCGGAAAGGGTGGACATGGTTCCTGGCCATATGAATGTATCAATCCGATAACGATAGCAGTTCAAATCTGTTCTGCATTACAGGCAATAGTTGCTGAGAAGATTGATTCCGTAGAACCGAGAGTGATTTCCATTGGCTCTATTCACGCGGGGGATGCTGGAAATATTATTCCGGATGAGTGTGTGGTTTCAGGTACATTCCGCGCAACAGAAATGGCTATTATGAAGCAGATTGCCACGCAGATTGAGAATGTTGTTGCAGGTATTACTGCGATGCATGGAGCCCAATATGAACTGGATGTTCATATTGGTGGTGAGGCGGTGATAAACGATCCAAAGATGCTTGCACTTTCCAAAAAGAGTGCGGAAGAGATTCTCGGAGAGGGAAACTGCTATATTATTGATAGAAAACATTTGGGTGGAGAAAATTTTGCTGAGTACAGCAGCCGTGTCCCAGGGTGTTATATGTTTGTCGGAATTGCAACCGATCGGACGGAGGGCAAATTTGGATTACATAGTCCGATTTTTGAGATTGCAGAAGAAGTTCTTGCACCTGCATCGGCAGTGTTTGCAAATATTGTGTTGAATTATTTTGAAGGAACAGAGGTGAAAAAATGTTTAAGCTAAGTTATTTTTGGGAGGTTCTCCCAACCATTGCGAGAAAAGTAAATATTACGTTCGAGCTTACAATAGTGGCAACCATATTTGCTTTACTGATTGGTATAATCGTAGCAATTATCAGTTATTACAAAGTAAAAGGGCTGTATCCGCTCACCAGAGTCTATGTTTCTGTGATGCGAGGAACACCAATCGTAGCCCAGTTGTATTTCTTCTATTATGGACTTGCGCTTTATAGTGCTATGATTCGAGATATGACACCACTGGTAGCGGTAGCTGTTGTTATGAGCTTTAATATGGGCGCATTTATGTCGGAGAGTATTCGAGGTGCATTACTTTCTGTTGATGAAGGACAGAAAGAAGCGGCGTATTCTTTGGGAATGACAAACTTTCAGTTGATTACGCGAATCATTATTCCGCAAGCAGTTCGTGTTGCACTGCCACCACTGTTCAATGATGTAATCAACCTGATCAAAATGACATCACTTGCATTTATGCTTGGTGTGCCGGATATCATGGGTGCCGCCAAGATTGAAGGAGCAAAGACGTTTCGTTATTTTGAAATTTATGCAGTAGTTATGCTTATTTACTGGGTAATTATTTTTGTTTTAGGTTTGGCACATAAGTTCCTGGAAAAGAAATGTGCAAATATGTATTAAACAGCGGTCTTAGATGGGAAACCATTCAAGATAAATTTGTTATTATAACTTTAAGTTAACAGGAGGAAAACATTTATGAAAAAAAGAATTCTTGCAGCAATGCTTGCTGCGGTAATGGTAGTAGCTGTAGCTGCTGGATGTGGAAAAGCAGACTCTAAAGGAGATGCAGCAGAAGGAACAGATTCTAAAGAAGAAACAAGAAAGGTAGTACTTGTGACATCTGGATCAGGTGAACCATACAGCCTTCTTGCAGATGATGGAACATGGACAGGCATTGATGCTGAAATGTGGGCAGAAATTGAAAAACGTACAGGTTGGGAAGTAGAAGTAAAACGTGCAGCATTTGATTCTATCTGGGGTGAACTTGATACAGCACGTGCAGATGTAGCAGCAAACTGCTGGGCAGTGAAACCGGAAAGAACAGAAAAATATTACGCATCTATCCCTTATTATGGAGATGCTCAGTGTGTAATCGTTCCAGAATCAAACAAAGATATCAACACATTTGATGATTTAAAAGGTAAAAAAGTAGGATGTACAAACGGACAGGCTGCTCAGACTATCATTGAAAAAATGTCAGGTGAAATCGGATTTGAAGTTGTTCTTTATGAAGACAGTACTGTTGGTATGAACGACCTGAACCTTGGAAGAATTGATGCATTTGCTAATACAACAACAAATGTAAACAACTTTATGCATTACAATGATACCATTAAATTCCGTTTCCTTGATGAAGACCTTACAGCAAACAATGTAGCATACTTTATCCAGAAAACAGATGAAGGAAAAGAACTTTGTGATGAACTGAATGAAGTTCTTCAGGAAATGCTTGATGACGGAACCGTAGCAAAGATCACAGAAAAATGGATGTTTGCTGATATGACACAGTTGATTCAGAAATAATGTAAAACAGGAAGATTGAGAAAAGTATGGGAACAGAAAAGCCAATGGTTAAGATTGAACATCTTTATAAAGAATTTGATGCAAATACACAGGTTCTGAAGGATATCAATCTTACAATCAATAAAAATGAAGTAATTGCAATTCTGGGACCTTCGGGAACCGGAAAGTCCACCTTGCTGAGATGCCTTAATTATCTTACGGTTCCTACAAAAGGAATTATTGAAATTGGAGACGTCCGCATTGATGCAGAAAATCATACGAAGAAAGATGTGATTGAACTTCGTAAACACTCTTCTATGGTTTTCCAGAGCTATAACTTATTTAAGAATAAGACAGCCCTTGAAAATGTAATGGAAGCACTCGTTGTAGTTCAGAAAAAATCAAAGGATGAGGCTGAGAAAATAGCACTGAAATTGCTTGAAAAAGTAGGAATGCTTGAAAGAAAAGATTTCTATCCGTCAAAGCTTTCTGGTGGACAACAGCAGAGAATTGGAATTGCAAGAGCACTTGCAGTAAACCCAAATGTGTTATTGTTTGATGAACCGACATCCGCATTGGATCCTGAACTGGTAGGTGAAGTTTTGAATACCATCAAATCACTTGCGGAAGAAGGAACTACGATGATTTTGGTTACACATGAAATCGGATTTGCACGTGAAGTTGCAACTAGAGTATTATTTATGGATGGTGGACGAGTGTTAGCAGATGGAACTCCGGAAGAAATTATCGATCATCCTGAAAATGAAAGAATTCAACAGTTTTTGAAGTTTATTTCAAACTAAATAGTAAACTCCCAATGGAAGCAGGTACTGGCTACCTGCTTTTGTGGGGAGTTCTTCTTTGTTTTGTTGGTGTAATAAATTAGTATTTTTGTGATTAGAGGTTAGAAGATGAACATAGTTGTTGCAATTGATTCATTTAAGGGAAGCATGACATCGTTAGAAGCCGGTAATGCCATTGCACAGGGGATACGAAAAGCAGCTCCTGATGCCAATGTGGTCGTCAGACCAATTGCAGATGGTGGAGAGGGAACGATGGATGCGTTAATTGAAGGAATGCAGGGAACGTATGAGACCATTACCGTTACAGGACCAAACGGGAAACCTGTTACGAGCCAGTATGGTGTGATTCCCGGGGCAGGAATTGCAGTTGTCGAGATGGCAAAAGCAGCGGGATTAACACTTCTGAGACAAGAGGAGAGAAATCCATTGTACACAACAACATATGGGGTTGGAGAAATCATAAAAGATGCCATACAAAAAGGGTACCGCCGTTTTATCATAGGAATTGGCGGGAGTGCAACCAATGATGTTGGAATCGGGTTTTTGCAGGCGTTAGGATATCATTTCCTGAATGCGGAAGGAAAAGAGGTGCCGTTTGGGGCAATTGGAGTAAAGGATGTTGCAGTTGTACGCTTGGATCAGGTGATGCCTGAATTACAAGAATGTTCCTTCCGGGTGGCATGTGATGTGAACAATCCACTATATGGGCAGAACGGATGTAGTTACGTGTATGCAAGGCAAAAGGGCGCTACGGATGAAAGTATTCGACAGATGGATCAATGGATACAAAACTACAGCGATTTGATGAAAGAAAAACAGTTATCCATGCTGGAAAACATGCCTGGTGCGGGGGCAGCAGGTGGCCTTGGGTATGCGTTTGCAAGTTTCACTAATTCGAAACTTGAGTCAGGAATTCAGATTGTTTTAGAAGAAACAAAATTAGAAGAATATATCAAAACAGCGGATCTTGTGATTACCGGGGAAGGAAGACTGGATGGACAGACTGTCAGAGGAAAAGCCCCAGTCGGAGTTGCAAAATTAGCAAAAAAATATAACAAAAAAGTGATTGCTTTTGCAGGAAGTGTTTCTGCGGATGCAATACTTTGTAATGAAAATGGAATTGATGCATTCTTTCCGATTCTCCGGGAAGTGAAAAGTTTAGAAGAAGTGATGCAACCGGAGAACGCAAAGCAGAATTTTGATTCAACAGCATAACAAGTCATGCGTTTGTTGATGCTTTTATTTTGGAATCTTCATTCATTCGCTTTTGTAGGAATATGATATTCAGATA
>JAQYAI010000117.1 GCA_029227655.1 bacterium | reverse complement strand
GACAGCTCCTGTGCCGCCTGTGCTGCGCTGCCAATTCCTTCCTGAAGCAAAGCAGCTCCCGATGCCGCGCTGTCAATTCCGCTCTGCAATGCCCCTGCGCCATTGAAAAGCTGTGCCATTCCTGCCGTAGCCTGTGTCTGAAGGGAACCAATTCCCTGATTCAGGCTTTCAATTCCACCATATAGCTGATTCATTCCCGCAAGTGCGCTCTGTGCTCCGTCTGAAACACTTTCTGCCCCCGCAGCAAGTGTTCCAGCTCCTGACGATAATGCACTGGTTCCTGCTGCTAATGTTCCTGCGCCTTCCTTCAGCTCTACTGCTCCCGAAGAAAGTGTTTTTGTTCCAACCGCAAGCTGATTTCCACCATCCGCAAGTTCTCCGATTCCATCTATCAATGTTCCCGAAGATTCCAAAAGGGTATCCAGACCGTCTTTCAGTTCTCCCGAGCCATCCACAAGCTGATCTGCCGCACTCTGAAGCTCTGACATGGAATCTTTCAGTTCATCCAGACTGTCGAATCTATCCGTGCTTACTTCATTGAAAATACTGTTGGTAGCAACGGTAATTCCTTCCATTGCTTCGTATTCTGTCACGTCAGCTTCTAACTCAAAGTAATCCGGAATGTCCAAATCATTTACTCCGAGCGTTTCTTTCATTTTCGGAATCCCAATACCGATGGCAATCTCTCTTTCTCCATCCGAAATCAGTTTGCCGTTTTCCACTGCTACATTTGTAAATTTATCTGTATCCAATACAAGCCCCGTCACCATTGCAAACGGTGTGTAGTTTTCTCCGTTCGCTCCAGTCGTATTCTGATATTCGTACCGGATCTTTAGATGACCGCTTTTTCCTTCCAGTTCTTCGGCGGTAACTCTTTTTCCATCCAATTCGTAAGTAATTGTGATTCCGACCGGAAGTTCCTTATCCGTTGTCCCCTGATAGCAAATATCACTTCCATTTCCATCCCATGCCAAAGAGGTGCCGCTTTGTGCAAACGTTTCATCCCCTTTCACATTCTCAATATTCTGCAAATCTGAAATATCCTCTATCTTTGTCAAATCGGAAATATTTTTCAGTTGATCGGATACCTCGATCATTTTTTTATTTCCATTTGCATCCAGCTTCACATATACAGTTTCGTTTTTTTGTGCTTTTGCCTCTCCCGAAGAAATACTTTCTGTTACTGCCGTCTTCGTCTGATCTGCCGCATGTGCATACATGGTCGTTCCATGTATGCCCCCTGCAACCATCGCTGTCATAAGTGCAACTGCCATCAAAGTACGAAATTCCCTATTCTTCATAATTCCTGCCTCCTGTTATACTCCGGCAGCCGTTGCTGCCACTTTCTGTTTCTTTATTTTCCGCATCTCTCCCGTCGTTGCACAGATAACTCTGTCAAATACCATCAGCATAGACGGAAGAACAAAGATTACAACGATCATACTGATGATCGCACCTCTTGCCATTAATGTACAAAGTGCTGAAATCATATCGATATCTGAATACATTCCAACTCCAAATGTCGCTGCAAAGAATCCCAATGCAGAGACTATTACTGATGTGATGGACGTAGAAAGTGCAATCTGGATCGCTTCTTTCTTTTCCTTTCCACGGCACCTTTCCTTCTTATATCTTGTTGTCATCAAAATCGCATAATCTACTGTTGCTCCAAGCTGAATCGTTCCAATAACGATCGAAGCAATGAACGGCATCTTCGTTCCGGTATAATACGGGATTCCCAGATTAATGAAAATCGCGAATTCAATTACCGATACCAATACAACTGGAACAGAAATAGATTTAAATACCAACGCAATGATCAGGAAAATTGCCACAATGGATATGGCACTGACCACCTTGAAATCCTTATCCGTAATCGTAATCAGATCCTTTGTACAAGGTGCTTCCCCAATCAGCATTGCCGTCGGATCATATTTTTTAATAATGCCATTCAATTTCTCACACTGAACGTTCACTTCATCTGTCGCCGTCTTGTATTCAGACTGCACCAGAAACAGCTGCCAGTCACCTTCTTTTAATTTGCTCGTTACCTCTTCCGGAATCATATCCCTTGGAATGGCAGAGCCAAGAATACTGTCAAGCCCCAACGCGAATTTCACGCCTTTGACCTCAGACATTTCATTTAACATTCCTTTTGCATCTTTGGAAGACAAATCCGCATTCGCCAGAACCATATGCGTTGCATTCATGTCAAACTCATCCGACAGTTTTTCATTTGCAATGATACTGTCCAGATTCCTTGGCAAAGTCGCATCCAGATTATAATAAACATCCGCCTTGGTATAGCCGACCAACGCCGGAATCAGAAGTACCACAAACGCTGCAACGAACGCTTTGTAATGCTTCGTGATGAATGAAGCCGGTCTTTCCATCTTCGGCATGATATTCTTATGTGTAGTCTTCTGAATTGCTTTATCAAAAATCAGAATAAAGGATGGCAGAATCGTCACGCAACACAGCACACCGAAAATAACACCTTTCGCCATGACAATTCCCAAATCTTTTCCTAATGTAAAGCTCATGAAACAAAGAGCGATAAATCCGGCAACCGTTGTAATAGAGCTTCCAACTACCGATGAAAAGGTGTTGGAAATAGCATGTGCCATCGCCCGCTCCTTATCTCCCGGAAATCTCTGCTGGTTCTCCTGATAACTGTGCCACAGGAAAATCGAATAATCCAGTGTAACCCCAAGCTGCAATACTGCGCTCAGCGCTTTTGTTATATAAGAAATTTCTCCCAGAAAATAGTTCGTTCCCATATTATATGCAATCGCCATCCCAATGCTCAGCATAAAGAATACTGGAAGAATCCAGCAATCCATAAATATGGAAAGTACGATACAGGTCAGAACAACTGCAATCAGTACATAAATCGGTGTTTCTTTTTCCGACAACGCTTTGATATCGGTTACCACCGCCGACATGCTGCTTAAATAACACTGGTCACTTGTTATCTTCCGGATTTCTGTAATCGCCTCCATCGTACTGTCAGCAGATGTGGTATCCTCAAAGAAAATTGCCATCAATGTTGCATCCTCTGTATTAAATACATCTTTTAATTTATCAGGAAGGACATCGATTGGAAGTGATATATCCGCGATTGAATCATACCAGATAACGTCTGCAACACCATCTACACCTTCAATCTTCTCTTTCACTTCTGCTACTTCTTTCGCCGTCATCCCCTCCACGATTTCCATGGCAAAGGCGCCTTTTCCGAAATCCTCCTGCAAAATATCCTGCCCCTTCATCGTCTCGATGTCGTCAGGCAAATAATACAGGATATCGTAATTCACTCTGGTCTTCAGATATCCCATTGCCGAAGGAATAAGCATCAGAATACCAAATACAAGAATGGCGACTCTGTATTTTACAATCACTTTTCTAATCTTATTCATGATTTTCTCTCCTCCATTTTATGACCTTTGGTCATTTTTTATTTCGTGCACTCACTATAGATCAAAAATGACCATAAGTCAATAAAATTTATATAAAAAATTGACTTTTAGTCATTTTGCTTGTATAATTCTATTTGAAAAGGAGATACATTATGGGAAAAGTAGACGAAAACAAACAGATGAAATTAGATGCCCTCTATCGAAGTGCATACGATTTGTTCATAGAGCAGGGCATCGAAAAAACATCCATCAGCGACATCGCCAAACGTGCCGGTGTCGCAAAAGGAACCTTTTATCTTTATTTTACAGATAAATACGAATTACGTGATCACCTGATCGCCCGAACGGCCGGAAAGCTTTTCCTGGCTGCATGGCAGGCGCTGGAAGCTTCTCCGGTTTCCACATTCGAGGATCGGATTATTTTTATTGTAGATTATATTTTAGAAAGGATGCAAGAAAACAAGCAGATGCTTCGTTTTATTTCCAAGAATCTGAGCTGGGGCATCTTCCGTCAGGCAATTCTTTCGAGTGATGATGAGACAGAGATCAGCATCATGGAGCTTTACCGCACACGGCTCCTGGAAAATCCTACCGTCAGGCTCAGGGCCCCGGAGACGATGATGTTCCTCATCATCGAGCTTGCAAGCTCCACTTCCTACAGCACGATTCTGGAAAACGATCCGATTTCTTTTGAAGAGCTCAAACCTTATCTCAATGAGAGTATTCGTGCAATCATACAGAATCACGAGATAAAATAGCCCGGAAAGCAAACGCACATTTTCTGCGTAAGCCTTCCGGGCTACGATCAGTTTCTTGTTATACTAATACCACTCCAGACGCATCAACACAATTTCCTGCCATCCAGAGATTCGTGAACGGAAACCTTTTGGATTTCGTCCATATTCCCGAAAGCCAACGCTTTCATACAGCGCAATTGCCGCTTTATTGTCGCTTACAGCACTGAGCTCCAATTGTAAATATCCAGCGCTCTTTGCACATTCAATGCAAGCTTCTGTCAGCGCCCGTCCGATTCCGAGCCCCCAGAATTCCTTTGCCACGCTGATGCCGAATTCCGCGCGATGCCGCACCTTATATTTTGTTCCAACTGCTTCAATCCCTGCAGTTCCGACAACCATGCCTTCAACTACAGCAAGCAGCTCGATTTCATTTTCACTTTCCATCTTTTTCTTCAGAAAATCTGCTTCCTGTACGACATCAAAGCTGTTCTCATCTGGATAAGACAACAGATAGTCGGTCTGTTCGTGGGTCAGATTGAAATTATCGAACACTGCCTGACCATCTGCTTCTGTACCATTTCGCAATATGCATTCAGCACCATTTTTCAAAATAATTTTTTTACTAAATTTCATAGTGTTTTTTCTCCGTAATATCAATTTTGCTTTTACGGTATCACTCTACAGCCACGGTCTGTTCTTTCCATGCCATCCTTTTTCCCCAGTATCCATAATCCGGCTCCATAGGCGCAAAATGCATATGAGCAAAACGCATCATATAGAACCATCTTTTTGCGCGTCCATTATACCCGCACCTGCCTGCATTGTTTCGAATCTGATTTGCCAGTTTGTCCGTTTTCCTATGGATGGTTTTCATGATCCTGTCAGGAATTTCATCTGGCCTGGTCGCCTGAACTCCCACACCCATCCTGTAGACCTTACGCATGCCCCACATCTCAAGGCTGTCGGCCATATCCTTTACAGTGCTTTTCATCCCGCCCCCGGCAGCGGTACTGATTGCAACAGCTTGTTTTCGGCTCATCTTAGATACGGGTCTGTGAACTACCCACCAGGTTCCAAAGTGATCCAAAAAGCTCATCATCTGCCCTGATGCATGATATACATAGACCGGGCTTTCCAAAATGAGAAGATCCGCATCAAGAATCGCCTTTTCCAAAGGCTCCAGCTCCTTAAAATGTGGGCATCTTGATAAATCTGTTTTGAAGCAGGTGAAACATCCTCTACATGGCTGGTCAAAATCCCGTGGCAAAAAGAACTCTTTAATTTCTCCACCCACTTTATCCGCAAGCTCCCTTGCCACCATACAAGTGCTTCCTTCATGGCTTTG
>JAQYAI010000116.1 GCA_029227655.1 bacterium | reverse complement strand
TTTGACGGTGTAACATCCATGATCTACCATGATCATGGTCTTGGAACAGATTTTAATGATAATAGTAAATATTTTTCAATGAATACACATATTGAAGCAATTACATATCTCCAGCTTGCAAATGAACTGATTCGTGAGGTGAATCCAAATGCGATCACGATTGCAGAAGATATGTCAGGTATGCCGGGAATGGCACTTCCTATCGAGGATGGTGGTATTGGTTTCGACTATCGTCTGGCAATGGGATTGCCGGATATGTGGATTCGTACTGTAAAAGAAAAGAGAGATGAGGATTGGGATATCGGTCAGATGTGGGGCGATATGTGTCTTCGCCGTCCGGGAGAAAATACAGTTGCATACGTAGAAAGCCACGATCAGGCGTTGGTGGGAGATAAGACGATGATTTTCCGGCTTGCAGATGCGAATATGTATACGGATATGGACAAAGCCTGCCACAACCTGGTAATTGACCGTGCAATCGCACTTCATAAGATGATTCGTCTGTTTACACTTGCAGGTGGTGGAGAAGCATATCTGAACTTTATGGGAAATGAGTTCGGGCATCCGGAATGGATTGATTTTCCAAGAGAAGGCAATGGATGGAGTTTCCATTACTGCCGCCGCCAGTGGAGTCTTCGTGACAATGGATTTTTGAAATATCAGTGGCTTGGAGACTTTGACCACGATATGATCATGCTCACAAAGCGGAACCATATGTTTGAACAGCGGATGGGAGACCTTCGTCTTCTTCGGAATGCTGACAAGATTATTGCGTTCTACCGGAAGGGTTTGCTTTTTGCATTTAACTTTAACCCGTCAGAATCATTTACAAATGTGAAGATTCAGGTACCATCAAATGCAGATTATGAAATAAGACTTTCAACGGATGATGAAAGATACGGCGGACAGAACCGGATCGAACACATCACATATCCTGTAAAAGAAGAAGACGGAAAATATTTTATCGAACTTTATCTTCCAGCACGAACAGCAGTTGTGCTGAAGGAAGGACGTATCCGAAAAAGCAAAAAAAATACCAAGTAAAAGTTAAATAAAGGAATGAAGGGGGATTTTTTATGAATTTTGTGTTTTTGTCACCAAATTTCCCAAAAACATATTACAATTTTACACAATGTCTTAAGAATAATGGTGTGACGACATTGGGCATCGGTGATGAACCATACGATCAGCTGAGTCAGGAATGCAGAAATTCATTAACAGAATATTATAAAGTAAGCAGTCTGGAGAATTATGACGAAGTATTCAGGGCATGTGCATTCTTTTCTTTTAAATATGGAAAGATCGACTGGCTGGAAAGTAACAATGAATACTGGTTACTTCGTGATGCACAGCTCAGAACGGATTTCAACATCACAACAGGTCTTAATAATGACAAGATCGATGGAATCAAGTACAAGAGCAAAATGAAAGAATACTATGCAAAAGCAGGTGTTAAGACAGCGAGATATCATCTGGTAACGAATCTGAAAGAGGGTCTTGCATTTATCAAAAAAGTTGGCTATCCAGTCATTGTAAAACCAGATAATGGTGTGGGTGCAGCAGCTACATACAAATTGAAAAATGAAGATGATACAAGAGCATTTTACAACAATTTACCAGAAGTACAGTACATTATGGAAGAATTTATCAATGGTACGATTGTTTCTTATGACGGTATTTGCGATTCCAACAGAGATATTATTTTCGAAACAAGCCATTACTTCCCGGATCCGGTCATGGATGTGGTAAATGACCAGCTTGATATGTGGTATTATTCAAGAAAGCAGATTCCAGAAGACCTGAAGGATGCTGGGCGAAGAACTATCAAGGCATTTGAAAGTAATTCACGCTTTTTCCACTGTGAATTCTTCGTATTAAATGAAGATAAAAAGGGACTTGGAAAGAAAGGTGACATCTTCGGACTGGAAGTAAATATGAGACCACCAGGGGGGTATACACCTGACATGATGAACTATGCAAATGACATCAGTGTGTATCAGATCTGGGCAAATATGGTCTGCTATGATCAGGGATATTTTGATCCGGAGCAGAGACCTTATGTCTGTGTATTTGCTTCACAGAGAAGGAATGGACGTTACCAGCATTCGCATGAAGAAATCTGGTCAAAATATGGACAGAGCATCTTGATGTATGAAGAAATGCCGGAAGTACTTTCTGGTGCGATGGGTGATTTTGCATTTATGGCAAGATTTGAGACAGAAGAGCAGGCAATTGCGTTTGCTCATTATGTATTAACAAGAACGGAAGGATAAAAATAACAATGCATACTCAATATTATAAAGAATACTCACATATTTTAGGACGTGACATGGAATTTAAAGTATACGGTCACGCAGGACTTCCATTTATCATGTTCCCATGTCAGGACGGGAAGTTCTTTGACTATGAAAGCCGTGGACTTATCGATACGGTAGCGGACAAGATCGAAAATGGACAGATTCAGTTATTCAGTGTTGGCTGTGTAGATGAAGAAACATGGAGTGCAAAATGGGGCGACCACCACGGAAGAATCATGTGGCATGAACAGTGGATGAAATACATCTGTGAAGAATTCTTGCCACGTCTTCATGAAATCCATGCAGAGACAGATCCAATGGATTATCATGGAAAAGTAATGCTTACAGGAGCAAGTATGGGTGGATATCACTGTGTGAACTTCTACCTGAGAAGACCGGATCTTTTTGGCGGATGTCTTTCATTAAGCGGATTATTCCACGCAGGATATTTCTTTGAAAATTATAATGATATTGATATATATTATAATTCACCAGTAGATTATCTGCCAAACATGGACTATAATCACCCATTAGTAGAGCAGTATCGTCAAGGAAACATCATCATCTGCTGTGGCCAGGGTGCATGGGAAGATGAAGCAAAAGAAGATGCAAGAATTCTGAAAGAACAGTTCGAACGCCTTGATGTTCCTGCATGGGTTGATTTCTGGGGACATGATGTAAATCATGACTGGCCATGGTGGCTGGTGCAGTTCCCATACTTTATCAATAAGATTTTAGGATACTAAATAAAGAGATGAACACTCCTCACATTCTGTATGTGGGGAGTTTTTGTTTTCCAACCAAGGACAATTTTGCGTCGAGGGTACTGTTTGTTCCGCGGGAAATGTCCTTGACAAGTTTTTGCTTTCCAGCCAAGGACAAATTGGCGTCATGAGGACTGTTGTTTCCGCGGGAATTGTCCCTGGCAAGTATATGTCTTTTGCTTAAGGACAATTCAGTGTCGGAGGACGAGAATTCATTTGGAATGATATAGTAGCAAATAGTATTTTGTGCAAATTCCCTTATTTATCTTTAATTCTGTGCACATTTTGTCTAATATAGTTTATGGAAATATTTGTAATTTGTTATATAATCATATTAGAATGTTGGAGCAAAAAACATTTATGGAGGTTATGAAATGCTTATACCTAGATATTATGAAAATCCACATATTTTGCATGAGAATACCATGCCAAATAGAAGTTATTATATACCGGCATCGAAAGTGATGCATGACCTGGTCTGTGAACGTGAGAAATCAGACCGTTTCCAGAGCCTTAATGGAGAATGGAACTTCCGTTATTATGAAAGTATCTATGATCTGGAAGAGGAATTTTACGCAAATGATTATGATATAGAAGCGCTTGACAAGATTCCGGTTCCGGGCGTGTGGCAGAATCATGGCTATGATCAGCACCAGTATACGAATATCCGCTACCCATTCCCATTCGATCCACCATATGTTCCGCAGGATAACCCATGCGGGGCTTATGTGCATGAATTTGATTATGAGAAAATGGAAGATGCTTCAAACGCATATCTTTTGTTTGAGGGTGTAGATTCCTGCTTTTATTTATGGATGAATGGAAGATATGTGGGCTACAGTCAGGTCTCCCATTCTACCAGTGAGTTTGATGTGACGGACTATCTTGTGGAAGGAAAGAACCGTATGGCAGTTCTGGTGCTCAAGTGGTGTGACGGAAGCTACATGGAGGACCAGGATAAGTTCCGCATGAGTGGAATTTTCCGTGACGTATATCTTTTGAAGAGACCAGAGCAGATACTTTTTGATTATTTTATCAAGACAGATTACACAGAAGATGTAGCAGAAGTGAAAGTGAAACTGGATTATCTGGCAGAAGCAGTTCCGACCAGAATCCATATTTATAATGCCAAGAAAGAGTTGGTTGCAGAAACAGAACTGAATGCCAAGACAGAGATGGAAATGGAAATTCCAAATCCGATTTTATGGAATCCAGAGCATCCATATCTTTACACCATTTGTTTTGAGACGGAACAAGAAGTTATTACAGACCGAATTGGTATTAGAAAAATTTCTATAGAAAATAAAGTAGTTCATATTAATGGAAAGCCTATCATTTTCCGCGGTGTGAACAGGCACGATTCGGATCCTGAAACGGGCTCTGTAATCGGAGTAGATCAAATGAAGAAGGACCTGACTATGATGAAGCAGCATAATTTTAATGCGATTCGTACCAGTCATTATCCAAATGCGCCATATTTTTATCAGTTGTGTGACGAATATGGATTCTTTGTTGTGGATGAAGCGGATCATGAGAGTCATGGACCACGGGATATTTATTATGAAAATAATGATTTTGACTATAAGATCACACGCTGGAGCGAGCCAATTGCGGACAATCCAGAATATATAGAAGCTACGGTGGACAGAACCATGCGCCTTGTGGAACGGGATAA
Source organism: bacterium (assembly GCA_029227655.1). Classification (GTDB taxonomy): domain Bacteria; phylum Bacillota; class Clostridia; order Lachnospirales; family Lachnospiraceae; genus Allocoprococcus. Next base: position 1,458 of record JAQYAI010000116.1, on the reverse strand, counting down.
GAATCGTCCATGTGTTGTCATCTGGTCACTTGGAAACGAATGCGGGTACGGATGTACCTTTGAAGAAGCTGCAAAATGGATCAAAGAATTTGATGATACCAGACTGACACTTTTTGAAAGCGCAAGGTATCATGGAAATGTCCGCAAATATGATTTTTCAAATCTTGATCTGTATGGAAGAATGTATCCGTCCTTTGAAGATATGAATGCTTATCTGGACAATGAACCAGACAAACCATTTATTCTGATTGAGTATTGTCATGCCATGGGAAATGGTCCTGGAGATTTGGAAGAATATTTTCAGTTTTTCCATGAAAAGGAGCTGATGTGCGGTGGATTTGTATGGGAATGGTGTGATCATGCGGTTGCCCATGGAATGGCAGAAGATGGAAGGACGATCTATTATTATGGCGGGGATCACGGAGAAGAAATCCATGATGGTAACTTCTGCATGGATGGACTGGTGTATCCGGACCGAAGACCGCACACAGGATTATTAGAGTACAAAAATGTATACCGTCCGGTCAGAGTGGTGAATTACAATCAGGAGACACAGGAACTGACGCTGAAAAATTATCTGGATTTTACAAATATCAAGGATTACATTCAGATCAAATATGAAGTGAACTGTGACGGATATGCAGTTTCACAGGGAATTCTTCCGACACCTTCCATCGAGCCAGGAGAAGAAGGAACCATAAAAATTAATCCATTTATCCCGGAAGAAGGGCAGACATATCTGAAAGTATTTTACTATTCTGCGGAAGAAAAGTCGCTGGTTCCAGAGGATCATCTGCTTGGATTTGATGAAATAAAAGTGGAAAATGAAGATGGCAGAAATCAGATCGTGCTCTCGGTACTTTCCGGGGTGAATCAGGACAAAGATGGAATAGAAATTGAGGAAAATGACAAATATATTGAAGTTTCAGGTGATAGATTCCGTTATGTGTTAGATAAACGGACAGGCTTGTTCTCAGAGATGGAAGTTGACGGTGTGCAGCAGATTACAAGACCGATGGAAGTAAATATCTGGCGTGCGCCAACAGACAATGACATGTACATCAAGGAAGAATGGCTAAGAGCAAGATTTGACCGCACATCTGTCAGAGCGTATGATACACTGGTAGAAATCAAAGAAGAATGCATCTGCATTCACTGCCAGATGTCTCTTTCAGCAAAAACAGTGCAGCGTATTCTTGATATGGATACGACATGGACCATCGATGGAGATGGTGTGGTCGGACTTACCATGGATGTAAAACGTTATCCAGAATTTCCAATGCTTCCAAGATTCGGAATACGTCTGTTCTTAAATAACGGTATGAATCAGGTGACTTACTATGGAATGGGACCAGAAGAAAGTTATGTGGATAAACATCGGGCATCTAGTCATGGCCTTTATATGGCTGAAGTTTATGATCTGCACGAAGACTATATCAGACCACAGGAGAATGGAAG
>JAQYAI010000115.1 GCA_029227655.1 bacterium | reverse complement strand
GGCTGGTTGATCTCAACAGCTTCGCCTTCCTTAACAAATACTTTTTCAATCGTTCCTGGAATAGATGAGCCAACATGTGCAGGATTATTCTTATCTGCTTTCAGTTTGTTATCAGAATTAACCGCACGTTTTTCATCTACTACCACAACTTCACGAACAGCTCCATTTACTTCAAATGACAAGGTTCTCTTACCTTCTTCATTTGGCTCTGACATGTCAAGGAACTTGATGATCAGTTCTTTACCTTCTTCAATCTGCAACGTTGTTTCTTCACCCTTGCGCAGACCATAGAAATATACATGGCTTTCCAGACGGGTCACATCATTGAAGTTCTGGAAATGTGTACAGTATTCTTCATATACCTTTGGATAAAGCGCATAACTGATAACCTTGCATTCCATATCCTTTGGTGTGAACCGGCTCAGATCAAAGGTTGATTTCAGATGTTCTTCAATAGCTTCAAAATCTGCTGGTGGCAACAGTGAACCCGGACGAACCGTAATAGGTTCTGCGCCCTTCAGCACAATTTTCTGGAGTTCCGGATCAAATCCACCTTCTGGCTGTCCAATCATACCCTTGAAGTAGTCCACTACTGAATCCGGATATGATAATTCTTTACCTACTTCAAGAATATTTTCTTTTGTAAGTCCATTCTTTAACATAAAGATAGCCATATCACCTACTACTTTTGAAGAAGGAGTAACTTTTGTAATGTTCCCAAGAAGCTCATTTGCATCTTTGTAAAGTTTTTTGATATCTTCAAACTGGTCTTTTGCATTCATCGCCTCAACCTGTGCTGCAAGGTTCGAATACTGTCCACCAGGGATTTCGTATTTGTAAATTTCAGTATTAGGTGAAACCATATCACTCTCGAACGATTTGTAAACCTTACGAACACGTCCATAATAATGGCTCAATTCCTGTAATTCGTCAGCGTCAAGACCTGTATCTCGTTCTGTTCCACGAAGTGCCTCTACAACTGCATTCATGGAAGGCTGACTTGTAAGTGTACTCATTGTTTCAATTGCCAGATCAACGATATCCACACCTGCTTCCGCTGCCATTAATACGGTAGCTACCCCATTACCTGTAGAGTCATGTGTATGTAAGTGAATTGGAATATGAAGCTCTGATTTAAGTGCTGTGACTAATTCTTTCGCAGCGTATGGTTTCAGAAGTCCTGCCATATCTTTGATTGCAAATGTATGAATACCAAGTGACTCTAATTCTTTCGCTTTCTTTACATAGTAATCCAGCGTATACTTATCTTCTGTCGGACTCAGGATATCTCCCGTATAACAGATAGCACCTTCCACAATCTTACCTGATTTAAGTGCTTCATCGATTGGCATCTTCATATTTTCTACCCAGTTAAGTGAATCGAAAATACGGAACACATCAATACCATGCTTTGCAGATACACGAATAAATTCCTGTACAACATTATCTGGGTAGTTGCTGTATCCAACTGCATTTGATGCACGAAGCAACATCTGTAACAATGTATTTGGCATTCTTTGTCTTAAAATGCTCAGACGTTTCCACGGAGATTCCTTTAGGAAACGATAGCAAGTATCGAATGTGGCTCCACCCCAACATTCCACCGAGAATGCATTCTGCATGAATAAGTTTGTTGCGCGAGCTGCACCTGCGATATCTTTTGTTCTCATACGTGTCGCCATCAATGACTGTTGCGCATCACGCATAGTTGTATCTGTTACATACAATTTCTTTTCTTTAAGAATTTTCTGCGTAAAATCACGTGCTCCAAGTTTTAAGAATTCATCACGAGCTCCGTATACAGGTGCTGTTTCATCATAGACTGGCAGAACACGGTTCTCATACATAGGTTTTTCTCCCTGTGTAACATTAACAATTCTATTTCCAAGGAAATCAACCAGCTTTGTAGCTCTGTCCTGACTACTCTGTAATTCAAATAATTCCGGTGTTTCTTCAATAAATGTTGTGTAACATTTTCCTTCTTTAAATATAGGATGATTCACAACATTGATCAGGAATGGAATATTTGTCTTAATTCCACGAATTCGCATTTCTTTCAATGCACGTAATGATTTACGTACTGCACCTTCAAAAGTACGATCCGTAGAAATTACTTTTACTAATAAACTGTCGTAGTATGGAAGAATTTCTGCGCCTACGTTAGCATTACCTCCATCGAGACGAATACCATGTCCATTACTTGGACGATATACCGTAATCTTTCCTGTATCTGGCAAGAAATTGTTAGTAGGATCTTCCGATGTAACACGTGTCTGAATAGAATAACCCTGACACTTAATTGCTTCCTGTGAAGGAATATCAATTTCTTCACTGTCAAGCGGATATCCCTCTGCAACCAGAATCTGTGTTGCAACAATGTCGATTCCGGTAATCTGTTCTGTAACGGTATGCTCTACCTGAATACGCGGATTCATCTCAATAAAGTATGGATTTCCTGCCTGATCTACAAGGAATTCCAAAGTTCCGGCATTACGATAGCCCACCATCTTAGAAAGCCTTACCGCACTGTCAAAGATAATCTTTCTTGTCGCTTCCGGAATACTGAATGCCGGCGCATATTCTACTACTTTCTGATGACGACGCTGAACCGAACAGTCACGGTCATATAAATGCACAACATTTCCGTAATTATCTGCAACGACCTGAACTTCAATATGCTTTGGTCCTCTTAGATATTTTTCAACGAAAATCTGGTCATCCCCGAATGCTTTCTTAGATTCATTGCAGGCTTCACGGTAAGCTGTCGGCATATCTTCTGCACAATTTACAATACGCATACCGCGTCCGCCACCACCGTTGGAAGCTTTCAGCATAACCGGATAACCGACCATTTCAGCGACTTCCATAACTTCTTTTTCTGTTTTTAAAGCATGATCTACACCTGGAATAATAGGAACATTTGCCTTAATAGCCATCTGTTTTGATGAAATCTTATCTCCCATTGCATTCATCAGTTCTTTAGAAGGTCCGATAAATGTGATTCCATTATCCTCACATGCTTTTACAAATTCTGGATTTTCTGCTAAAAATCCATACCCAGGATGGATTGCATCTACATTTGCAGCTTTAGCAATATTAATAATTTTCTTAATATCCAAATATGCATCTACTGGTCCTCTATCTGGGTTCAAAGGATAAGATTCATCCGCCTTTGCACGGAATAACGCATATTTATCTTCTTTTGAGTAAATGCCAACTGTAGTAATACCAAGCTCATTCAATGCCCGGAACACGCGAATTGCAATTTCTCCACGGTTTGCAACTAAAACTTTTTTGAATGGTTTAATTTGCACGTTTGTCATAGACACACCTCCATCATTATAAATCTGATTTCTTCGTTATTTTATACAAAATAGAAGTTCTTTTTTGACTATATTTATCAAATATACATAGTTAACTTTAATCATAAAACAGAGTTGTCTTTTTTGCAATAGAATTTCCATAAGTTAGTTTTTTCACAAAGAGCCTTCCGCTATTCTTTGCTGTTCCTTTGCAGTTTTCGACTTACAAATCCCCACACACCGAGCCGTTCCCGCAGAACATGATTCTTCAGTTCCTGTTCCCCTGCCCAGTCATCCAAAATCCTGTCATCTTCAAGTTCATAAGACATTTCTTTTACATCTTCTTTCATCCTGTCCATCTCTGCCTCCTTTCTCTCCAGAATCTTTTCCAGTATTTCTTCTATATTATAGTTCTCCTCCATGGATGATTTATGTAATTCATATGCAAAGTATATAGCCTCTTTATCTTCATAATTCGTTTCTCTCACAAAATATTCTGTCAATTCATGAAATTTCTCCCATAAATCCTGCTCCAATGCCGGGCAATAACTAAAATAAAATTTTCCATCATTCCAATAAATATGCTCTGGATTTAAACTCAGACAATTCACATTCAACAGATAGTTATCCATTTCTTTTAATACCTGAATGAACTGCCTCATAAAATTCTCCATCTGGAAATAGCTCCAGCTTTCTCGTTCTCCTAATACTTTCATGCTGATTTTTCCACTGATCTCATACCGATATCTGCTCTTTTCATCCATGCCCTGCCCCTGAACACTCAAAAGTCCAGGAATTGAATTCGAATGAATCATCTTCATCTGATAATCTTCTTCATATATTTTCTCAATTTCAAATATCATCCATGTATGTCTTAACTCACGTTCAAATTTTGTTATCATCTTGCTGCATCCTCAATTGTTTCTTTCAATATCACCATATCTCTGACCACCTTTTCAGGTTCCGTAACTGCTGCCTGTTCTTCCACATGAAGCATCATCAAATATTTAACTGCCTCAGCCTCCACCCTGATTTCCGCCTGATCTACCATAATACGAACCTCTACATTTCTGTAAAACAATAGTTTTCCATTTATTCTTTCCCGGAAATAATCTTCTATTTTTGCACTTCTATACCCGGTTTCCTCAGCCCATAATTCCGTTCCCATAACTGCAGACTCATACGCTGCCCCTGCTATAACACTCTTATCATGGTAGAAAAAAAGCGCAAAAACCACTAACATCCAGCATAATAGCACGACCGGCATCAGATAGGCCATTTCTACAACAGTGCTTGCTTTACATGTTCTTCTTTTCACCAAACCATAACTCCTATATATCCAATCATCAGAAAGGGATAAAAAGGAATCCTCGTATGCCTGTTCAACTTTTTACAAACCAGACCTGCACAGGAAAATATAAAAATTACTCCAAACACTATCCCTAACAAAAGTATCAGTTCCCAGATTCCCAGGTAAATTCCCAAATTCAGAATCATCCAACTATCTCCGTACCCAATCTGCTCATCTGTATATTTTGACAACAACAAGAATCCGATTCCTATTACTGCCCCGTAAATACTTATGTGCCACATTTTCTTATAACTAAACATCCTATATAGAACCGCAAAAACAGTTCCACTCATCAAATACATAACAGGGATTTCTCTTTTTATCAAATCACATATTGTTCCTGCTAAAAGATAAAATCCCATACCTAATTCCCACATTTTGAACATGCCACCTTCCCTTTTACTTCTGACTTTGGTACTGCATAGACTTTTCTTTTTATCCCCGAACAATTCTGCTTGGCATGGTATCTATATCCATAATCAGTGATGTATATTATTTCGTAAGATTTGTTTTTATTTACACAAAGTGGGCACTCATAATATTTTCCTCCACTATCATTTCTCAGATTTTCTATGTCCCCCATATCTGCACTTCGAACCGATGGCTCCAGATAGGTGCATCTGGCATCAAGATGATACACCACACCATTCTCGGTCACATATACAATATCTTCGTAAGACGATTCCGTAAAAAGCTCCTGAACATATCCATTCCACCCTTTGATTCTCATGCTCTCTTCACATTTCAGACCATTCGAATTAAAATACGGAAATGGAAGCCTTACTCTGAATTGTGCTTTCAATTCATATATTCCACTTCCCGGTATGCAATATGATTTTTTACAACTGATACCCTCTGAACCTCCTACCACAATACTTCGCTCCAATCGTTCTTCTCCAATTATATTTACAATTTCACTTTCAAGATTTCCCGGTATTACAAACTCTGTTGAAAAAGCACTCTCGGCCATTTGTTTTCCTGCCGAATGCAGTCCACATCGAATCGTCGTTTGTATGGTCCGTATTTCCAACAACCAGATAAGTGATAGCGCCGCATATAGAAAAAAAGGTAAACATATAACTGCCTCTACGGTAATACTTCCAGACAGACTGCATGAGGTGGACACAGATACCTTTCCCGCTCTACAAGAAGGTACTCTATTGTCGCGTGAGAAATCAAACTCTTCCTCCTCTCTAGTAAAATAAAAGACATCATGTGGGTTTGTGTATGTTTGAATCAAAAAGATAAAAAACGGAAAAGGCATCTGACTCCACCCCCTTTCATAAATTAATGATATTGATAGGACACCTGAAACTGATAATTGACATTTCTTCGCATTGGACAGTCCATTTGAAATTTTGCTCCGGTTATACATGCATCCGCTTTGAAAAAACTTTTTCCGTCCATACTTGAAATATTCAGTTCAACCAGATTAAGTGCACGCATGGCCAATACTTCTATATTTTTTGTCAAAAGCAGCATTTGCAGATACTCCTTATATGTCATACCTGTCTCTTCTTTCTTTTTCTCTATTGGTAATCCACGTTCTTCTATGTCTAATAAAGATTCTAATGATAATTTCCACGTTTCCTGCGTCTTTATCAATGGCACTTTTTCACCTTCTAGCAGAGTACGCACATCCATCATTGCTTCTCCATATGCCCATGTCAGCAGGATTCCCTGCTTCATTACCGGAATGATCGCAGGTGCCGCAAGTAAAATACTTATTGTGCCCGCAAGTGCTTCTGCTTCAGCCTGCATTGTCTGATTCGTCAACAAATATGCATAATTTATTCCAAATCGTATGTTACATAGTTTTTTTGTAACAGCTTCTAAATTTTTTGCATCACTTTCTTTTCCTTCTAATAGGTATTCCAACTCATACTGCAAATAGGCATCCTCCTTCCTGCTTGTTGCGTTCCCAAATTTTTCTAAAAGGTACAGATTAAAAAAAACGGCATCGCCTGACCCTGACTCTTTTTCGTACAATGTCCCATACCCTTTTCGGAGGTTCCGTTCACTCAAGAGTTCACATGAATCAAGTGTTTTTTCAGATAATGTAAATTCATTTGGACGAATCAAATTTAGAAAAGCTCCTGACTTCCATGTTCTCAGCAGTTCTAACGGATTGTCCTCATCGGGAAGTTCCTGTTCTTCAGTCTGGAGAATCTGCTGTAAATCAGCATCCGTTTTATCATCTTCTCCCTCATATTCTTCTGCCAAATATTCTTTTTCTTCCCAGGCGGACTGGTGATCCAATACAGCTTCGACCACCGACATTCCTGTTTTCATCTTCTGATACTCCACTGCCTGACGGAAAAATTCCCGCCCACTATTATCTGTCATATAACGAATGGCAACGATAGCAATGTCCATGTTTTCTGCCCCATAAAATGACAGTCGGTTTAAAACATTTTCTTCTGATATCTGCCCGGATTCATAACTTTCTTCCAATGCAAAAACTCCATATTTTTCTAACAGATCTCTCTGATATTCTGCAAATACGGATTCCGCCGCCCTGCCCGCATCCGCTCTCTTTTCATTCTTCCCGACTTGAATGGATACGCTTTCAACAACAGCTCCAACCAAGGCCAGCAAAAGCAAAAAAACAAGGCTAAAAAATACTGTCAATTCTCCTCTTACCGTTTTTTTCATATCTGTACACTTCCATTTTCTGAAATTAATTCTTGCGATTAAATTCCTGCACTTTCACTGGTTATTTTTGCAAAAATTGACTCTACCAGATTAGTCAGCTGGGTTTTAAAAATAATAACTAACCCAATAATCACCACCAATATCAGTATTAATTCAATAACTGACATTCCTTTATTGTTATTCAATTTCTCTTTTAAATTTCTCATTTTCTGAGTAATAAACAGTACCAATCTATTCATCTCGTACCTCCGCATTATATTTGTATTGACAGAAAAGCAGGTACTATCACAATCAACAATACCACGACCAGCATAAGCAGCATTGGTATCAGAAGTTTGGTTCCAGCTTCCTCTCCCAGCTTTTTTATCTGGTTTTTCCGATCGTTCATTGCCTGATGTGCCTCCATTTCCATTTGAATCCAAAGACCTTTTGTCCCTTTTTTCAGATTCTGTGCAAGCAATGCTCCTAATTTTATATACGGCAACAAATCACATCTTTTCGCAAAATGCTCATAACATTCCAGTTCTGGAACACCATTCTGCATTTCCTTTAAAGTGATTTCCATTTCTTCATATGCCCATCTTGTTCTACCGGAATTTCTTTTTTGCTTCCCGTAATCATCGACTATTTTCTTCCATACACTCTTTGCCGTCATTCCAGCTCCCATCAGAATAATGAACTGACCTACAATTTCCGAATAATCAAACAACATTTCTTCCCGTTTCTTCTTTTCTGCCTCTTTTTCCTTCTGCCATTCCAGGAAAATTAACAGAACACTGACTGCACTTCCCAAGATTAATAGCATTACTACATCCGATTTCCGTCCTTTTTTCCAGATAATCTTCTTGCCATCCACTGTACTTGGGAGCGTTATATATGACTCTTCTTTTGACTGATCATTCATCTGGGACACAGCTCTTAATACCTCTTCACTAATAGACAATTTCCCTTCTTCTGGTGGATAGATAATCAGATCTAAATTTTGGACCGATTCTTTCATCTCATACCTTAGAATTACTGTTGCTTTCACCGGAACACCTTCTCGCTTTGGATCAATTTCCACCAGCTTGTCCTTTTGAATTCTTCCGGTCATATCCACAACATCATATCTGCTAAACTGCCAGCTGACTACAAATGGATATCCTTCTATGTCATGAACCAGATTCAGATTTTCTGTGACATATTCCAGACTTTTATTTTCTCCAAGCATTGCATCTTCAAGGTCACTAAATGCTTTTGAAAACAATTTATCTATTTCCTCGTCAGAGAAAGACCTTGGTGAAACTTCCAACACTACAGTCTGCTCTTTTTCACCTTCTATTTCCAATTCAAGCTCTTCTTTTCTGATCCCATTGCCATAATCATTCCTTTTAATCCGGGTAATTTCCTCTTCAAAACATCTTTCCTTGATTTCCAAAACTATGACTAACATGACCGTCCCTAAAAAAACTGCCCCACTTCGTATGAGAATTTTCCTGGATGGCCTGTATTCTTTTAAACCGAGTTTCATCTCACACCTCTATATCTACTATGCGGCATCCAAGTCTCCATGCGAAATAATAAACAACTAAGCAGACACTCATAAAACACTTACCAAAAAGTCCGCCATATAATACATTCATAAATTCTGGGAAACTTATTCTCATATAAGCTATAATTCCAAATGGAATAACCGTCATAATCTGGAACTCTAATCGTCTGGCAGCAACAATCGTTTCAATTTCTTCTTTTATCTCTGCCCGCTCACTTAACCGACGAATCGTCTTTTTAATAATGGAAATACTGTCTCCTCCACTTCGTTTTGCCTGTATGAGAACTATCACAAAATTATCAACAGACGGAAGTTCTACTCTCCCGGCAAAATCTCTCCATACTTGTTCTACCGTTACATTCAGATTCAACTGTCTTGACATATATGTAAACTCTTTTACAATTGCATCCGAGCTTTTATACAACAATAAAAGTTCCCTTTTGGTTTCTTTTATTGCATTTTCCATTGAATAACCAACATTAAGATGCGCTTCCATAGTTTGCAGTGCATCATGGAACTGCCTTTCAAAATTCTGCTTCTTTTTCGCCAGCAAATCCTCTATACTATGACAGTAGTAAAAATATCCGAACGGAATTGTAAATGGAAACATCCTGAAATCAGCATAAAATAATGCCACGATCACACTCAGCAAAAGGATGCTCCTCATCAGTACAATTCCCTTCTCTTTTGGAGAAATTTCCTGCTGCCAATAGTTTTTCTGTATGACAAAGTTCGGTGTGGCAAATCCACCTTCCTTTAATTCTTCCGTCCTCTTCACCAGTTTCCTCAAAGGTAAATATTGGCTGAAGCACAATTTTCTCCTGCTCATAACCAAGTACCTCCATGATTTTCAATACTTTTCGACTCTTATCCCTAAGCCTTCCCAGATGAATCAGAATATCGATTCCTGATGCGATCTGCCTTTGAATGGCCGACAGAGGAAGGTCAATTCCCATAAGTACCATTGTTTCTAATCTACTCAGCATATCTTGTGGACTATTTGCATGTCCTGTACTTATGGAACCATCATGACCTGTATTGAATGCCTGAAGCATATCAATTGCCTCTGCCCCCCGGACTTCTCCTACAATAATTCTGTCCGGCCGCATTCTCAAAGATGTTCGTATCAAATCTCTGATACTAATTTCGCCTTCTCCTTCCAGATTCGCATTGCGTGCTTCCAGCCTTACAAGATTAGGCAGATTTGTTATTTGAAGTTCCGCATTATCTTCAATTGTTATGATTCTTTCATCTTTAGGAATATAATCAGATAACACATTCAGGAAGGTGGTTTTCCCAGAACCAGTTCCACCACTTATAAAAATGTTGTACTTCGCTTCAACAGCTTTAATTAGAAACTCTGAAATCTCTTTATCAATTGTTTCATATTCAATAAGACGTTTCATTGTTATTCTTTCGGCCGGGAACTTCCGAATCGTGACAATTGGACCATTAAGTGCTACCGGTGGAAGAACGATGTTTACTCTTGATCCATCTCTAAGCCTGACATCCACAATTGGTGATGACTCATTCACAATTCGATTACATTCTGCGACCATCTGCTGAATTACATCTTCTAATTTGCCTTTGGAAATAAATCTTTTTTCAGAAATGAAGATTCTTCCTTTCTGTTCAATAAAGATATTATTAATCCCATTTATCATTATTTCCGTTATAGATTCATCCTCAATCAATTCCTGTAAAATATCCAGTTTCCTTAAAGCATTGAAGATTTCTTTCCCCAAAATAGCCTTTTCCTTCAAAGGAATGAACTTTTCTTTAGACTGTTCTTCCAACACATCATGTATCAACTCCTGAAGTTCATCATCCGTCGGATCTTTGGTAAGATCCATCTTTGCCAGTACCTGCTCATGGAGCATTTCGACATTTAACATGGATACGCTCCTTCACGCTTTCTCAGTTCCTCGGCCGAATCTGTGACAGCCTGACGAATAGACCTTCCCATGTTCACATAAATGCTTTTCCTTTCCAGATCCTGCATCTTCAGAACATTTAGCATATACCGCCACTGCTTCATCTTTGCCTTTGCATATACATCCTCTGCAAATGGAATAAAAATCCAGTCACACATTTCCATCATTTCAAATACACTTTGAATGGAATTTCCCATATCAACGATAATGGTCTTATAAATGCTCTGCTCTAATATCTTTTCAAACAATTCTTTCCATTCCTGCATTTCAACCGCTTTCAAATCTGTCCCAATCTTCATCGGCGGAATATAATCCAGATTCCCCATTTGCTGAACAATCGATGTAATCCGCACACTTATTACATCGTTCTCCTGCTTTGCATAATATAGAAGATTGGACAGATCCTGAACCTCCATATCCCGAAAATATCCTCCTATTCCCGCATATGTTTCCAGATTCAGATACAAAACATTCTCCTCTTCTGCAAGCTCTTTCCCTAATTTCAGTGCAAATGTGGTCTTACCAATCCGATGGACCGGAGAATAAACACCTATGATCCTTCCCTGCTGCCCATTCCTCTTTAATAATTGAAAAGAATTTTCCAAAAATACTTTCATAATGACTGATGTTAATTTATCTATAGATTGATACTTCATCAATTCAGTTTCTTCGATTCCCAAATCGGCACATCGATCTTTTGTTAGCACAATACGTTTTCCCGCGTATATTTGCTGTCTTTTCTCATATGGAATTTCTTCGCTGATCAACAAAACCTTTATATTTCCTATTTCCAGCATCTTTTCCATTAATTCAGGTGACGAACAGATTCGCACTCCTGCTGTCACTTCTTTCTTCAAAAGCAACACTTCCGCAAGCTTCTTCACATATGCCTCTTCAGAATCGCATATTAATAATTCATTATTTATCCTTTGCATACTCCTTTCCAGCAATACCGCTTCCATATTCCGTTTTCAGTTTTCATTTTGATATTTCAGCCGAATGGCTTAAATAGGAATATCGTCATATTCCTAAAGACACGGTCCCTGTCCTCAGGCAGTTTCCGTAAAAATGTTTTGATTCTCACGATGTCTTTCTTGTAAAACGAATTATAGCTTCTCTTCCATTGTTTGTCCAGTAGTTTTATAGCTTCAAATTTAGTTTTGCGCTAAACTTACAAAAAAGAATAAAAAGCAATTCCATAAAGTGTGCAGACCCCAGGTAAACCAAGCAATCCAGATGTCAAAAAACTAAAAATGTTCGCTCGTACAGAAATAAAATAATTTCTATCGACCAATAATTGATTTATCATTAATATAATTCCTATTCCCAGAAAAGCGCGAAACATAAATTTTATAATCCAAGAACCTCGCATTGTCATCCCCTCCAGATACTAATTTTTATTCAATACTTTAAAGACCGAAATGATTCCCCATCTGGTATATTTATATTCTCAAATGCAAAAAATTAAAACAAAAAGGCATTTCGTTTTACCAAAATACCTTTTCAAACACCTTTTATATAACTTTTTCATCTGCTCCATTTAATATTGCTGACAGTCTGCACACATAATTATGAATACTTGCAAACATCTCTTCGTATATCTCCTGAGGCTGCCCATATACATTCGGAATTTCCCCGACTTCTCCTACAAACTCACATAATGTATACAAATTTTCTAATTCTGTATATTCATTTCTGACTTTCTGCTTCATGGCATCCGTCATCGTCAAAATCAACGTATCTTCTTCCAAAGCTTCTCCCGCAAATCCCTGCGTCTCAAAATCAGCAACTTCTATTCCTCTGCTCTTCAGTAATTCTGCAGCACGCGGATTCATAGGTTCCGAAAACAGAACCACCATTCCTCTTGCAAGAATTTCATATTCCTGCTTAAGCATCTGCTTTTTTAACAGCTCCGCAGCAATCGGAGCACGACAATTCCCGCTTTCACTTAAGAAAATGATTTTTCTGTATTTCTGAAGTTTCGTGATTTCTTCAGCTTCAATGACTTTGTGACCAGCCGCTTTTCCCAGACGATTCATTACTGCCGTTCCAATCCCATCCTCAGAAAATGCTTCGCTATAAATATAATCCACATCTTCAGAATCAAATTCACGCAAAATTCTATAGAGATTTCTTGCGACTGTTTTCTCATTTTCCCGTGAACCAATCGTCTTTATAATCCCATTTGTATATCTGGAAGCTGATTCACTCGTTGCAATGATTCCAACTTTCTTTCCCGCTCTTTTCTGGGCAAAGGCCAACTGTTTGATTGCTTTTACGGTTTCTTCCGGACTCCCCTGCACAATAACCATCTCAGCCTTTGGCGCATAGTGACGGTACTTCATTCCCGGCGCTTTTGGCGCTTTATCACTATTTTCTGAAATCAGCGCTTCATCTACCACAACCGTACCAATCACTTCACTCAGCATCTGCGCTGTAATTGCTCCCGGTCTTAAAATCATTGGCGGTATAACTGTCATATCCAGAATCGTAGATTCTACCCCAATCTCAACATTTCCTCCATCAATGATCATATCGATCTTTCCATCCAGATCCTCTGCCACATGCTGTGCACTGGTCGGACTTGGACGTCCAGAAGTATTGGCACTGGGTGCAGAAATATACCCGCCGCCTGCCAGAATCACCCTTCTCGCAATTTCATCATCCGGCATTCTTACTGCTACCGTATCATGACCTCCTGTTGTTCCAAGAGGAACTCTTTCATTCTTATTGAAAATCATTGTCAATGGCCCTGGCCAGAAGCGCTGTGCAATACGCTTTGCATCTTCCGGAACTTCTGTCACGATGCCTTCCAAATCTTCCATTCTTGCGATATGCACGATCAGTGGATTATCTGATGGGCGTCCCTTTGCAGCATAAGTCTTCCGTGCTGCCTCCTCATCTAAAGCATTTGCCCCCAATCCATAAACAGTTTCTGTGGGAAACGTCACCAGTCCTCCAGCTTGCAAAATAGCGCCAGCCTGCTCTATGATTTCTTCGTCTATATTGTTTCTGTCAATTTTCTTTATCAATGTTTTCATGCTTCACATTATAACATTAACAATCAATCAAAGCAATTTATTCTTGATTCATATAAGCTAAAATTCCCTCACTTATCACCTGTGCAATTTCTTTTTGATACTCTGTTTCTGTCAGTTTTTCTGCTTCCGCCCAATTACTTAGAAAACCACACTCCACAATGACCGTCGGTGTTTTTGTCCGTTTCAGCAGAAAATAACTATTGTTCTCTTTTATCTCTCTTTTATTCTCCGGATCTAGTATTTTCAGATGGTTCTGCAAAATCTGTGCAATCTTTACTCCTTCTTCTGACTCACTGAAATAAAAGACTTGTGCCCCTTTTTCAGCCTCTGAAGGAAAGCTGTTCTGATGAATACTCACTGCAATTTTTGCTTTTGATTCATCAATAATCTTAACTCTTTCCCTCATATCTTCCGCTTTACTATTTTTAAGAGAACTATCATTTTCCCTTGTCATAACTACAGTTATACCAGCTTTTTCTAGATATTTTTTAATTTCTTTTGCTATTTGTAAATTTATTTCTTTTTCCAATGCATTGTTTATTCCAATTTTTCCAGGATCGTCTCCCCCGTGTCCGGCATCTATAACAACAATTTTTTCATCCTGTAAAATGTTCGATGCAACAACAACACTCAGGCGATGTCCTCCATAAATAAGTGCAATTAGAAAAAGCAGCACTCCGATCCATTTAATTTTTTCAACCAAAAAAGCCTCCTGCATATATTTTATACAAATATATGCAAGGAAGGCTTTCCTTCATTCTAGTTAACGTATTTCAGAATCAGATCCCAGATATCCGAAGTTTCAAATCCTAACTTCCATGCTGCTGTTCCCGCAAGATTATATTCCTTCATCAACTGAAGTTTTGCCTCCAGCGAGGATGCATCTTCCAGCCAGACCTTATATGTCGCGCCATCCGCTCCCTGCCATTCGGCATAATTCTGTTTTACTTTATCATCCCATACAATCTCTGCTCCTGCTGAATTTACACGGTTCCTTGCCGCTGTCATTCCCAAAGCTTCACTGGTCACTTTCATCTCATAAAGACCGGCTTCACTGCCTTCCTGTGATTCAAGTTCCTCTTCTGTCTTCGGTACTTCTTTCCACAATCTCGTATAGAATGGCATTGCATTTACCACCTTTTCTGCCGGAACATCCTTAAGTGTTTCTTCAATCCCTGATTTCACATAATCATATGAGGCTACGGAACCTGCCTCGAAAGAACCATTATAATGTTCATCATAGCCCATAATAATTACATAATCAGCTACGACTCCTTGTTCCTCTCTGTGATAATGTGCGTTATATCCCATCGGTACATAATTGTCCACTGAAAGGACAAGATTATTCAATCGGCACTTTACAGAAAGTTCCCGGATGAACTGAATATAATGTTCACCTGCTTCTGTTGGAATCTGTTCAAAGTCTACATTAATTCCATCAATTCCTGATTTCAATGCTTCCGAAATCAGCTGATTCACAAGATTCTCCCTTGCAGATGTATGACTTAAAAGTTCCAATTGATCAATATTATCACTAAAATTATCAACCAGTGCCCAGACATCAATTCCGGACTGATGTGCATAATTCACATAAGTTGAACTCGCAATAGAAGAAATATTTCCCGCATTATCCACAACACTGAACCATGTTGGTGAAATGGTCGTCAGACCTTTCGTATTCGCAATTACTTCCAATACAGAATTATTCGCCGTCTGGCTTGTCACCTGATGCCATGCCAGGTTAATCGTCTTTCCCACACTTATATTTGAGAATGTCTGCTCCTGGAAGTCTCTGTCGATCGTAATTTTCTCTTCTTTCTTAAGTCTTGAGCTTTTTACATAACCTACGACTCCATCTGCTGTACAGATTTTCTTCCAGTCACCAATTTCTTCAATAACTCTGACCGTATCACCCTTCGACACTTCTGTCAAAATCGGACTCTTTACTCCCCCACGAAGCCTTACTTCCGTATTTCGTTTTACATCAGCAACCACTCGTTCCTCAAAATCTGTTCCGATCATAACTCTTCCAGGCTGCTCATACACTACATAATCCAAATCCGTATATTCCTTAACAAAATCAATCGCTATGTATGCAGCATGTCCTTCTGTTTTTAAAATAGCATAATCTTCCGTATATTCTTCTTTTGCAATTGTGTATGTCTTACTTCCTACATCTGTTCGGACAATTGCATCTTCCAGTGTATACAACAAAATATTTTCATTCGAATCAAAATAGAAACGTCCATTAAGATAATCTCTGACAATTTCATATGGAATATAAACTGTATTATCAATACGAAGACCTTTCATTTCCATTACTTCATTATTGACGGTAATGCCCAGCTCTGATTCTTTCTCAACACCAAAATATTTGTTCAAATCATATCTTTCATTTGTTGGTCCATATTTAATCCATACCAGAGTGCACGCGCCTACCATTGCAATAATCACAAATAACAGAATTGCGATCAATACTTTGTTCGTTCTTCTTCGCTTCTTTCTTCTCCTCTTTTGGACTGTAACCTGGCTTCCTCTTGTTCTGGCTTCCACTCTTCGTCTATCTGTATTTTCATCACGTCTTTTACCCACGCTGCACCTCCTGTAGATGTTTATCACAACTGCATGATGCCTACGGATTTCTTCGCGTTTCACGCTCTCAAAATCCTAAAAACATCATAAAATTACATTCAGTATAGCATATTTTCTGATTTTTGGTACAAATTTCGTTAACTATTTATATTTCGGATACTAATCGGACGAGGGGCCTCTTTCCTTTAATTTTCCTTTGATTTACCTGTTCCTATTTCATAAAAATCCAGCTCAGTAATTTTTCCCTCTTCATTTATAATGTAATCCCGCATATAATTACTGTTTTCACGAATCATATGTGCAGACACAATCTGCAGAGGACTGGCGGAAATTCCATCTATCTGCATCCTGACTCCAGACCGTTCGTACTCCGTCAGTTCAGAAAACAGTTCTTGGTAATTCTTATTTTCCGTATTCATTTGATTCCTCTCCTGATTTTGTTCTGAACAGACTGATTTTCGGCAAAAAGCAGCCAGAAGTGCATTGTGATATACTATTCCTGCCTTTTCCGACGACAAGAAAATAATGTCTGTTCAACTTGTAAGGTTTTGTTGATAAATTGTCTGATACGACTGAAATGGTAAAACGCGTGTGTGCGAAATGCGTTTAATGGTTCAAGAACGACCATCCATTTGAAATAGTAATTCTATTTCCTTGTAACGATATTATAAAAAATGGTAAATTTTATTGCAAGTATTTTTTTTATTTTGTTTACATCAACTCTTTTTTTGTTTATACTGATAATGAATAATTGGACTATATTGTGAAGGAAGTGATATTTTATGAAAATCGAAAAGATTAGCGACAACCAGATCCGTTGTACTTTAACACCTGCTGATTTGGAAGAGCGTCAATTGAAATTAAGCGAATTAGCTTATGGCACCGAAAAAGCAAAATCACTTTTCCATGATATGATGCAACAGGCAGCACAGGATTTTGGATTCGAAGCGAACGATATGCCTCTTATGATCGAAGCTATCCCAACTTCACCAGATTCTATCGTGCTCATTATTACAAAAGTAGAAAACCCAGAAGAACTTGATACTCGTTTTGCAAAATTCTCTCCTTCCCCACAAGGTAAGAATTCTGAAAAAGGCTTATCTTCTCCATTTGATCGTTTAAAGAAACTGGAAGGCGCCGATGAGTTCCTTAATCTTTTACGTCAGGTGCATAATGCAGTCTCTGGCAGCACAGTTGCTGAAGATACACCAAGGGCTGAAACTCATGACCCTGAACCTGAAGAAAGGACTCCTTCTGTCCGACTCTTCTCTTTCTCTACTTTAGATAGTGCGATCAGAGCATCCAAATTACTGGTGAATATGTACGAAGGCGGTAACACGCTCTATAAAGATGAGGCCAGTGAAGTTTATATATTAGTTCTAACTCAGTCGACACATACAGCTTCTGATTTTAACAGAATTTGCAATATGCTCTCTGAATACGGTTTACCTGAACAAGGTGACAGTGCTACACTTGCATTTTTGGAGGAACATTGCGAAGTTATCGTTGCCAAAAATGCGATTCATATCTTAGGAAATCTGTAAACAGCCTATAACATAAAAAACCGGACTCCTCAGGGAATCCGGTTTTTTATAAAATCATGAACTTTATTCTAATGTTGCTAAATACGCATTGACTTTTTCAACTAACATATCAGCATCTACACCATGAACATCAGCAGCTTCTCCTAAAGCTTCTGCCTGTGCACATGGACAGAAAATGCATCCCATTCCATGAGCCTGAAGGATATCTGCTGTTCCTGGTGCCATACGGAGAAGATCTCCCATAATGATTGTTTTATCGATCTGCATTACAAGTGCCTCCTTTTCATTTTCATATTCCCCATTATAATACCTCTTTTTTCAGTTGGCAACCTTTAAACCTTCCATTTTATATCCCGTTTATTTTTTATATTTTCTTTAATATCAAAATTTTTAATATTCAGAATTTTTCGCAACTTTCATTCAATTCTTTTCATTTTTTGACATTTAAAAAGTCAATACTTTTTTCGAACTTTTTCGACAAAATCAAATTTTTATATATTCTTCCCAAAACATTCGTTTGCTTTTTTTATCCAAGTTTTCCACCGAAAACATATGTTTTTGTGTGGATAACTTGGATAACTTTCAGAAATTCAATGTTTTTCCACCTTTTTTTGCCGTTTTCGTGTGGATAACTCGGAAAACTTTTCAACGTTATTTTTTCTCATTTTTTACAAATTTGGTCATTTTGCGCATTTACAGAACAAACTATTTTTATGTTCAAAAAATCCGAAAGAAGCTCTTTCGGATTTTCAGGTTTGACAATTTATTATATTGTTTATACAATTTCTTTTACAGGACTCTTCGCACTGCAAGAATATTTGTGTATGTTGCAGGTGAAATTCCTATTCCCTGAGATGGACTTTGTGCATTTATGATCTGTCCGTCTCCTACATAAATTCCCACATGACCATCATAACAAATAATATCTCCCGGAAGTGCCTCTTCATAGCTCACACCTGTTCCTACACTTCTCTGCTCATAAGATGTTCTCGGTAGAGAAATTCCGAAATTTGCAAAAACCGATTGAACAAATCCTGAGCAATCTGCCCCGTTTGTCAGACTGGTTCCTCCCCAGACATATGGATTTCCAATAAACTGACAGGCATAGGATACGACCTGCTCTCCCAGGCTCTCCATACGCTCTGCCTCAGCTTCTGCCTCTTCCTGTAATCTTGCTTCTTCCTGCTCACGAGATTCTGCATAGATAAATTCTTCATTGTTTGCCACCATCTCTTCTGCAGTCTTTTCAGCTTCATCTCCATAAATAATGTACTCTGTTTTTACAAAACCAGTAACATCTCCTGTGCACACCGGCGTCCATTCTCCGATTTCTCCCGTAATTTCCATAGCCGCACCTGGATACAATTTACCAACATATTCACTTTCTTTTGTTGGTTCACTTCTTACATATAAGAAGCTGGTGACATTTGTAAATGCCATATCTGAATACTCGCCCTTATCTTCTGCTGTTAAATCTGGTTCCAAGGTCCAATCCTCAGAAATCCCGTTCAATAACACTTCAATTCCAATTTCAGGTATCAGTGTACTTGAGCTATTCTTATTTTCTGCTGCGATGACTGGAATACTCTGACTTGAAATTGTTCCCATTAATGTAATAAGGAATAATCCTCTTTTTAGATTTGAATACATAAATCTCCCTCCTTTATGAATTCTTATCTTTTGTAAATGTTACAGAATTGTTACGCTTATTACATTTGCAATTCTATCAGTCCATTTATATTTTGTCAATGTTTTCTATATATTTATACTATATTTTCTATTTTTTTAATAATTTATTATTTTATTTTTATATTGTAATTGTTACAAATTGTTACAAGTTATTCTATAGTATTCCCTATATTTCTACTTTTAATTCATGGAATTCTTCTATCTTCGATTGACAAAACTTATAAATCGTCATATACTAATTTTAATAATTATTATTGTTATTAGGAAGGAGGAGTTTTATGGCTGCTTTAAAATATAGCCGACAGCGAGAAGCAATCAAACATTTCCTTGTTTCAACTAACTCGCATCCGACAGCCGACATTGTATACATGCATGTCAAAGAAGAATTTCCAAACATCAGCTTAGGTACTGTATATAGAAATTTAAATTTATTAGCAGATTTAGGTGAAGCAACCAAGATCACTACCCCCGATGGAGCAGACCGTTTTGATGCGGTAACAAAACCTCACTATCATTTCTGCTGCAAGAAATGTGGTTCCGTATTAGATATGGAAATTCCCGATTTAGATGAACTCAACGAATATGCTTCGAAAGACTTTGGTGGCGAGATCGAGGGACATACGATTCTATTTCATGGAATTTGCGGAAACTGCAAAAAATAGTGTTGACATCATAAACAATATCTGATATATTAAAATCAGTAATAATTACTAATATCAAAAATAAAATAAATTGAAAAGGAGAAATAAATTATGAAAAAATTTGTATGTACAGTATGTGGTTACGTTCATGAAGGAGATTCTGCACCAGAAAAATGTCCAGTATGTGGCGTTGGTCCAGAAAAATTCAAAGAACAGGCTGGCGAAAGAGAATGGGCTGCTGAACACGTTGTAGGTGTTGCTCAGGGCGTAAGCGAAGATATTCTTTGCGACTTACGTGCAAACTTTGAAGGAGAATGCTCAGAAGTTGGTATGTACCTTGCAATGGCAAGAGTTGCTCA
>JAQYAI010000114.1 GCA_029227655.1 bacterium | reverse complement strand
GATCTGCCCGTCAGAATTGTCAGAGAAGGAAATTGCCAATTACATGGAAATCGGAGGTGGAACATATGTGGAATAAAAAGAGAGAACAAAAAAATATTCTGATTGTGGGAGGATTCCATAAAGCCAGATCCCTTGCTACTTCTTTGCTGAAAAAGGGATATCGTGTGACCGTAATTAATAAGGATTATGAAGCATGTGAAAAACTGGCAGAAGTGAACAGGCTGAATGTTATTTTTGGAGATGGAAGCAAAAAGTTTATTTTAGAGGATGCAGCTGCCGGAAACTGTCAGGTGGCGATTGCCCTGACAGACAGTGACGAGATCAATCTTGTCATTTGCGAAATGTGTAAACAGTTCTTTCATGTGAAGAAAACAGTGGCTCTTTTAAATGATCCATCGAAAACGAATTTTTTTTACCAGATGGGAATTGACCGGGTGGTCTGTGCGTTGAATATGATTACAAACATCATGGAGGAACAGGCAGTCATGGATGAGATGACCAGGCTGATACCGGTTGACGAGGGAAGAATTCAGATTTTGGAGCTGCCAATTCCGAAAAACGCGTCAGTTGCCGGGAAGAAATTATGGGAACTGAATCTTCCAAAAGAAGTGATCATCGGCTGTATCCTTCGGGGAGACCAGAGCCTGATCCCCAGAGGGGATACCCGTATTACAGAAGGGGATGTTCTTCTGATCATCACTTCGGACAAGAGTAAACTTGATCAGATAAAGGAGCTGACGGAATATGCTGCATCGTAATGGAATATCAGTGATGGGAAAAATGATGGTATTAGAGGGCGGGATCCTGTTCATTCCACTTCTTGTTCTTCCATTTTATCCAAAAGAAATTGTTTTTGCCTGGAAGTTCTTTGTACCGGCTGCAGTTTCTATTGCATTGGGGTTGGTAGTATGCCACAGAAAGAAAAGAAATATGAGCAGTAGCCGGCTGGTCGTCTTTGCATGGATGTATGGATTTGTGCTTGCAGCGATCCCCTTCTGGTTGTATGGAAATGTAACTCCCATTCAGGCACTTTTTGAATCGGTAAGTGGGTTTACCACTACCGGGCTTTCGGTATTGGATGTGGAGCGGCTGCCGCATATGTTCCTCTTCTACAGAGGTTTCCTGCAGTATGTGGGAGGACTGGGATTTGTGATGATGATGCTCCTTTTTATACAGGAAAAGGATTCTGTTACCTTGTACCAGGCAGAGGGGCATCCGGATAAACTAATGCCTACCATTGGAAAAACGGTAAAAGTGATTGGAATGATGTATGGATTTTTCCTGATTGCAGGTACCATTTTGTATACCATATTCGGGATGCCTGTTTTTGACAGCATCGTTCATACTATGTGTGCATTGTCTACGGGTGGCTTTTCCAACCGGCTGGACAGTATCGGCTATTACCATTCCCTTCCCATTGAATGGATCACCGTTTTGCTGATGCTGATTGGAACAACGAATTTTTCTTTGTTGTTGTTATTGTTCCGTGGACGTATTCGGGATTTCTTGCGTGCAAGTGAGATCCGTTTTTTGGCTGGAGTGACCGTACTCACGGTTCCGGTGATGACACTGTTTTTGGCAAAAAGTGGGATATCCGCAGGAGAGAGTACAGAACTGGCTTTTTTTAATGCGTTTTCTGCATTATCCACCACCGGGTATGCTACCTGCAGTTACCGTGAGTGGCCCGAGACAGCACTGGCAGTCATGATCCTGCTCATGATCATTGGTGGTGGGATCGGCTCTACGGCAGGCGGAATCAAGCTTGGCAGGGTATGCAGGTTGATGAAGAATCTGATATGGAATGTGAAGAAAAAGATGATACCAGACCGGACGGTAGCGCTCACGTATTATTGTAAGGGGACAGAAAAAGAATTACTGGACAGAGCACAGGTGGAAGAAGCTTCTACCTATGCACAGACGTATCTTCTGGTCTATGTGGCAGGGACGATTGCTCTGACATTCTTTTCCGGATGTACCTTGCTGGAGGGGGCGTTTGAGTTTGCTTCCTCACTTGGTACGGTGGGACTCTCTATGGGAGTTACGAATGCAGGAACAACTTCCGTATGCCTCTTGATTGAGATTATCGGGATGATTTTAGGAAGATTGGAGATTTTTGTATTGATTCAGGCTTTTGTAAAGAAATAGATTATGGTACTTTGGACTGTTTTGACATTTCCTGGGAATCGTTCTATAATCAAGACATATTTGAAAAAGGCAGAGTGAGCAGGAGGTCGAAATGATAGAATATCAGTCTTTCCTTACGATTATGAATCTAGAGGAATATAAAGCAAATAAAGAAAAATTTCCACATCACAAAGAGCTTTTGCATAGTATGGGTTCCATCCGCTACTGTAAGGCAGAGGTGTTTCGGGACTGTATCTTAGGCACACTTCGGATTCCGCAGAAAACAGAATGCAGACATCCGCAGCTTACCTTTGCTTTTTATATGACAGAAGAGGCGCTTTGGCTCATCGAAGACACAGGAGATTTGAAACGGTGGGTGGAAAAGCAGATGGAGCGAATACAGGAAGTACAAGCGCTGGAACAATTTTTCCTGCAGATGCTGGAGCAGATGATTGAAAATGACACCCTCTATCTTTCACATCTGGAAAAAGAGTTGGAAAATATGGAAGATGCACTGACAGAGAAAATTCCAGAAGATTTTTTCGCAATCTTAACGAAGTATCGACAGAAGCTGTCAGAGCTGAATGCATATTATGAACAACTGACCGCAATCGCTGATATGTTCCAGTCTCAGGATCGGGTTTCCTTTATTTATTATACAGAGCAATGGAACAGGTATGCGCTTCGTACGGAGCGACTGCAGAATCATGTGCATCTTTTGCGGGAAAATATTCTTCAGCTTCGTGAATTGTACCAGTCCCAGCAGGATGCACAGCAGAACAAAGTCATGTGTATCCTGACCGTCGTTACCACACTCTTTCTTCCGCTTACCCTTCTGACCGGATGGTACGGAATGAATTTTATCAATATGCCGGAACTTCACTGGGAGTATGGGTATGTAGCAGTTATTATAACCGCGGTCGTAATCGTACTGTTGGAGATTGTATATTTCAAAAAGAAGAAGTTATTGTAAGGGAACACGGACTTGTCATGAGAATTCACTTGGTAGGTGGGGAGATTTACGTTTAAATTCTTATATTTCTAACTTTTTAGATGCCCGCCTTGGCGGGCTTTGAGGTGGCTTGGCGTATAAATTCTTATATTTCTAACTTTTTAGATGCCTGCTTCGGCTAAACTTTGAGCTGTTTCGGCATCTAAATTTTATATTGCCGAATAATTTAGATGCTACAAAAACAAATTTTTTAAATTTCTGGCATATAAAAATTGAAAAATTGAATATTTTATCCGCTCTTTTTGCATTTGAAGCCTTGTTTCCGGCATATAAAATTTGTTTTTTCAAGTGTTTTAGCTGTCCCACCTTTCGTACAGGTCATGAGATGGCAGGTAAGAAGTGCGTGTAAGGAACAGAAAACGCAGTGTGTCATGAGAACTGTACTTGCCTTGTGAAATCCAGTAAATCCTGTATGAAAAAGAGGGGGAAAAAGAATTTGTTTAAATCTTGACAATCATTTACGCATATGATATTCTTATAACACTCTTTGCACTGCATATAAATCTACAGTACAATCTGAGCAGACCGTGACAATCTGTCATGGAGTCGGGTCACAGAAGTGACAGTGGAATATCTCATCCACGGGACAGTAGTTGCTAATACTGATTCGTGGGTGTTTTTTTATACATTTTTGAAGAGTCATTCATTTAAAATCCCCACGTATATTTAGTGCCATAGAGCTATCTTGAATTTTGGAGGTAACTGATATGGAAAAAAACAGAAAAATGACAAAGGAAAAAACGGTAAAAGAAGCTGATTTTCAAAAAGTGGCGAACAAGGTGTCGGGTGTTTCTATCATAGGAAATGTACTGTTGTCTGTAGTAAAGCTTCTGGCAGGAATTATTGCACACTCTAATGCAATGATCAGTGATGCCATCCATTCGGCATCCGATGTGTTCAGCACGGTCGTCGTAATTATTGGAATCAAGCTGGCGGCAAGGGAATCGGATAGGGAACATCCGTATGGGCATGAAAGGCTGGAATGCGTCGCTGCAATCGTATTGGCTATGATTCTTTTTCTGACAGGGCTTGGAATTGGCGCAGAAGCATTCAAAAACATCACGAGCGGAAACTATAACAATCTGCAGGTACCAGGGGTACTGGCCCTTTTTGCAGCAATTCTGTCGATTGCCAGTAAAGAAGGAATGTACTGGTACACCAGATATTACGCAAAGAAAATTGATTCCAGCGCACTTCTGGCAGATGCGTGGCATCATCGTTCCGATGCATTTTCGTCCATCGGGGCTTTGATCGGTATTGCAGGAGCAAGACTTGGATTCCCAGTGATGGATTCGGTTGCCAGTTTAGTCATTTTTGTATTTATTGTAAAAGCGGCACTTGATATTTTCAAGGACGCTATGGATAAGATGGTAGACCATTCTTGTGATGAAGAGACAGAAAAACAGCTCTATGATTGTGTCATGAAAAATGAAGATGTCATGGGGATCGATCTACTTCAGACAAGGATGTTTGGAAATAAGATCTATGTGGATGTCGAAATTCAGGCAGATGGATCCTATACCTTGCAAGAGGCGCATGATATCGCAGAAGCAGTACATGATGAGATTGAACAGAATTTTCCAAAGGTAAAACATATAATGGTTCATGTTAATCCTGCAAAATCTTAGGAAAACAATATAGAAGAAGGAGACGCATATGACATTACAACAACTTCGCTATGCGGTGGCAATTGCAGAACATAAATCAATCAACAAAGCGGCAAGTGATCTATTTGTTTCACAGCCAAGCCTTTCAAACAGCATGAAAGATCTGGAAAATGAAATTCATACAACGATTTTCGTTCGTTCGAACAAGGGAATTGTCATTACACCGGAAGGAGAGGAATTCCTTGGGTATGCCAGACAGATGCTGGACCATTATCGGCTGATCGAAGACCGCTATGTGGAAAATGCAGAAAGTAAGAAGAAGTTCAGTGTATCTACGCAGCATTATTCTTTTGCGGTGGAAGCATTTATTGAGCTGGCGAAGAATTTCGGGATGGAAAAATACGAATTTGCGATTCATGAGACAAAAACGAGTGAAGTGATCGAAAATGTCCGCCTGAGTAAAAGCGAAATCGGAATCCTTTATAAAAATGATTTTAATGGGAAATTCATTGATAAGATTCTCCGGGATAATGGTCTGGAATTTGTCTCTTTGTTTGAATGCGGCATCTATGTTTACATGAGCAAATGGAATCCGATGGCAGACAGAGAGATTATTGAGCTAGAAGATTTGCAGAATTTTCCGTGTCTTTCCTTTGAACAGGGAGATAACAATTCTTTCTATTTTGCAGAAGAGGTGTTAAGCACACTGGATTACAGGCAGATCATCAAGGCGGATGACAGAGCGACCTTCCTGAATCTGATGGTGGGACTGAATGGATACACACTTTGTTCAGGGATTATCTGTTCGGAACTGAATGGGGATGAATATATTGCAGTTCCCCTCAATACGGAAGAGAGGATGAATATCGGTTATATCAAACGGATGGAAATGCCGCTCAGCCGACTTGGTGAGAAGTATGTGGAAGAGCTGGAAAAATACAGAGAAAAAGTGCTATAAAATTTGAAAGAACAAAGATGGCTTGCTATAACTTAAAACTATAACAAGCCATATTTTTTGAGAATTAACACTTTTGGGAAAATCTATGTATAATAAGAAACATAACAAATGAAGTGCAGCACCGTAAGGTGAGGCAATAGAGGAGGAAAACATTATGAAAAAGGCATTAGCATTATTATTAACTGGTGCATTAGCACTGGGATGTCTGGCTGGCTGTGGCGGCTCAGATAAGAAGGCAGAAGAAGGCGGAGAAGACAAAGTGATCAAAGTTGCAGCAAGCGCAACACCACATGCAGAGATTTTGGAACAGGCAGCTCCACTTCTTGAGAAAGAAGGATGGACATTAGAAGTAACTGTTTTTGATGACTACGTTCAGCCAAACAATGTTGTGGAAGAAGGAGATTTTGATGCAAACTATTTCCAGCATATCCCATATCTTGAAAACTTCAACAAAGAACAGGGAACACACCTTGTAAATGCAGGTGGTATTCACTACGAACCATTTGGAATTTACCCAGGACAGAAATCATCACTGGATGATCTGGCAGAAGGTGATACCATTGCAGTACCAAATGATACAACAAATGAAGCAAGAGCATTATTGCTTTTACAGGACAATGGTCTGATTACTTTAAAAGATGATGCAGGACTGGAAGCAACAGTAAATGATATTGTAGAAAATCCAATGAATCTCGAAATTCTTGAACTTGAAGCAGCACAGGTTGCCAGAGTAAAAGATGAAGTTGCACTTGTTGTTTTAAATGGTAACTATGCACTTCAGGCAGATTTTTCTGTAGCGAAAGATTCAATCGCATACGAAACATCTGATTCAGAAGCAGCCAAGACATATGTGAATGTAATTGCTGTAAAAGAAGGAAATGAAGACAGCGAAGCAATTCAGGCTTTAGTGAAAGTGTTGAAATCTGATGAAATCAAACAGTACATCAATGATACTTATGATGGAGCAGTTATTCCATTTGAATAAAATAATTATTAATAAGTAGAGATTGTCACGAAAGGGCAATCTCTCTTTGTGATAACAAGGAGGAAATATGGAACCAATTATTCGTGTAGAGAATATCAGTAAAACGTTCCAGACAGTAGCAGGTCCGGTAGAGGCTGTGAAAAATATGAGCTTTTCGATTGAAAAAGGTGATATTTTCGGACTGATCGGTTTATCTGGAGCAGGAAAAAGTACCTTAGTAAGATGTCTGAATCTGTTGGAAAGACCAGATGAAGGTGCCATTTATGTGGACGGAAAGAACCTGATGGAACTTACAGAACAGGAACTTAGGAAAGAACGTCAGGACATCGGAATGATTTTCCAGCATTTCAATCTGCTGATGCAGAGAAATGTAGTGGATAACATCTGTTTTCCAATGGAAATCGCAGGTGTGAAGAAGAAAGATGCAAGAAAACGTGCATTGGAACTGCTTGAGACAGTAGGACTTAGTGAAAAAGCGAATGCTTATCCGTCGCAGCTTTCCGGTGGGCAGAAGCAGAGAGTGGCAATTGCACGTGTGCTGGCAAACAATCCTCAAATCTTACTTTGTGATGAAGCGACAAGTGCGCTTGACCCGCAGACAACGAAATCAATTTTAAGCTTGCTAAAAGAAATCAATCAGAAATATGGGATTACGATCGTTGTCATCACACATGAGATGGCAGTCATTCAAGAAATTTGTTCGAAGGTAGCCGTGCTTGACCATGGAAGTCTGGTAGAGGAGGGCAGTGTAGAAGAACTTTTCCGTGCACCGAAGACAGAAGAGGCGAAGAAGCTGATTCTCAATGAAGTCGTACACATCAAAGAGATGACGAGCAAGCGGATGATTCGTGTGACATTTGGCGGAAGTTCTGCATTTGAACCATTTATTGGAAATATTGTTTTAAAATATAAGACACCGCTGAATATTCTTTATGCAAATACAAGGACCATCAATGGAAATGCCGAAGGTGAAATGATCCTTCAGCTTCCAGATTCGAAAGAAATTTCAGAACGAATGATTTCGGATTTTAAGGAAAATGGTCTAGGAGTAGTGGAGGTGGATGATTATGTTCGATAGTGCGATCGTCAATATGTTAATTGAAGGAACATGGGATACGCTTTATATGACACTTTTTTCTACATTCTTTGGATATGTGCTTGGCCTTCCGCTTGGAATCGTTCTTACGGTGACTGACAAAGAAGGGATTAAACCAAATACAGCAGTATACAAAGTGCTTGATGTCATTGTAAATATTTTCAGAAGTATTCCATTCCTGATTTTATTGATTCTGGTAATGCCTGTGACAAAAGCAATTGTCGGAAAGACTTACGGATCTACAGCAACCATCGTACCACTTGTGATTGCCGCAGCCCCGTTCATCGGACGAATGGTGGAATCTTCTTTAAAAGAAGTGGACAAGGGGGTCATTGAAGCTGCCCAGAGTATGGGAGCGGGTACGTTTACTATCATCTGGAAAGTGCTTCTGGCAGAAGCAAGAACTTCTCTTCTGGTGGGTGTGACAATTGTAACTGGAACCATTTTCGGATACTCTGCAATGGCCGGCGTTATTGGTGGTGGCGGTCTTGGTGATATTGCAATCCGCTATGGATATTACCGGTATGAGACACCAATCATGCTAGTTACAATCGTAGTCTTAGTCATTCTGGTTCAGATTCTGCAGGGAATTGGAATGATGCTTTCGAAGAAATTCGATAGAAGAAGAGTATAGAATAAGTATGAAAAAAAGGGGATGGCTCTCGCAAAAGTCATCCCTTTTATCCTTTTTATGATTCTAACCGGTTCATCCATTTCTTCCTGCGAAGAACAACTACAGATATGGCAAACCGCACACATTCTTCCAGGGAAAGAATGAAGTATACATATGGAATAGAAAGCTTCAGAACAAAGGCGGCAAAGAGTCCCAGAGGCACACCGAATACCCAGGTTCCGATGAGGTCGATTGCCATCACATACTTTGTTTTTCCGCCGCTTCGTATGATTCCGCCTCCGATGATCATGTTCTGAATTTTAAATGGAACCACAAGTGCATAGGCAATCAAAATCTGTTTCACAAGTAATTTCACAGAATCTTCTACCTGATAAATTTTCACATAATAGCCGCTTGTCAAGATGATCAGCACAGATAAAAGGATGGAACCAATGAAACCATAGAGAATCAGTTTTTTTGACGCCTCATAGGCTTCATCAAATTCTTTGTTTCCCAGCATTTTGCCGATGATTACGCTCGCTGCCTGTGACAGACCGCAGAGAGCGCCGATGGTTAATCCCTGCACTGGATTTGTCAGTATCATTGCAGCACTTGCGTCGGTGCCGATATGACCATAGATGGCAGCATATACATTTTCTCCCAGACTCCATGCAAATTCACAGATAAGAATTGGCAAAAGCATGGAGAGATATTGATTCCAGTTGATTTTTGAAGTAAGCATTTCTGTAGGTTCTGAAAATTTCAGATAGCCGTTGTATTTCAGCATCACCAGAAGCATAACGAGGAAATTTGCACATTGTGCGACAAGGGTCGCGATTGCTGCGCCATTTGCGCCCATTGGAGCAAATCCGCATTTTCCAAAAATAAGAATATAATTGAGAACGGTGTTCAAAATAGCGGATGTGATGCTTGCGTATAGAGGAAACTGGGCCTTTTCCATACAGCGGAACAGGGCGGCCAGTAAAGTGGCACCGGCCATCGGAAGAAAGGTTCCGGAGATAATCCTCAGATAACCGGCAGAAGAGGATATCGTTAATGTATCTTTCGAATATAGTCCCATGATCTGGGTTGGAAAAGCAGCACTTACGATTGTAAATAGGAACGCAATTCCTGCCGCCAGTGCCAGATTCAGATAAAAACTTCTTCGCACTTCCGGTTTGTTTTTCTGACCAATATACTGGGAAATCATAATTCCGGCGACAGCGCCTACGGCAGAGACAACAACGGAGAAAATGGATGAAAATTTTCCGGCCAGCCCGACTCCGGCGACACTTACACTTCCAAGTTGTCCGATCATAATCTGATCAACGATGCTGAAGGATGACTGAAGCATGGATTGGAGGGCGACAGGGATTGCTAAGTTGCACACCGTTCTCAAAAAACTGTTTTTGGTTCTATTCATAATAACGCTCCTTTTCTTGGTTTCTATTTTTATTGTAACGTTTCATATTGGGTATTTCAAAGGTTAAACGCATAACCCTTAACAAAACGAAAAGGTCATATTTGTGTATATCTCACAAATACAACCTTTTGGATTTAGCAATTTATCTTTTTGGTGCTTGCGCGTTCTACCAAAGTGACAGGAAGTACAATCTCAGTAGCATTTTCTACGTTCTTTTTCATTTCCTGTAATTTCTGGATTGCAATTCGGGCTCTCATAGCATTATCCTGCTTTACGGTGGTTAATGTAGGAGAAATCATTTCACACATTGGAATATCATCAAATCCTGCGACAGAAAGATCTTCCGGGACATGGATACCAGATTCTTTCAGAAAACGTATCAAGTCAATGGCATAATAATCTGAAACAGCAAAAACGGAGGAGACACTGCGGAATTTTTCGATTTGCTGCGAGTAAAAGTCCCAGCGTTCTTCTTTGTGCATTGGAATCAGCATAAGGTCGGCAGTTCCGTCGCCAAATCCGGCACAGAATCCATCGTATCGCTCCTTATCACTGCAAATATGATTATCGGAAATGCATAAAGCTTTCCGGTGACCATTTTCCCTGAAATACGTTCCAAGCTGAAAACCACCGTCAAAATTGTCGATTCTTATATTAAAAAAGCGTTCTGCCTTCTCATAAAAGCCATCGTATACGACGAAGGGAATCCGCATGTGATTTCTCAGATACATATAGTCCTGATGGCAGAATCCAATGATGACAAGACCATCCATATTCCACATGGAGGCAAATTTGATAATATCCTGCACATTTTTTGTCTTTTTTACCATCATGAACAGTCCTTGTTTTTCAATTTCTGATGACAGATAGTTAAGAGAAGAGGCAATAAAAAAGTCCTCTAAGGTACGCCCTTCATATTTTTCGTGATCATTGATAAAAACACCGATGATTTTCGATGAATTCTGTGCCAGGAGAATTCCTGCCATACTTGGAATATACTGGCGTTCCTCCAGTAATGCTTGTACACGCTTTACTGTTTCATCTGATATTTTCCCGGTTTTCCCATGTATGACATTGGAGACGGTGGCGGTGCTGAGACCTAATTCCTCAGCAATATCACGGATTGTTACGCGTTGATTTTCCATAAGATTTCATTCCTTTGAAGTGATGATACAGTTTTATTTACCTGTATACACGATTTCTCCACCGCAGATGGTGTAATGAATTTTTCCGTAGAGCGTTTGTCCTGTAAATGGTGTGTTTGTGGATTTGGATGCAAAGGTATCTACGGTCCACTGTTCGTCCGGATTGAAAATGACGAAATCTGCAGGAGCATTTACTTCTACAGAGCCGCCTGGAAGCTTGTATAGTCTGGCTGGATTTATAGTCATTTTTTCGAGAAGTTCCATCATGGTGAGATGCCCATCTTTTACCAGGGAAGTGATTCCAAGTCCGAGAGAGGTTTCCAGTCCGGTAATACCGCTTGGGGCAGTCCACAGAGGTTCTTTTGCCTTTTCTTCTGCACTGTGTGGTGCATGGTCTGTTGCAATCAAATCAACGGTATTGTCCTTTAAGCCCTGGATAATGGCAAGGCGGTCTTCTTCGGTACGAAGTGGAGGGTTCATTTTCGCAAGACTTCCATATTTGATGACGGCTTCATCTGTAAGTGTAAAATGATGAGGTGTTGCTTCTGCGTGAATCTTAGCGCCCATCGCCTTTGCATTTCGTACAAGAGCGACAGAAGTACCGGAGCTGATGTGCTGGATGACCGTGTGTGCACCAGATGCGAGTGCCAGCATACAGTCTCTTGCGACCA
This sequence comes from bacterium, assembly GCA_029227655.1. Classification (GTDB taxonomy): domain Bacteria; phylum Bacillota; class Clostridia; order Lachnospirales; family Lachnospiraceae; genus Allocoprococcus. The sequence goes on along the minus strand of JAQYAI010000114.1, from coordinate 14,849 downwards.
TGGATTCTTCGGCGATGGCTGGAGAGCCTTCAATGCCGAGATGTTCGGATGCGACACCATGATTGATTCCATTCTGAGAGATAAATGCCGGGTCTTCTTCATGAAGGCTGATTGGCAGGTCCACCTCGGCGGCCTTTTTCATGGCTCTCATACAGAGGGAAGCGTCCATAAGTGGAATACCATCATCGGTGAATCCGCAGGCGCCGGCAGCTTTTAAGGAATCAAAGTCTGTCATTTCTTCACCCTTTAATCCATAAGTAACGGAAGCGGCCTGATAAATATGAATGTTTTCATTTTTTGCACGCGTCAGAATATCCTCTAATATTTCCACAGAATCTACGGTAGGTTTCGTATTTGCCATACAGATGACAGATGTAAATCCGCCTTTGGCAGCAGCGAGTGCGCCGGTGTGAAGATCTTCCTTGTATGTGAATCCTGGGTCACGGAAATGAATGTGTGTGTCGATGAGTCCTGGGGCGATCGTAAGTCCCGTGATATCGAGCACTTCTTCTTCCGAGGCAGCAGTCAGAGAACCGATTTCTGTGATCATACCATTTTCCACACGGATGTCTGTAGTTTCTTCTGTATTTGTAGCCGGGTTTATAAGATAACCATTTTTAATAAGCATAACCATTCTCCTGTTCCGATGTATATTTACGTTAATTTTAACATTTAAAAGAGGGGTTGTATAGACGGCATAATTGATTATTTTCCTTTTCTGTTGTATACTGATAAACAAAATTTGGAAGGGGAGGTTCTTATGTTAGAAACTAAAAGACTATTGCTTCGTCCGTGGGAAGAAAGCGACGCGGAAGAATTATATAAATATGCAAAAGACCCGGCGGTGGGACCAATTGCCGGCTGGCCGCCACATACCAGCGTGGAAGAAAGTCGGGAGATTATACGTGAAGTGCTAGGTGTGCCGGAAACTTATGCGATTATCTGGAAAGAAACGGGATTTCCGATAGGGGCTATTGGAATTACGACTGGTGATCAGACCGATTTGACAGATGCAGAGGATGAATGTGAACTCGGCTATTGGCTTGGCGTACCATACTGGGGACAGGGAATCATGCCGGAAGCTGTAAAAGAAGTACTTCGTTATGGGTTCGAAGAGTTGGGGATGAAGAAAATCTGGTGTGCCTATTATGACGGAAATAACAAATCAAAACGTGTGCAGGAAAAGTGTGGGTTCAAATATCATCATACAACGGAAGGAATAGAAGTTACTCTTTTAAACGAAGTTCGCACAGGACATGTGAATTGCCTTACGAAAGAAGAATGGGAAAAGTAATATGAAGAAAAGATTAGAAAAGAAATGGTTTCGCAGCATTCAAATAATAATAATGGGAATGTTGCTCTGCTTTATGCTAGCAGGGTGTACGAAAGAAGTTCCGGCTAAGGCATATGCTGATATTGAAATGGAAGGATATGGAACGATAACGATGGAACTTGATGGGGAATCTGCACCAGAAACGGTTGCCAATTTTATCAAACTTTCTGAGGAGGGATTCTATGACGGACTTACCTTTCATAGAATCATTGATGGTTTCATGATGCAAGGCGGCGATCCGAATGGAAATGGAACTGGTGGTTCAGGTGAAACGATTAAAGGTGAATTTACTGCAAATGGGGTCGAAAATAATCTTTCCCATACCAGAGGGGCCGTTTCCATGGCAAGATCGAAAGACTATGACAGTGCAAGTTCACAATTTTTCATCGTACAGGAAGATAGTCCGCATTTAGATGGAGCGTATGCGGTGTTTGGTCATGTTACAGAAGGGATGGATATTGTTGATGAAATCTGTAAATCAGCAGAGCCTGTAGATAGTAATGGAACGATTCCGGCAGAAAAACAGCCGGTTATTACGAAAATTGTTATTAGAAAAGCAACCAATTAGGAGAAGATATGGAAAATCAGAATCAGGAAACAACACATAAACGTCGTAAGCGTTATGCGGGAACACATCCGAGAAATTTTAGTGAAAAGTATAAAGAGCACAATCCAGAAAAATATGGGGATACGATTGAAAAAGTGATTCGAAAAGGCAGTACACCTGCGGGAATGCATATTTCCATCATGGTAAAGGAAATATTGGATTTTCTCCAGATCAAGCCTGGACAGACTGGTCTTGACGCTACACTTGGATATGGCGGGCATACGAAAGCCATGCTGGAATGTCTGAAAGGAGAAGGACACATTTATGGACTTGATGTAGATCCAATCGAATCTGCCAAGACAAAAGAGCGTCTGGAGAAACAAGGCTTTGGAGAAGATATTCTGACCGTTCGGTTACAGAATTTTGCGGATATTGATCTGGTCTCAAAAGATACGGGTAAGAAATTTGATTTTATTTTAGCCGATCTTGGAGTGTCATCCATGCAGATCGACAATCCGGAGAGAGGTTTTTCTTATAAAGTAGAGGGTCCGCTTGACCTTCGCATGAATCCGCAGAAAGGAACAAGTGCCGCAGAGCGTCTGAAAGAGGTGGATTATGAAGAACTGGTGGGAATGCTGGTGGAGAATTCTGACGAGCCATATGCCGAGGAAATTGCAGAAACAATTATGAAATGGCAGAATAGGGGAAAAGCCATTGAGACAACGACCAATTTAAAAGATGCCATCACAGAGGCATTAAAGTTTCTGCCGGAAAAAGAACGGGCAGAAGCTGTGAAAAAATCCTGTGCGAGAGTTTTCCAGGCACTGCGTATTGATGTAAACAGTGAATTTGAAGTTTTATATGCATTTCTGGAAAAATTGCCAGAAGTCCTTGCGCCAAATGGAAGGGTTGCAATCCTTACGTTCCATTCCGGTGAAGACCGTCTGGTGAAGAAGTCTTTCAAAGAATTTTACAAGATGGGACTTTACAGTGAAATCTCAAAAGATGTCATTCGTCCATCATCAGAAGAATGTGCGAGAAACAGCCGCTCAAAATGCACAAAGATGCGCTGGGCGATTCGGGCGGAATAAAAAAATTGTGAAAATATAGACAAACTTTCGTTTTTGGTCTATACTTTAATGGAAGGTTATTGTATAATATAGTAAGACCGCAATGGAAACATATGGAAATAATGAAAGAAAGAGGTATATGAAGATGGCAAATATTGATTTGACAAAATATGGTATTAATGGATGTACAGAAATCGTTTATAATCCTTCTTACGAATTATTGTTTGAAGAAGAAACAAAACCAGAATTAGAAGGATACGAAGTTGGTCAGGTAACAGAACTTGATACTGTCAATGTTATGACAGGTATTTATACAGGACGTTCACCTAAAGACAAATACATCGTTATGGACGAAAATTCGAAAGATACTGTATGGTGGACATCAGATGAATATAAGAATGATAACCACCCAATCAGTGAAGAAGTATGGGCTGAACTTAAGAAAATCGCTCAGGAAGAACTTTCTAACAAGAGATTATTTGTTGTAGATGCATTCTGTGGTGCTAATAAAGATACAAGAATGGCAGTACGTTTCATCGTGGAAGTTGCCTGGCAGGCACATTTTGTTAAAAATATGTTCATCCAGCCAACAGAAGAAGAACTTGCTGACTTCGAACCAGACTTCGTAGTATATAATGCTTCTAAAGCAAAAGTAACAAATTATAAAGAATTCGGAATGAACTCAGAAACAGCAGCTGCATTCAACGTAACAAGCAGAGAACAGGTCATCATCAACACATGGTATGGTGGAGAAATGAAAAAAGGTCTCTTCTCAATGATGAACTACTACCTTCCATTAAAAGGAATCGCTTCAATGCACTGTTCTGCAAACACAGATATGAACGGCGAAAATACAGCAATTTTCTTTGGTCTTTCAGGAACAGGTAAGACAACATTATCAACAGATCCAAAGCGTCTTCTTATCGGAGATGATGAACACGGATGGGATGACAACGGTGTATTCAACTTTGAAGGCGGATGCTACGCTAAAGTTATCAACCTTGATAAAGAATCAGAACCAGATATCTACAATGCAATCAAACGTAACGCCCTTCTTGAAAACGTTACAGTTGATGCGGAAGGTAAGATTGATTTCGCAGATAAGAGCGTAACAGAAAACACGCGTGTTTCTTACCCAATCAATCATATTGAAAAGATTGTACGTCCAGTATCAGCAGCTCCTGCAGCTAAGAACGTAATCTTCCTTTCAGCTGATGCATTCGGAGTACTTCCTCCAGTTTCTGTACTGACACCAGAACAGACAAAATACTACTTCTTATCTGGATTTACAGCAAAACTTGCTGGTACAGAACGTGGAATCACAGAACCAACACCAACATTCTCAGCATGTTTTGGACAGGCATTCCTTGAACTGCATCCAACAAAATATGCGGAAGAATTAGTTAAGAAAATGGAAGCTAACGGATCAAAGGCTTACTTAGTGAACACAGGATGGAATGGAACAGGAAAACGTATCTCTATCAAAGATACTCGTGGAATCATCGATGCAATCCTTGACGGATCAATCGAAAAAGCTTCTACAAAGACAATTCCATACTTCAACTTCGAAGTACCAACAGAACTTCCAGGAGTAGACACAAACATTCTTGACCCACGCAATACATATGCAGATGCGGCAGAATGGGAAGCTAAGGCAAAAGATCTTGCCGGACGTTTCATCAAGAACTTCGCTAAATACGAAGGAAATGAAGCTGGTAAAGCATTAGTAAGTGCTGGACCACAGTTATAATTATAATAAAGTAAGGAATTATTTGCCGGTGCAGGGGGCCTTGCACCGGCATTTATAGGAGGATATTGCCAGGGTGGCATATAAAATGGTTGATTTTTTCAATTTTATCTGCCGGAAATCTTGTGAATATCGCTGGGTTGGCATCTAGAATGGCTGCAAATTTCAATTTTATATGCTAGAAACCAAGTGTATGTTTCTGAATTGGCATCTAAAATGTTGCCTGATTCAAAAATTATCTGTTGAATTCGAGCCATCGGATGAAAACCAAGCATCTAAAACAAATCAAAATCAAGAAATTATCTGCTGAACTCAAGTCAGCAGGTCAAAACCAAGCATCTAAATCAAATTATAATCAAGAATTTATCTGCTTAACACGAGTCAGTAGTTCGAAACCAAGCATCTAAAACAAATCAAAATCAAGAAATTATCTGCTGAACGAAAGTTGGCAGGTCATAATCAAGCATCTAAAAATACCTCAAAAACAAAATTTATATGTTATATCGGGAGAAATGTGTATGGAAGAAGTGAAAAATCTGCTAGAAGCACGAGAAAAACAGTTACTACAATTAAAAAAGGAAAAAGAAAAGGCTTTAAAATCAGCCCCAGAGGGATCTTTGCGGATTTGCCGTCATGGTGATAGGACACAATATTATCATAGGGAAGATCCAAAGGATTGTAATGGTGTGTATATCAGAGAGAAAGAAATTGCACTTGCGCAAAAACTCGCACAAAAAGACTATGATAAAAAAGTGTTAAGTTCAATTGAAAAAGAGTTGAATGCAATTAACAAATATTTCTCTTGTTATCCCGATGTAGGTGCAGAACAAGTGTATGACAAATTGCATAGCGAGCGAAAGAAGTTGATTCTTCCAATTATGGAATCAGATGAAGAATATGTTTCTAATTGGGAGGCTGTAGAATATCGGGGGAAAGAATTTTATGAAGATACACCAGAATTCTATACGGCAAAAGGGGAGCGCGTAAGATCGAAATCCGAGGTAATTATTGCAGATGTGTTACATAGAGAAGGCGTTCCATATCGGTATGAATATCCGATATACATTAGTGGCGTGGGAGACATTTATCCTGATTTTACAGTGCTTAATATACGAACAAGAAAAGAAATATTGTGGGAACATTTTGGAATGATGGATGATCCGGAATATGTGGAAAAAGCAGTTCAGAAGATTATGACCTACGAGCAGAATGAAATTTTACAGGGAGAAAACCTCATACTTACCTATGAGACAAGAAAGATTCCTCTGAATCAAAAAACAATTATGCGCAAGCTCTGGCAGTATTTGAAATAAATTCTAAAGTCTGTGAAAAGACTATAAAATCTATTGAAAAAAGAAATGGAAACGATATAATACTTTTCACCATATAATGAGAAAGATATAAAAGAGAAAGAGTGAAGCAAATGAAAAAGGTGATTGGCGTAGTATTACTGTGTTTTGTTTTTTCTATCCTTGGAGCAGATATTATATGGCCTGCTTTTCACAGAAAGACAGACCCAGAGTATGAGAAAATGGTCAGAGACACAGAATTTGAGTCAGAATCTGTCAGTAGTGAAAGAATTCTCTGCATTGATAATAATGAAGAAGCACTCTTGTGGCGTCTGCGCATGATTGAAAATGCCAGGAAATCGATTGTTCTGGCAACCTTTGATCTGCGTGCGGATGAGAGCGGTACAGATATGATGGCAGCTCTATATACTGCGGCAGAACGCGGAGTGAATGTGAAAATTCTGGTGGATGGGATTTACAAACCACTTTATTTGGATAGAAGCAATACGTTTCATGCATTATGTGCACATGAAAATGTAGAAGTCCGGTTCTACAACCCGTTATGTCTGAAAAATATTTATAAAGTCAATTACCGGATGCATGACAAATATCTGATTATTGATGATCATATGTATATGCTCGGCGGACGGAATACAAATGATATTTTTCTTGGAAATTATCAGAAAGGAATTAATATTGATCGGGATATTCTTGTTTATGAGACCGAGCCGGGCAAGGGAGAATCTTTACAGCAGTTAAAAGATTATTTCGGGCAGATATGGGAAGAACCGTGTGTGCAGGAGGAAGACCCGAAATTAAAGGAAACGATTCGGGAACAACAATATGAAATGTTTCAGAAATGTTACGAAGAATTGCTGAGAAAATATGAAAATATAGAACAATTTTCAGGGTGGAAGGAAGAAACATTTAAGGTGAATAAGATTACCCTGATTTCTAATGAAACAGGTGCATATCGGAAAGCCCCACAAATGCTTTCTGCGATTAGAAAATTGGCAAAAGACAGTGAAGATGTCATGATTCAGACACCATATGTGATTTGTAATCCCTATATGTATCAAACCTTAGAGCAAGTGGAAAATAGTGCAGACGTGAAGATTATATTGAACGCAGTAGAAAAAGGTTCAAATCCGTGGGGATGTACAGATTACCTGAATAATAAAGAAAAAATAATTGGGACAGGCTGCGACGTGTATGAGCTTATGAATGAGCATGCAGTGCATACAAAGACTGTTTTGATCGATGACAATATTTCTATTGTAGGATCTTACAATCTCGATATGCGAAGTACCTATCTGGATACGGAATTAATGCTGGTGATCGATAGTGAAGAATTAAATACGCATATTCGGGAAATGAATGAAACTTATATAGAAAAGAGCGTGGAAGTAAAATCAGATGGAACCGAAACAAAAGGAGCTTCCTATATAAAAAAAGAACTTACAGGCAAGAAAAAGATGTTTTATAGAGTTTTGCAGGTGGTGATTCGTCCGTTCCGACATTTACTATAAGGATAAAATGAGAAGTTAAGCTATTGTGGTATGAATATGCAGATGATAAAATAAAAGAAAAGCAATATGAGGTGATGCATATGATGAATAGTTTCTTTTGGGGTGGCGGATTTGAAATTATGTTTTTCTTAATGTTCTGTTTGATTTTCGGAATATTCATTTTTGTATTTATCAAAGTAATTGGACAGTGGAATAAGAATAATAATTCACCGAGATTGACGGTTGAAGCAACTGTAGTTGCAAAACGTGAGGATGTGAGCCATCATCATCACAATCATGCCAATGGTGGAATGGATACTACATATTCAACTTGGTATTATGTGACGTTTCAGGTCGAGAGTGGAGACAGAGTAGAATTTGCAGTTACTGGAAGTGAGTTTGGAATGTTAGTAGAAGGAGATTATGGGAAACTGACATTTCAAGGAACGAGATATTTAGGATTTGAACGAATATAAGAGGGCGGAAATGTTGAATCACAGATTTATTAAGAATGTGACCATTGAATGGGATAGAATCAGCAATTACAGTTATCTGAGAAGAATTCCGGCTTTACAATTTGAAGGAAGCCTGGAGTTTAACAAGAATATAACCTTTTTTGTCGGAGAAAATGGGACTGGAAAATCAACGCTTCTGGAAGCAATTGCGGTGGCTTATGGGTTTAATCCGGAAGGCGGAAGCAGAAATTATTCATTTTCAACCTATGATTCTCATTCAGAACTTCACAATGCAATCAAATTGAACAAAGGATTTGAAAAGCCGGGATGGAGTTATTTTCTTCGAGCAGAAAGCTTTTATAATGTGGCAACAAAAGAAGAAGATTATGCGGATGTGGAGCATCCGTCCGCAAGGTATCATGAAAAGTCTCACGGGGAAAGTTTCCTTGCACTGGCACAGAACAGTTTTCGCCCACATGGACTGTATCTGCTGGATGAACCAGAGGCGGCGTTGTCCCCGCAAAGACAGCTCACACTGTTGATTGAGATCAGCAGACTGGCAGGACAGGATGCACAGTTTATTATTGCCAGTCATTCACCAATTTTGCTGGGCGTTCCAGATGCTCAAATCTTGTCATTCGATGATGGTGTGATTCACGAATGTGATTATATGGAGACAGAGAGTTATCAGGTCACAGAGATGTTCATTAATAATCGTGAATATTTGCTGAAGCGGTTATTGAATGAATAGGAAAGGGAAATGGATGAAATTATTATTTAAACAGAGATTATTTTCATGGTTTGACAGTTATGATATTTATGATGAGGCTGGGAATACAGTTTATACGGTAAAAGGACAGCTTTCGTGGGGGCACTGTCTGAAAATCTATGATGTAAATGGAAATGAAGTTGGGACGGTTCAGGAAAGGATTTTCACGATGCTTCCTAAATTTGAGATTTATGAAGAAGAAAAATATGTTGGATGTATCAGTAAAGAATTCAGTTTCTTCAAACCAAGATATAATATTGATTATAATGGCTGGCATGTGGAAGGTAATTTTATGGAATGGGATTATGACATTTTGAATGTATCCAGGCGGCAGGTCGCACAAGTATCGAAGCAGCTGTTCAACTGGACAGATACCTATGTGATTGATGTAAATCATCCTCAGGATGCGCTGAGCACACTGATGCTGGTGCTTGCGATAGATGCAGAAAAGTGTTCAAGAAATTAACAAATTTGTGAGAAGTGATGAAAGAAGACAGGAAGAGGTCTCAAAAAAGAATAGTCTTAGCTTAAACTATCATTTTAATGGAAATTAGATGATAGTTTTTTTTGTAGAAATCTTAATGCAATCTTTATGTCAGATGAATCTTATTAACGCAAACTTTATGGACAAGATGTGAGAATGAAGCTAAGAAGAACGGAGAAATGGGAGAAATTTTTATGAATAGAATGAGGAAATTATCTTCTGCACAGATCATTATTCTCGGATTTGCGGGGGTCATTCTGGCGGGAAGTCTTTTACTTATGCTTCCGATTGCAACGGCGGACGGGAATGGGGCGTCGTTCGCAGATGCATTATTTACTGCAACATCAGCCGTCTGTGTGACTGGATTAGTGGTACAGGATACGGCTACCTACTGGTCTTTATTCGGACAGATTATTATTCTTCTTATGATTCAGATAGGTGGAATGGGAATTATAACAGTGGCAGTCATCATTGAAATCTTTTCTGGAAAGAGGATTTCTCTGAAGCAGCGAAGCACAATGCAGGAAGCGATTTCGGCACATAAAGTTGGCGGAATTGTAAGGCTGACAGGTTTCATTTTGAAAATGACACTGATATTTGAACTTGTAGGAGCACTGACACTGATGCTGGTGTTCAGTAAAGAAATGGGAGTATGGAAAGGAATATGGTATGGAGTTTTCCATTCGGTTTCTGCATTCTGTAATGCCGGGTTTGATCTGATGGGATTTCGCACACCATATACATCGCTTACATATTATGTGGGACATCCTGTCATTAATATCGTCATTATGTTGTTGATAGTAAGCGGTGGTCTTGGTTTCCTGACATGGGACGATATTGTCACAAACAAATTACATTTTAGAAAATACCGCATGCAGAGCAAAATTATTTTATCAGTGACAGCTGGGTTGATACTGTTGCCAGCGTTTTACTTTTTCATGTGTGAATTTGCAGATCTGACATTGGGGGAAAGAATTCTGGGATCACTTTTCCAGTCCGTGACCACCAGAACGGCCGGGTTTAATACATTGGACCTGACACTTCTTACGGAAACGGGTCTTATGATCATGATCATGTTAATGCTGGTCGGAGGCTCCCCTGGGTCAACCGCAGGTGGTATGAAGACAACGACATTTGCAGTATTGCTCTCTACGTCAGTTTCTGTATTCAGACGCAGAGAACACACCCATTTTTTTGGGCGACGTATTGAAGATGGTACGATCAGAATTACAGCAACGATTTTGACAATGTATCTGTCCCTGTTTCTTGCCGGAGGATGTGTAATCAGTACCATTGAAAAGCTTCCACTCTTGACCTGTCTTTTTGAGACGGCATCTGCAATCGGAACCGTCGGTTTGACACTTGGAATCACGACAAAACTGGGACAAATTTCAAGAGCCATTTTGATTGTGCTGATGTATATGGGAAGAGTTGGAGGTCTGACACTGATTTTTGCAGCGGTAGCAGGGAATAAAGGAAATACGTCCAGATTGCCGAAAGAGAAAGTGACAGTAGGATAAACAGCAGGAGGAAATGAGAATGAAATCAGTTTTATTAATTGGATTAGGAAGATTTGGAAGACATGTGGCCATGAAACTGAACGAAATGGGGCATCAGGTCATGGCAATCGATAACAGAGAAGAGCGGGTAGATGCGGTCTTACATTATGTGACAAATGCACAGATTGGAGACAGTACCAGTGAGGATTTCCTTTCTTCACTTGGAGTGGGAAATTATGATGTTTGTATCGTTGCAATTGGAGACGATTTTCAGAGCTCACTGGAGACAGCATCGCTCTTAAAAGAGATGGGAGCAAAATTGGTCGTTGCCAGGGCATCAAGAGATGTTCAAGCAAAATTCCTTTTGAGAAATGGAGCAGACGAAGTGGTCTATCCGGAAAAACAGCTCGCCTCATGGACGGCAATCAGATATACAGCGGATCATATTTTAGATTATGTAGAATTAGATGATGATTACTCTATTTTTGAACTGGATATTCCAAAAGAATGGTGCGGAAAAACAATTGGAACACTCAATATTCGTCAAAAATTTGGAATTAATATTTTAGGAATCAGAGAAAATGGAATCCTGAATATGAACATTACTCCAGAAACAAATCTTTCCAAAGAAAACTCAATTTTAGTGTTGGGACGACAGAAGGCAATTCAGAAGTATTTTCATATATAATGCGCAGGTATCCGGGGAAAGGGTGATTTTATGAGAGATTTACTGCTTCTTGCGGCAACAATTGGATTTATGATTTATGGATTTTCCATAGCGGACAAGGCGGGACGATTTTTCTCAAAGAATCTGAAGAGGACGAAGAAAAAGCATAGCGATGAAGAATAGTCTGTGATAAAATCAATTCGGATAATGAGGAGGAAAATAGCATGGGAGAAACAGAACATACGAATGAAGAATTTTACCGTAAAGCGTATCATCAGGTTACATGCAGGAGTGTATTCTGGAATATCCTGAAAAGTCTTGCCATTCTGGCAGGAGCAACAATGCTTAGTCTGCTTTTTGCCGGACTTGGTTTTACAGAGTCCAATATTATCATGGTATATATTCTCGGAGTACTGCTTACGTCAATCGTGACATCACATCTTGTGTATAGTTTGTCATCCTCGATTGCCAGTGTGTTTATTTTCAACTATCTTTTTACGATTCCTAGATTTTCGCTGACAGCCTATGGAACCGGATATCCGGTTACTTTTGTAGTTATGTTTCTGACGGCATTTGTCACGGGAACATTCGCAATACGTTACAAAGAACAGGCAGGTCATGCCGCCTGGATTGCATACCGTACAAAGATTCTCTTTGATGCTAACCAGCTGTTATCGAAAGCGAAGGATCATGATGAAATTCTCCATATTACTGCAGTACAGATTATGAAACTGCTGGGCAGGAATATTGTTGTTTATGATGTGGAAAATGAAAAATTGCAGGAACCACACTTCTTTAAGAAAGATGAAAATACAGAACAATGTTATGATTATGAGAATGAGAAAAAAGTCGTGAACTGGGTGTTTGAAAATAATCACTTTGCCGGTGCGACTACAAGTACACTTCCGGATGCAGAATATATGTATTTTGCATTGCGAGTCAATGAGAGAGTTTATGGTGTGATTGGAATCGAGGCGCAGGATGCACCGCCGGACGCTTTTGAGCATGATATTTTGATTTCGATTCTTGGAGAATCTGCGCTTGCATTGGAAAATGAAAAGAATGCGAGGGAGAAGGAAATGGCGGCAGTCCTGGCAGAGAGTGAGCAGCTTCGTGTGAATCTGCTCCGGACGATTTCTCATGATCTTCGCACACCACTGACAACAATTTCTGGAAATGCAAGCAATCTTATATCAAATGGACATAATTTCAGTGAAGAGACCAAGAAACGCATTTACACAGATATCTATGAAGATTCCTTGTGGCTTAATAATCTGGTGGAGAATCTGCTGTATGCGACGCGTATTGAAGAGGGACGTATGATTCTGTGCACTTCGACGGAAGTGTTGAGCGACATTCTGGAAGAGGCAATGAAACACATCGATCGACAGAAGTCGAAACATCAGATTTCCGTGCAATCCAATAATGAGCTGATTCTTGTGAAAGCGGATGCGAGACTGGTGATGCAGGTGATCGTCAATATTGTAGATAATGCGATAAAATATACACCGGAGGGAACCTCCATTAAAATAGAAGCAAAGAAAGAGGATAAAATGGCAGAGATATCAATTTCTGATAATGGAAAGGGTATTTCGGATGAAGAGAAAAAGAAGGTTTTTGATAAATTTTACTGTGGTGAAAAGAAGATTGTAGATAACAGACGTAGCCTTGGCCTTGGACTGTATCTTTGCAAGGCGATTATCGAGGCGCACGGAGGAACCATTTATGTGACGGATAATCAGCCGTCCGGTGCAGTCTTTCATTTCACACTTCCATTAGGAGAGGTGACATTAAATGAATAAACTTACAATTCTGGTAGTAGAAGATGATGTTCCGGTACGGAATCTGATCACTACGACGTTAGAGGCGCATGAGTACCGGTATATTACAGCTGAAAATGGGAAATCTGCCATTATGGAGACGGCGTCCCACAATCCGGAGATTATATTGCTGGATCTGGGACTTCCGGATATCGATGGGGTGGAGGTCATTGCCAGTATCCGAAGATGGTCCAATGTGCCAATCATTGTAATCAGTGCGAGAAGTGAGGATGCGGATAAGATTTCAGCGCTGGATGCAGGTGCGGATGATTATCTTACAAAGCCATTTTCTGTGGAAGAACTTCTGGCAAGACTTAGGGTGACACAAAGAAGGCTTGCACTGATACAGAATAACAGTATGCAGCAGGCAGTGTTTATCAATGGAGCACTGCGCATCGATTATGTGTCAGGATGTGCATTTCTGAATGAGGAAGAGCTACATCTGACACCGATAGAATATAAATTATTGTGCCTTCTCGCAAAAAATACGGGAAAAGTACTGACACATAAATATATTACACAGAATGTGTGGGGCAGCAGTTGGGAAAATGATGTGGTTTCCCTTCGCGTCTTTATGGCGACACTGCGTAAAAAACTGGAAAAGAATCCAGATTCTCCGCAATATATCCAGACTCATATCGGGATTGGATACCGGATGGTGAAAGTGGAAGAAAAAGAATAGTTTTCAATACAAAAATATCCGGGCCTTGAGTTAGACCCGGATATCGCTTTAGTTATCCCATTTAAATTCGACTTTGCGTCCTTGTTTTTTCCATTCTGTATATTCGGCTGTAGCAGCGAATTCTACATCACCTGCAGAGTTGAGCGCTGTTTCCACGGAATCCTGAATGACACCGATGATGAAACCAACGGCAACGACCTGCATTGCGATATCATTACTGATACCAAATAAAGAACATGCCATAGGAATCAGAAGCAAAGAACCACCGGCAACGCCAGATGCACCACAGGCTGCTAATGTAGCGAGTACAGAAAGTACAATGGCGGTTGGAATATCCACGGAAATTCCTAATGTATGTGCAGCTGCTAAGGTCATAACGGTGATGGTAATTGCGGCTCCGTCCATATTAATGGTTGCACCAAGTGGAATGGAAATCGAATAGACATCCTTATCCAGACCAAGCTTTTCACAGAGCTGCATATTTACAGGAATATTTGCCGCAGAACTTCTGGTGAAGAATGCTGTCACTCCGCTTTCTTTCAAACATTTAAATACTAATGGATATGGATTCTGTCTCAGACAGATGAAAATAATGAGCGGATTGATGATGAGTGCAACGGCCAGCATACATCCTACTAATACAACAAGTAATTTTCCATAATCTGAGAAAATGGCGAGTCCATTGGAAGATACAGAGTTAAATACAAGTCCCATAATACCGAAAGGTGCAAGACTGATGATCCAGCGGACGGCCTGTGATACGGCATCTGAAATATTAGTCAATACTTCTTTCGTTTGATCGGAAGCAATGTTTTTCAGTGCGAGACCGAAAATAATTGCCCATGTAAGAATTCCAATGTAGTTGGCATTGATCATAGAAGAAATAGGGTTCTGTACCATGTTCGTGATAAGGTTGCTAAGTACTTCCCAGATTCCGCCAGGCGCCTCGTTTGATACGGCGTCTGTAAGCTTCAGAGTC
>JAQYAI010000113.1 GCA_029227655.1 bacterium | reverse complement strand
GTGCAACTTCTACTATATCATATCCTACAATATCCAATTCTTTCAATCCCCGAATCAGTTCCAGAGCCTCCCAGGTGGAAAATCCACCCTGTACAGGAGTACCTGTTCCGGGAGCATAAGCCGGATCCAGGAAGTCAATGTCAAAAGTCAGAAAAACTTTTGTTCCTTTTGTTCGCTCATAAACTTTTCGAATGATTTCCTCAGATGTCATGTGGTGCATTTCAGACGCTTTCAGAGATTCATAGCCTAGATTGGCTGAGTTTTGTGCATCCTCTGATCCGTACAGTCCTTCCCGGATACCAAGCTGAATAGAGCAGGAAGTATCCACCAGTCCTTCTTTTGCTGCATGGTAAAAAGGTGTTCCATGACTATAAGGCTTTCCAAAATATTCTGGAATAGTATCATAATGTGCATCAAAGTGCACCAAAGCAATGGGACCATAAACAGCACTGCAGGCTCTAAGCTCCGGAAGCGTTTCTGGACGAATGGCAATACCCTCTGGTGCGATTATGGCATGACCGGTAACCGTTTGAAACTGTTTTTCTGATAAAATATTATAATTTCCAATGAATGTTGCTGCGAATTTGCTAACCGGTGAAGTATACATTTCAATCGGATTACTAGACTGTTCGATTTTTCCTTCATGAAACAGATGAATCGTATCTGACATTATCATAGCCTCATCCTGATCATGCGTTACAAAGATAGAAGTGAGACCAAGCTTTTTATGTACTTCACGGATACTGTTCTGAAGAGACTTTCGAAGCTTTGCATCAATGGCACTCAGTGGCTCATCCAGAAGGAGAACCTTCGGCTGCTGCACAATACTTCTCGCCAGCGCCACACGCTGCTGTTGTCCTCCGGAAAGGTTGTCTGGATATTCTTTTTCTTTGCCGGTAAGTTCTACCATCTCCATGGCTTCTTTTACTTTTTTCTTAATCTCTTCTTCCGGTTTCTTTTTCATCTTCAATCCAAATGCAATATTTTCTTCCACTGTCATGTTTGGAAAGAGGCTGTAGTGCTGAAAAACCATTCCAATATTTCTGTCCTTTGGTTCCAGATTGGTGATATCTTTCCCGTCCATGAGAATCTGTCCGGAAGAGATTTCTTCCAGCCCAGAAAGGCAGCGCAAAAGTGTACTTTTTCCGCATCCAGAAGGTCCGAGCAAGATCACAAACTGCCCTTCTTTTTATTTTTCTGCAAGTTGAAAACTACCAGTGAAATTAGCAATGTTACAAGGAACAAAAGTACAATCACTGCACTCGCTTTTTGTCCCGACTGCTTCATCACCGCATACAAATACATCTGACCAGTAGGGAAATAGTTACCTGCAAGCGTATTCACAATTACAAAATCGCCAAAGACAATGGCCAGTGCAAGCATTGCAGAAACCATAATTCCATTCACAATATTGGGTAAAATAATTTTCCAGAATGTATAGAATTTGCCGGCTCCCAACATCTGTGCCGCCTCCAGAAGACGCGGAGCATGAACGGCATTCAGATTGTTGCGCACTCCCTGATAGATATAAGGAAGAACTACAATGCAGTAGGTACACACTAGCATAAAAACTCTATTACAAAAAGGCTCTGGTGCAAATTGGCTTTTATCATCGTTAACAGCTAATATTCTATAAGTCATAAGCTGCCTCCTTGAAATCATCATAAAAGAAAAGTCAAAGGGAGATTATGACTCGTACGAGTCACAACCTCCCCTTTGTAGAACTATCTAATTTCCTGATAGGCCCTTTATTTTTCATCCGATATTCTTTTTGTGAACAGGATGTCATGATTAATTGTCTTGTAAAACAAGCGTCTCATTTCCTGCTCGTCAAGATGTTTCTTTCCCATGAGCCACATTAATTTCGTGATTACAGATTCCAGTGTCATATCATAGGCTTCGATCAGATTGAAATCCTGTTTTACCTGTTTTCCAACTTCATATACGGTCATATGGCTGCCTTCATTAGCGACCTGCGTTGTCATAACAACGAATTTGCCCTTGGCAGTCCATTTCTCCATTTCCTCATAAAATGCCTGCACAAGGCTCTGGGGAATTCCTCCCACACCAAAGCTTTCAATAACAAGGCAGTCATAATGTTCAAATAAAAATGGCAGAATATCCGGTTTCATTCCCGGTATAAGCTTCAGAACATAAACACTTTCTTCCATATCATAATAGAACTTCACTTTGCCAGTGCATGACACTTCCGGAATATAACGCACGAGCATGCCATCCTGAATAACGGCCGGATATGGAAAGTTAATACTTGAAAATGCATTATAGCTCTTGGCGCGTTCTTTTCTGGCACGTGTCCCTACGATTACCTTCCCATCAAATACAATATTTACATTCTGCGATTCATCATCAGCCGCATAAATGAAACTGTCCAGAAGATTGGTCTTTGCATCTGTCACATCCATATTAATTGGCTTTTGCGCACCGGTCACAACGATCGGTTTTGCCGAGTCCTGAATCATATAAGATAGAGCCGATGCTGTATATGCCAGTGTGTCTGTCCCGTGGCAGATCACGAAACCGTCATATTTTGTATAATTCTCTTCTACCGCCTTCACCATCATTTTCCAGTGCTCCGGCGTCACATTGGTACTGTCAAGGTTACACACCTGCATCGTATGCACTTCGCATACATCCTTTACCGCCGGTATGTACGACAAAATATCTTCCGGTGTAAGTCCTGGCGCAAGCCCCTGTTCTGTCTGTCTTGACGCAATGGTCCCACCTGTTCCAATCATTAATATCTTCTTCATTCTATTTTCCAAAAACCTTTTCTACTAATTTGCTATATTCTGTATATGCCGGTTCTCCATCAAATTCGCTCCTGAACGAATCCCTCAGCCCCTTATAATACCAGCCGATAATGTTCTTATCCTTCTTTCGGAAGCGATTCCACACCTCTTCTCCGACTTCCTGATAATCCTGATCAATTCCACGCATATTTGAAAGCTTGTCCCCAAGACCAATGAGTTTCACCGCCCTGGGTGCAATCCTCATACGCTCTATCGTAGCGCCTTTTCTCTCTTCCCAGCTCCTTGATTTGTCCTCGCTTTCCTGAGCGACGAGATTCGCTACTCTCGCTGAAAATTCCGCCTCGATCATTTCTACAGTAACTCCGTCGCAATCTTCCACCGTATCGTGCAAAATTGCCGCACTGATGATTTCCTCATCATCCGTCATCGTTGCCACGATTTCTCCAACTTCCAGAGGATGTACAATATAAGGTCTTGTCGTCCCCTTGCGGAATTGTCCCTCGTGTGCCTGTGTCGCAAATTCAATGGCTTTTTTTACCATAGATTCTCTCCTCTTATTCTGTGTAAAAGCATCTTTATATAGCATGTCTCGTATCGTTTATTTCCATAACAATACAAAATAATCATAGCACTTACCACTTTAAATAACAAGAATTTACATGTATAATTAAAACAAAAATAGTAACAGTGGAGAAAATATGAAAATGAAAACCATACTCGTCACAGGTGCTTCCCGCGGCATTGGAAAAGAGGTAGCTCTCCGTTTTGCCGCAGAAGGTTACCATGTATTTTTAAATGCAAATAGATCCATAGATACATTAGAAGAAGTGAAAAAACTGATTCAGTCGAAATATAATACCAACTGCACACTCGTTCCCGGAGATGTCAGTAATCCTTCGGATGTGCATCAGATGTTCCACAAAATTTCCGAAGTTTCCAGAGGACTGGATGTGCTGGTAAATAATGCAGGTATCGCCTACATGGGACTTCTTACTGACATGACAGATGAAGAATGGGACCGGATTATTCAGACGAACCTTTCTTCCGTCTTTTACTGCTGCCGCAGTGCGCTTCCATATATGGTTTCACAGAAATCAGGCCGTATCATCAACATTTCCTCTATGTGGGGAACCGTTGGTGCTTCCTGCGAAGTGGCTTATTCTGCCGCCAAATCCGGAATCCACGGATTCACCCGCGCGCTGGCCAAAGAACTTGCTCCAAGCAATATTCAGGTAAATGCTCTTGCCTGCGGCGTCATAGATACTGCGATGAACGACCTGTTATGTGAAGAAGATAAAATTGCTCTTGCCGAAGAAATCCCTGCCGGACGTTTTGCTACCCCGGAAGAGGTGGCAGAGCTTGTATGGCAGACAGCAAATGCCCCGACATACATGACGGGGCAAATCATAGGAATCGATGGGGGATTTATTTAACCTCCAGCTCCACCGGACAGTGATCGGAACCGAATACTTCCGTATGGATCTTTGCATCCACCAGTCTGTCTTTCAGGCACTCTGACACCACAAAGTAGTCGATACGCCACCCTGCGTTCTTCTCTCTTGCCTTAAACCGGTAAGACCACCACGAATAGATACCTTCCTGGTCCGGATAAAAATACCGGAAGGTATCTATGAATCCATTTTCCAGAAGCACGGAGAATTTCTCTCTTTCTTCGTCTGTGAATCCGGCATTCTTCCGGTTCGTCTTTGGATTCTTAAGATCAATTTCCTTGTGGGCAACATTAAGGTCTCCACAGAAAATGACTGGCTTCTTTTCTTCCAGTTTCTTGAGATATGCAAGGAAATCCTCTTCCCATTTCATACGATAAGGAAGTCTTGCAAGCTCATTCTGTGAATTCGGCGTATACACGGTAATGAAATAAAAATCATCAAATTCCAGCGTGATGACGCGGCCTTCCTGATCATGTTCTTCGATTCCAATTCCATATGCCACGGAAAGCGGCTCTTTCTTTGTGAAGATCGCAGTTCCAGAATATCCCTTTTTTACTGCATAATTCCAATACTGATGGTAACCTGGAAGATCAAGATCCAGCTGCCCTGCCTGCATCTTTGTTTCCTGCAGGCAGAAGATATCTGCATCCAGCTCCTTAAAAATATCTAAGAATCCTTTTTGCACACAGGCGCGGATTCCATTTACATTCCACGATATAAATTTCAAATTTCTATCCTCTTTCTTCATAGTATACTTCTTTTAAAAACAATCCTTTTGCCGGAGCCGGAAATCCTGCCTGTCTGCGGTCCTTCGACAAAAGAATCTCTTTTACTTTTTCTGGTGCGATCTGCCCGGTTCCTACACATAACAATGTACCCGTCAGAATCCTGACCATATGGTACAGAAATCCATCTCCATAAAACGTAAGAATGAGCCTTTCTTTCTCTTTCTGGATTTGAATCTCTTCTATCGTACGCACAGTGTCATCGATGTCCTTTCCATCGGTAAAGCTGGAAAAATCATGAATCCCTTTTAAGTATTCTGCCGCTTCTCTCATCGCAGCTACATCGATTTTTCTTGGAAAATGATAAGAATATCTTCGGGAAAACACATCAGCTTTGTCTTGAAGATCCACATAATATTCATAACATTTTCCCACTGCACTTTTTCTCGCATGAAAACCTTCCGGTGCTTCTGTAAATGCAAGAACACGGATATCATCGGGGAGCTTCTTGTTCAGTTCTTTCCTTACACGTTCTGTTTCCAGTTCCTTTTTTACACGAAAACTGGCTTCCTGACCGAATGCGTGTACCCCGCTGTCCGTTCTGCCAGATCCACTGATCACGACACTGCTCTCACACAGATGACTCAGCTCTTTTTCGATGATCATCTGAATGGTCTGATCTGTATTTTTCTGTTTCTGCCATCCCCGGTATCTGGTTCCATCGTAGGCAATTCGCATTCGATATGTGTACATAAACCGCATCCCCTTACATCTTATGTTCTTTATTCTTATTATAAATAATGCGCAGTCCCTTCAGAAGAAGATCATCATCCCAAATCAGCTCTTTTTTACAGAACGGCAGCACCTTCTCTGCAAGTCCTCCTGTTACAATTGCGGTGAGTGGCTGTCCAAGTTCTTCTTCTACACGTTCAATGATTCCATCCAGACTTGCCGCCGTCCCGTAAATCATTCCGCTTTTCATACACTCAATCGTATTTTTTCCAATCAGGCGGTTCGGGGCATCCAGGCTGATTCCCTGAAGCTGTGATGCATTTGCTGTAAGTGCATTCAATGAAGTGTGCATTCCCGGAATAATAAAGCCACCGATATATGTTCCCTTTTCATTGATGACACTGGCTGTGGTAGCTGTCCCGAGATCGAAAATAATCATCGGTGCTTTGTACTCGGCAACCCCTGCCACCGCATCAGCTACCAGATCACTTCCCAGCTGTCCCGGATTGTCAATCATGATATTCAGCCCTGTTTTAATTCCAGGGCCAACTACCATTGCTTTTTTATTTATGATTTTTTCACATGCGTCTTTTACTAATCCGGTAATCTGTGGAACAACGGAGCTGATGATCGCACCTTCCAGTTCCCTTACCTCTACACCATGAATTTCAAAAATTCCTTTGATGTCAAGTGCATACTCGATTTCCATTTTATTTTTTATGGTCGATAAACGTTCGATAAATATCGTTTTCTTTTCATCAATACATCCAACTACAATATTTGTATTTCCAATATCAATTGCCAGAATCAAATTAGACTCCCATCCTTTCCATTACGCCTTTCCTCATCAATGTTTTTCCAAGAATTACCGTAATGATCGCAGCTACGATTGCTTCCGGAACTCCATTTACACCGATGATTCCCATGATAAATCCATAAACTGCTTCGGATGCCACTCCATTTGCTGCCGCATACGAATCTTTGAAGAAGAAATAAATCAGATTCATGACTAACAATGTGTTTGTCAGTGCACCACTGATTCCGGCAAGGGCAAGGCCGACTGCAGATACTTTTTCTTCGTGCGTGATTTTCACAACGAATCGATAAACAAAATATGGGACCACACCGATCAGGATTCTAGGAAGAAAACAGATAATAATGCTTCCGATTCCTCCGCTGAATTCTCCCAGACTATAGAATGGTGTGAACACGAAAGATGTAATTGTAGGATTGAATGTGTTATTCAGAAAGCTTGTCAGTCCGAATACGCCTCCCAGCACGGCTCCTTTTTTCGGTCCAAGCATCAACGATCCAATGATGACTGGAATGTGAATAATCGTTGCTCTTGTGAAGCCAAGTGGAATATATCCCACAAATGGCGTAAATGCGAGAACAAAGATCAGCGCAGAAAAGATTCCCATCTGTACCAATCCTTTTGTTCTTTCCATAGATGTGACGTTTTTGTTTGTTGTTGTA
>JAQYAI010000112.1 GCA_029227655.1 bacterium | reverse complement strand
TCAGACACAGGCTACGGCAGGAATGGCACAGCTTTTCAATGGCGCAGGGGCATTGCAGAGCGGAATTGACAGCGCGGCATCGGGAGCTGCTTTGCTTCAGGAAGGAATTGGCAGCGCAGCACAGGCGGCACAGGAGCTGTCAGGAGCAGCAACGCAGCTCGCAGCGGAAATTCCTTCTCAGGTTACGGGACATATCAATGAGCAGATTACTAGTCTTCAACAAATCAAAGCAGCATATGCGGATGAAAGTATAAATGCAAAGATTGATGAAGTGATTGCCAGTCTGCAGCAGGTAGCACTTGTTCTTGATGCCCAGAGACAGACAGCAACAGTAATTGCCCAGGGAACAGATGAACTGGCAGATCAGCTTCGTGAGCAGGGACAGATTGGAGCAGGAGCATCCGCACTAAGTACGAAACTAAGCGGGCCACTGAAGGAAGGAGCAGAATCATTGAACGCTGGCATGAGTGAGATGGCACAGGCGCTTGATGCAGGGGTAAACCAGCTGAGCGTGGGAACCGGAATGCTTCTTAGTGGAGAAGATGGAAATGGCGGGGCAGCAGCACTGAAAGGTGGAATGACAGCTCTTGCCAGCGGAGCAAAACAGGTAAGTGATGGAAGCAAGAGCTTAAGCGATAACCTGAAAACTGCAGAGAGTGGAGCTAATGCCCTTGCAGCAGGAAGTAAGAGCCTTGCGTCAGGTGCGGAAGAGGTAAAAAATGGATCTGCAACACTTTCCGCTGGTCTTGAAACACTTAGACAGGGCTCTGGTGCACTCATCGAAGGTGTAACAAAGCTGGATGAAGGAGCTGGCAAATTGCAGGACGGAATGATTCAGTTCAATGAAGAAGGAATTGAAAAATTGGTTTCTGTATTTGGTGGAGATGTGGAGAAGCTTTTGGACAAAATGAATGAGATGTTGGATGCGTCAAGAGAATACAAGAGTTTTAGCGGTATTTCCGATGGAATGGACGGAGAAGTGAAATTTGTATTTGTGATGGATAAATAAAAGAATTGTTCTCTTGCTATCTTCCGTATATGGCTTATAATAAGAATAAAGCATAGGAAGGAATGTCGAAAAGATGAAAAAAGAATTTTATTTTCCTTCGAAAGATGGAATGACTCAGATTCATGCAATGGAATGGATTCCAGAGGGAGAAGTTCTGGCGGTACTTCAGATTGTGCATGGAATGACGGAACACATTGTGCGTTATGATGACTTTGCTTCATATTTATCAGCCAATGGAATATATGTAGTAGGACACTCCCACCTGGGGCATGGAAAATCCGTGACTGGACCAGAAAAAATGGGATATTTCCATGAACCGAACGGGAATGAATGCGTCATTGGAGATATACATAAGATTAGAAAGATGACACAGGCGAAATATTCGGATAAACCATATTTTATGATGGGGCATAGCATGGGCTCCTTCCTTCTGCGCCAGTATCTTGGAAATTACAGTGAAGGTCTTTCAGCCGCGATTATTATGGGAACAGGAGACCAGCCAGATATTGCGTTAAGTGCCGGCAAGCTGGTGTGTAAAGTGCTTGCAATTTTCAAGGGATGGGAATACAGAAGTGATTTTGCAAACAGTTTTGTGGTTGGAAACTTTGAGAAAAAACTTGGAAAGGGCTGGCTGTCCAAAAACGAAGAGAATGTGAAAAGATATCATGATGACCCATTGTGTGGATTTGTATTTACTTTAAATGCGTTTTACCATATGTTTGATGGAATGGCAAAAATGAATGCACAGGAGAAAAGTGGAAAGATACCGAAAGATCTTCCAATCTTCTTTGTGGCGGGAAGTGAAGACCCAGTAGGGGCAAGCGGAAAGGGTGTCAAAGCTGTTTATCAAAGATATCTGGCTAAGGGCGCAAAGAATGTGAAAATCAAGATGTATGAGGGTGACCGCCATGAGATTTTGAATGAGACGGACAATCAGAATGTCTATGAAGATCTCCTTGGGTGGATCATGAAAAATCTGTGATAAAGAAATCGGTGGCGAGGGGACCGTTTGAAGTTCCTAACCACCGATTTTTTGTTAAAATAAAGTCGCAACTCTCAGAGCCACTTCTAATCCCTGCTTTAAAGATTTCTTTTCTACCCATTCTTCTCTGGTGTGGGAACCGGCACCGCGGTACACTCCAATGCAGATGGCTGGAATTCCCAGGGAGAGCGGAATATTGCAGTCAGTAGAAGCGGATTTTAAGATCAGTGGTTCGCAGATTACCTCTTCAATGATTTTGTGGCAGGAAGAAATTAATGTGTTTAATCGATCGACATCTACCTGTCTGGCGCATGGGCGGTCACCGATTTTTTCGACCTGAATCTGGATCCCATCTGCTTCGGCAGATGCAAATATGTTCTCAAATTTTTCTTGCATTATAGACAGTGCTTCTTTGTTGTCAGAACGATATTCGCAGAGCATGCTGGCGTTCTGGGCAATGGTATTTACCGAGGTGCCGCCTTCAATCGTTCCAACGTTGTAAGAAGTACGGGTATCTGCCAATTGTGGAACCTGGAGTTGGTAAATGTTACTGATGATATCGGAGAGCACTGCAATTGCATTTGGATTGCCGAATTTCTGGAACGAGTGTCCGCCCTCTGTTGTGACTTCTACGCGGTAACGGTGAGAACCTACACACTGGGTATTCATGACATTCAAGTTACTGTCTAGGGTTATGAACTGAGCGATTTTTCCTGCGTAATCTTTCATCAGCTGTCTGGTTCCTTTGAGATTTCCGAGCCCTTCTTCGGCAGAGTTACAAACGAATAGTATGCCTTTGGAAGGATGAATCTGGTTTTCAATAAAAAATTTGGCTGTCATCATCAGGACCGCAAGACTGGCCGTGTCGTCGCCTACGCCTGGACAATAGATTTTTTCTTCGTCTTCCTGATAAGGAAGTGGTTCCATATCAGGAAAAACGGTGTCTGTATGGGCTGCGAGTACCGTGATTTCATTGCTGTTCTCACAGTTTAATGGAAAGATTACGTTCAGGGCTTCGTCGATATAGACCCCTTTTGCACCGTTATCTTCCAGCCAGTTTTTGCAGAACTTTGCTCTGTCGTGTTCCTTATGAGAAGGAGCCGGAATGTGGCAGAGACTTCGCAAAAGTTCAAGGGTGGCTTCGAAATTTTGATTTATGTAAGTTTGAAGAAATTCTTTTTGCATAGTGATTCACCTGTTCTTTCTATAAATTAATGAAAGGATAGAATACACGTCAGAATCTGTCAAGCAGGTTCGGGGCAATTTGTACGGATAGTTTACAGATAGATACGAATTATATATAATAGATGATGCCAGTGGCAAAAGGCTTTAAAAGGAGAAGAAATATATGAAATGGTTGATAGCATCGGATATTCATGGGTCAGAATATTATTGTAAGCAGTTATTGGAGGCATATGACAGAGAAAAAGCAGAGCGACTTTTACTGTTGGGTGACATTCTTTATCACGGGCCAAGAAATGACCTTCCACGGGATTATAATCCGAAAAAGGTAATCGAATTATTGAATGCACGCAAGCAGGATATTATTTGTGTTCGCGGAAATTGTGATACAGAAGTAGATCAGATGGTGCTTGATTTTCCGATTCTGGCAGATTATTGTGTTGTGGCAGATGGAAACAAATTGATTTATGCGACACATGGGCATAATTACAATGAAAAGAATCTTCCACCACTTCACAAAGGTGATATCTTATTACATGGTCATACGCATGTACCGAAATGTGTAGAACATGAGGATTATATTTATATGAATCCAGGCTCTGTTTCCATTCCAAAAGAAGAGAGCTGGAAGGGATATATGATTTTTGAGAATGACAGTTTTGTCTGGAAAGAC
>JAQYAI010000111.1 GCA_029227655.1 bacterium | reverse complement strand
GCCATGAAAAGAGCAAAGTCAGAAAGCCAGTATTCATTTTCCCTGCAGAAGGTCCAGAATTCTTCTGTAGGTGCTTTCAGAAAATTGTGTGCCGCCTTTTGTAAAATCGGATACCGCTTCTTATAAAGAGTTCCATAATTCACCTTGTCTGGTGTGCTTTCCCAATCAACATTTTCATAATCTTCTGCCTCAAGGACACCCATTTCTTTTAATTCATCCAGATCAATAAAATATGGATTTCCTGCAAAGGTTGAATATGACTGATATGGCGAATCTCCATAACTCGTCGGACAGATTGGCAGAAGCTGCCATACGGACTGTCCACTCTCATGTAAAAAATCTACGAAATCTCTTGCTGCCTGTCCCATGGACCCTATTCCATGCGGAGATGGAATAGATGAAAGATGCATTAAAATACCACTTCTTCGCAAATCGGTTCACGCTCCTTATCCCACATCGATTATCCGATGTTATTGTTAATTTTTTTTGCAATTTAGTCTATTATACACTAAAACGTCTTATTGTTCCATGTATGTTTCGCCTTTCATAAATAAAAGGAAGTCCGAATCCGGACTTCCTCATCGCTTTCTTCCTGTCTTTATTTCAGTCTTCCATAAAGAGCAGTCATCGTTCTTAATTTATCAGCCAGTTCGTGGGTAAATACGCCTGGCTTTGCTCTCCAGCACCAGTTATCTCCCAATGTAGACGGCTCGTTCATACGTGCCTCTTTTCCAAGTCCGAAAAGATCCTGTGCCTGTGCAATCGTAAGGTCAGCAACGCTTTCCCACAATGCACAAATCATATCCCAGTATGGCTCTTCTTCCCCTATACGAAGATATTTTTTTGCATACTCTGCATCTTCCGGCGAAACATCCCCGAACCATCCCATGATGGTATTATTGTCATGGGTTCCCGCATAGGCAACACAGTTTCTCACAAAATTATGTGGTAAATACTCGTTTCCACTTGCATCTCTACTGTCAAATGCCAGTTCCAGAACCTTCATTCCCGGAAAACCACTATCTTCCAGCAATTGTTTTACAGAGTCTGTAAGATATCCCAGATCTTCTGCAATAATGTTCTGTCTTCCGATCATTTCTTCTACTTTGCGGAACAGCTTCATGCCCGGACCTTGTTTCCATTTTCCATTCATGGCTGTTGTATCACCATATGGAATTGCAAAATAGGAATCAAATCCTCTGAAATGATCAATTCTAAGAACATCATATACTCTGCAGATATATTTGATTCGGTCTATCCACCACTGGAATCCCGTCTGTTCCATATAATCCCATGCATAAAGCGGATTGCCCCATAGCTGTCCGTCTGCCGAAAATCCATCCGGAGGGCATCCTGCTACTTCTACCGGAACCCTGTTTTCATCTAACTGGAACAGCTCTGGATATACCCACACATCCACGCTGTCCAAAGATACATATATCGGAAGATCACCGATGATTTCAATTCCTCTTTCATTTGCATATTTCTTCAGTGCCCACCACTGTTTAAAGAAGAAGAACTGATAAACTTTCCAATAGAGGATTTCTTTTTCATGCTCTGTTTTTGCCCGGTCAAGTGCCTCTTGCTCTCGGTTGCGATAACCGGCATCCCACTCGTTCCATGGCTTTCCTCCATGTACTTCCTTCAATGCCATAAAAAGTGCAAAATCAGAAAGCCAATATTCATTTTCCTCACAAAAACGATCATATTCTTCTGTTGGTGCCTCTAAAAAATTCTCTGCTGCTTTACGCAGAATCGGATAACGTTTCTGATAAAGTACACCATAATTCACCTTGTCTTCCGTACTTTCCCAATCTACATTTTCATAATCAGCTGCTTCCAGAACACCCATATTCTTCAATTCATCCAAATCAATAAAATACGGATTTCCTGCAAAGGTCGAATATGACTGGTACGGGGAATCTCCATAACTCGTCAGACAAATTGGTAAAAGCTGCCAGCAGGACTGCCCACTCTCTTGTAAAAAATCCACGAAATCACGTGCTGCTTTTCCCATTGTTCCCACTCCATATGGTGACGGAATAGAGGAGATGTGCATCAAAATCCCACTTTTTCGCAAATTGTTTCACACTCCTTGTCTATAACTTTTGTTGTCTCGCCAGTCCAAAATTCAAATGGTATTCTTTCATACCTTGCTGCCGTTTTCTTACTAATACAATGCAATAATAATTCTACACATCGTTCTGCCATTTCAGCATTTGGCTGTTTGATCGTTGTAAGCCTTGGGACCATATATTGTCCCAGTTCAATCCCATCGAACCCCACGACCGAAATATCTTCCGGTACACGAAGCCCTCTATCCCGGATTGCCCGAATCGCCCCAAGTGCCATAACATCCGAAATGGCGAACACCGCTGTGGCATCCGGCATTTTATCAAGCAGTCTGAGCATAGCTTCATATCCACTTTCCAGGGAAAAGCACGCCTGCTCAAACTGTATTTCCGGTGAAAATGGAATATCATACCTCTCAAACGCATATCTACATCCTGCATATCTGCGCTTTGCCGGATTCTCGTATTCCATTTCACCACCTAAAATTCCTATTCTTCGATGACCCGAATCGATTAAATATTCCACAACCGTCTTTGCGGCTATTCCATCATCAATACTCACACTGGAAAGATTTTCAAACCCCAAAGTTTCCGCAGCATTCGTAACCATGACACAAGGTATTTTGATATTGGTAAAACCTTTTCGGAAATTTTCTAGGTTGCTTCCCAAAAACAGGATTCCCATAGGAAGGCGCTCTACGCAAATCTGAATCGCCTGCTGCACCTCGTCTTCTTCCTCATCTATATAATAGATCAGACACGCAAATCCTCTGTCTTTGATCATTCCCTGCAAGGTCTCTACCAAATCGGCAAAAAGCATGTTTTTCGTACCTTTGACAATGATTGCAATCCCGTCGTTGTTCTGCTGCTTCAAATGTTTTGCGTTACTATTCAGCCGGAAGTTGTATTTCCTTACCACCTCCATCACTTTTTTTCTCGTCTCGTCAGAAACATTCGGATTGTTATTCAAGACACGAGAGGCCGTTCCAACGGCCACTCCCGCTTCCCTCGCAATATCTTTGATGGTCATACGGATCATCACTCCTATTCTTTAGCCTTTTACTGCACCTGCTGCAACACCTTTAATGATGTATTTCTGGCAGAATAAGTAAACGATAATGACAGGAATAATACTGATCATGATAACTGCCATTGTTGCACCTAAGTCAACAGTACCATAGCTTCCCTTCAGATACTGTACATGGATTGGAATTGTCATGTATTTTGTTCTGTCTAATACCAGATATGGAAGCAGGTAGTCATTCCAGATCCACATAACCTCTAATACACCTACTGAAATTAAGATGGATTTCATCATAGGAAAGACAACTTTAAAATATGTAGAAATTGCTCCGCATCCATCAATGGCGGCCGCTTCTTCTATTTCGAGTGGAATACTCTTAATAAATCCGGTAAACATGAACACAGCCAGACCTGCACCAAATCCCAGATATACGATTGGAATGGTCCACGGTGTATTCAGTTTTAACATATCTGCTGTACTTGACAATGTAAACATTACCATCTGGAACGGCACAATCATTGAGAATATGCACAAATAATACATAATCTTAGAGAACAAATCGTTTACTCGTACAATATACCACGCTGCCATGGATGTGCACAACAAAATTAATGCAGTAGATACAACTGTAATAAATAAACTGAAGAATACAGACTTCAAAAATGGATAATTTCCAAATGTCATTCCTTTGATGTAGTTAGCCCAGCCAACAAAGGATTCTGAATTTGGCAAAGCAAACGTTTCTGTATTTACATATGAATTTGCTTTGAAGGAGTTGATCAATACTTCAAAAATAGGAATCAGATATACAACGCTGATAACTGCAAAGATGACAGTTAACATTTTACTTCCAAAATCTCTTTTTTCTTTCATTATTGCTGTACCTCCTTCTCACGTGTAAATTTAAGCTGTGCCAAAGCTAAAATTGCTACAAGAACAAAGAACAACACTGCTTTTGCCTGTGCAATACCTCGGCTGTTTGCTCCTGTATAGAATGTAGAATAAATATTTAATGCTAACATTTCCGTGGTATTTACCATACTGCCGCCTTCACCGAATTTCACCGGCATACCACCAGTAAGCGCCAGGTTCTGGTCAAACAACTTGAATGAATTTGTCAAAGTCAGGAAAACACAAATGGTAATAGAAGACATTACATTTGGAATTGTAATCTTGAACAATGTCTGCATTTTGGTTGCTCCGTCAATTTTCGCAGCTTCCATCATATCCTCTGGGATACTCTGCAGACCTGCAATATAAATGATCATCATATAACCGACTTGCTGCCAGCACATAAGGATCACCAGACCCCAGAAACCATATTTTGTTTCTGCTAAAAGGAAGGTACCATATCGCTGTAAAATT
The DNA here is from genome assembly GCA_029227655.1 of bacterium. Classification (GTDB taxonomy): domain Bacteria; phylum Bacillota; class Clostridia; order Lachnospirales; family Lachnospiraceae; genus Allocoprococcus. Next base: position 1,807 of record JAQYAI010000111.1, on the reverse strand, counting down.
CCGTCAAAAATCATTGACCAGATATAACCCAACACGATACCACCAATTAAGTTTGGCATGAAGAATACGGTACGGAAAATATTTGCACCCTTGATATTCTGTGTCAAGAAATACGCAACGATAAATGCAAGAACATTAATTGAAAGGATCGATACAATTGCAAAAATTGTTGTGTACCCAAACGAATACCGGAACCCGGAATCCTGTAATGCGGTAAGATAATTGGCTACTCCAACGAATGTGGCATTTTTCGGAGTTGTAAACTTACAAAGGGAAAGATATATTCCCTGTACAAACGGCCATACGAATCCAATACAAAATGCAATAAATGTTGGAAGCATAAAAATAGGAAAACATCTTTGGATCGGTTTCGATACAAGCCGGCCATTTACTGACGCTGCTGACGCCTTGTTTTTTTTCTTCTTCATAAAAGCTCATCCTTTTCATACATAATTTGTTGACGCTGATCCCCATCTAAAAGTATAAGTATAAAAAAAGGAGGGGGCACATGCCCTCCCCCTCATTTTCCAAGTGATTACTGTGCCTTATATTGTGCAGCCCATCCGTCTACATAAGCTTTCTCAACATCTGCCCAGTCTCCACCGTTAGCTGAATACTGTAATAACGCAGATTTCACTCCAGCTCTCCACTGATCTACGTTTGGAGTATAGTTAAATGCCCAAGTTACATTGTATTTACCATCTGCAAGGCACTGGTTTGCTGCTTCACAGAATACGTTGGTAGCTTCTTTTGCCTGCTTAAATGGAACTGCTCCAAACTGTTCAGCCATCATTGATGTACCTTCATCAGATGTTACTACCCATTTAAGGAAATCTAATGTAGCCTGAATGTCTGCTTCTGAAGCCTGGCTGTTTACTGCCCAGCAATTTTCTGTACCATTGCAGAGACCTGATTCTTCTTCTCCGTCAACACCACAGTAAAGTGGAATCATAGTAAGGTCGTCTGGATTCATCTTGAAGCCTTTGCTTTCATCAAGAACTAAGTTTGAATATTCCCAAGTACCATTCTGATAGAATACTGCTTTGCCCTGTCCGAATTCAGCTTCTGATTCGTCACCAGTTTTTGTTGCAAGCTGTGCTGGTTCACATGTTGCATTGTTTATGTAGAGATCCCAGATATTTTTGAAGTTATCAAGGTAAGCACCTGTAACTGTTGCTGGCTGTGCCTCTACTTTGTCATCACGGAATTCATAGAACAATGGCATATTTGCAAGATGTCCTGTAAATCTCCATGCTGATGAATCGTCAAGACCTGCTGAAGAGAAAGCGGCGAATCCAAGTTCATCTTTACGTGCTGTAATATCTTCAACAATTGTTTTCAATGATTCGAAATCTTTGATATCAGACACTTCGTATCCAGCTTCTTTTAATAAAGCTTTGTTTGTAATAATACCAAATGATTCATAGCAGTAAGCGATGGCGTATACTTCACCATTGTCACCTTCGAGATTATATTCTGTTGTTGACATTTCTTTGTATACATCTGTATCTGCCAAATCATAAATGTAATCTTCCCATGTTGCAAGTGCAGTCTCATTACCAACCTGGAATAATGTTGGAGCATTGCTCTTGCCCATTTCTGTTGTCAACGTATTTTCGTATTCTCCTGAAGCTGCTGTTACAACTTTGACCTCTACACCTGTTTCTTCTGTGTACTTTGCAGCCAGATCCTGCCATGCTGCGTCTGCTTCTGGTTTAAAGTTTAAGTAATAAACTTTACCACTTCCTTCTTTTCCTGCGTCTCCTGAAGCATCTTTGCTTCCGCCACATCCTGTTACTAAAGATGC
>JAQYAI010000110.1 GCA_029227655.1 bacterium | reverse complement strand
ATAGGGTTGGTTCCTATGAAAATGGAGAAAGGGGAATTAGAAACATGGCCTTTGATTATAAAAAAGAATACAAAGAATTTTATATGCCAAAGAAAAAACCGAATATTGTTGAAGTCCCAAAAATGAATTATATAGCAGTACTGGGAGGAAAAGAAGATGAAAATTGATATTACATTAAAAATTACACCTAAAATGGTGACTGATGCCCAAGGAAACGAGAAAAAAACTCTGGTAGGACATTTGGGAACTCACTTTGATGTTATGAATAAAGAATTTCCGCTGGAATATACTGAACGAAATGGAATTGTATTTGATGTAAGAACAGTGACCGACCGAGATATCGACGTGAAAGATATAGATATTGACAAGGTTTCAACGGATATGTTTGTTGCTTTCTATACAGGCTTTATTGAAGATGAAGGATATGGAACGAAGCGGTATTTTAAAGAACACCCACAGCTCTCTAATGAATTACTGGAAGCACTTTTGAGAAAATATGTATCAATTATTGGAATCGATTTTGCAGGCGTAAGACGAGGAAGCGAACATACACCAATGGATCAGCATTGCGCAGACCATGGAGTATTCATTGTAGAAAATCTTTGCAATCTTGGCACTGTTATGACTAAGGGAGGTCTGTTTAAAGCGCATACATACCCTATGAACTATGCCGAAATGACAGGGTTGCCTTGCAGAGTAGTTGCAGAAATATGAAGCGAGTTACAAAATCAGATTAACCGTAAGAACGAAGAAACCGACATCCGAAAGACTGAATTATCCGGTACAGTCAGAACACATGGTTCCGAGAATGTACCGGAGTTTTATACAGCCTATAATGGTAAATCTTTCTTTTGGAAACGGATGTTTCCGATTATATAAGTAACGATTGCTACACCTGCGAGAACGCAAAGCTTCCAAACGAATGAATAATCAACTTCTGCACTGCCTACGGTAGAAAGCGCATGAATATCGTATAGTCCCACAAGTGTGAGTTTATTGAATATGCCGAGTTCTTCAACACCAATGCCCATATTCACCATATCCTCCGCACCAAACATACCTAGTAGTGATGCAAGGAAGAACCATACGGCAATACCGCCACCGAAAGCAGTTGCTTTTCGGCTTTGATTGAACAGACAGCTGCCCATGTAGCAGATACCACCCACTGCCTCTGCTAAAAGGTACATTCCAAAATAAAGTGCTATATACATTTTTACATTTGTTTCTCCTGTAAATACGATGGATGCAATATTTCGAGCAATGCATCCCACAGCACAAATAATAATCGGTGTTACTACGAGGAAAATAGCCTGCGTATTCGCAACAGCCGAACGCTTCGTAGGAGTAGCAAGAACATATGCCATAGAGCCACTGTCCACCTGATTTACAATAAGGGAATTACCGACAATTACGATAAAGATGAAAATTGGCAGTAATCCCATAACTGTAAAATACATCGTATTGAGCATAGAGGTCGTATCCATCTCCGCCATCTTTGTTAATCGGTCAGCAGGAAGTCCCATAGCTGAAAGCATCGTTTCTAACATATCGTCAATGGTCAGTTCTTCCCCACTGAACACGCCTTTCTCATCGCTCAAAGCATAAACATATTCAAACTGCGCTACATAACTGTCAACAGAACCATTTTCATCTTTCAGAATATCAATAGCAGAAGAAAATTGTTCTGAACTAAAATCCGCTTCCTCTGACTGCTGGCTCATCCTATTGAACACAGTATCGTAAACTGTTTTATCCTCTGCTGATAGAAAATCCTCTACCGAAAGCTTGGCATCAGTCATTTGATTATAGGAAGCAATTGCAAACAAATGTGTATAAAACTCTGTCTGTGCATCCTTTTTATCATCTGTCACGGTTCTTTCACTACCCATAATAGTCATTGCAAAACTGACAACCGTAGTCATCATACAAAGTACAATACAAATCACAACTGTAAGCAACCAGTTGGATTTTATATTCTGTTTCATCAACGGTCCTGAAAAGAACCTTGCTGTTTTTACTTTCATTTCGTTATTCTCCCTTCGCAAATATGCTCTTGAAACGATTTTCAAGGGTTTCGTGTTCCTCAGACAGGGAAATCAGCTTATATTTCGTCAGTAACTTTACAAGCCGTCCTATATCTACAATGTCGATACAAATCTTGCATTGATTATCATCTGCTTTGCAGTCAGCATAGTTACATGCACTGATAAAACTCTTGATATCCTCAGCTTTTTCAAATACTGCAATAAAATGTTTTCTCTTTTCGTGACGTAAAGCATAGACATCAATCAGGTCAACCAGTTTTCCATCCTTTATCATAGCAACTCTGTCGCAGACTTCTTCAATCTCCTCAAAAATATGACTTGACATAAATATAGTTTTTCCTTTGGCTTTCTCCTCACGGACAAGGTCAAGGAATACTTCTCGCATCAATGGGTCAAGTCCTGTTGTCGGTTCATCAAGAACCAAAATATCACGGTCACCCATAAGTGCCGCAACAATTGCTGTTTTCTGTTTCATTCCCTTTGACATACGCTTTAGATTTGCGGTAGTATCAAGCTGAAACATTTTTATCAGCTTGTTCATATAATCAAAATCCGTAACGCCGAGATATTCTGCCTGCAATTTCAGAAATTCCGTTCCACTTGCCAGCTTTGGAAAAGCAATCTCGCCAGGCACATAACTCACATAGGGTTTAATATCAATGGAGTGTTCCCATGAATCCATACCGAGAACCGATACATTTCCGCCATCCGGACGGATAAAGCCCATCATATTACGAATGGTTGTCGTTTTACCGGAACCATTTGTACCAATAAATCCAAACACTTCTCCTTTTTTTACTTCAAGGGAAATATCAAAAATGCCATGCCCATTTCCATAATCTTTGGTAAGGTGTTCCGTTTTAATGATGATATCACTCATTATCGCACCTCCTCAAATACATGGTCATTTTTATAAAATTCCATGAAATAATCTTCTAAAGTAAAAACAATCTCCTGAAAGTTCACCACATCCAGCTCAGAGATATCCGCCAGCAATTTGTTAATCTGTTCCGTCGGAATAATCACCCTTGCCCACAGTTTCTTTTCATTCTTGGAATGAAAGGTATAATCAAGCGATGTAAACCGATCGAATGATTTCTTATTTTCAAAAGTAACTCTGTATATTTTGCTGCTCCGTTGTTTCAATTCATTTGCAACAAAATCTGCAACAATCCGTCCGTCCTTAATAATGGAAATCCTGTCACAGGTTGCATCTATCTCATGAAAAATATGTGAGGAAAGCAGAATCGTTTTTCCTCTTTTCTTTTCTGCAAGAATAAAATCAATAAAACATTGCTGCATCACAGGGTCAAGTCCCGAAGTCGGTTCGTCAAGTATCAGAATATCCGGATCATGGATAAAAGCAGTAACAACCGCTAATTTACGACGCACACCAAGACTCATTTTATCTACGTTCATAGATGGTTCCAGCTCAAATCTTTTAAGCAGTTCTTTTAGATAAGTATCATCCGCAATACCGTGCATTTTCATTTGCATATTCAGAAACTCTGTTCCCGTCAGTCCTTTTGGAAATGCAATTTCGCCGGGCAGATAACCAATCTCAGCTTTTAGTTCTGTAGCATGATCCCAACAATCCCGACCGAGTATTCTGGTAGTTCCGTTTTGAGGTTTTGAAAATCCCATTAAGTGTCGTATTGTGGTGGTTTTACCGGCTCCATTTGGCCCAAGGAAACCATAGCAAACACCTTTTTCTACATTAAGAGAAACATCAAAAACACCTCTGCCATGACCATAATCTTTTGTAAGATTGTTCACTTCGATGACAGGCATATTATCACTCCTTTTCTGGTTGTTGGTTCTTAGTTCTTGACTTCGCCCAACAACGTGTTGTATGATTTTACCGCAAAATAATCTTTTCATCAACCGACAATGAATCCCATATTGTTGGGTAATCTATAAGGAGGTCTTTGAATGAAAAAGCAACCGATACAAACCGCCAAAACGAGGCAGACGATGATAGATGCATTTTGGGAGCTTGCTGCGATACAGGGAATTGACAAAGTGACAATCAGTGGCATTACAAAGAAAGCTGGACTTAACAGGAGTACATTTTATGTTTACTTTACAGACATAACGGATTTATTGATACAGGCAGAAAACGATATTATTACTGACCTTCAGGAACGAATGAAAACCGCTATCATTGAAGGTGGCTTTGACAACTTTGAAATTATTTCCAAAAAGATGGTAGATGTGTTTGCTTTATATGATGATAAACTGTTCATGCTTATTGGTAAGAACGGCGATCCCAATTTTCGGGCTATAGTTATTGATGCGGCTACAAAAATGTTCCGTGAAGTATTTAAGCCCCTGGAAAATGCCCAGAACAGTGAATATATTACGGCTTATCTTACATCAGCATTTATGGGGGCACTTTCCTACTGGCACGAATCAGGAAAAAGAATAAGCATTATGGAACTCGCAAAAATTCTCCATTCCCTCGCTACAAAAGGCTTGAATGGTGTGATCGATAAGGACGTAGTGAAATGCCTATTGAAGTAAAATACAGATAGTACTTTGAATAAACTCTAAAAATACGTATAAATAGTTACAGATAATCTTATAATAAAATTAAAACGGGCAAAAATATTGCAACGTAAATGCAACAAAAAAAATACGTTGTATTTGTGTGCGGATCATGATACGAGAAATGAAACAGAATTGGGAGTGAAAAGAAAAATGAAAGAAAACAAAAGTTTAGAATTTAAAGCCACAATTACAAATTCATTTTTAAAAACTGTCAGTGCCTATAGTAACTTTCATGATGGAGAAAATAAGTGTAGTATTACCTGTGATAACAGATCAGTACCATGTGACGAATGATGAATCAAAAATCATAAGTGCACTGGAGAACGGAGAACAGTTATCAAGCAATGAGATTGCGAAGGTAACGGGCTACACGAAATCGAAAACTTTAAGATTGATTGAGCGTTTAAAAGAAAAGGATTATATCAAGGTTATTGGCAATGGTCGTGGGACAAAATACAGTCTGTAAAACGAATCTGCTTTTTTGTTAGAAACAGGCAGAAGGTTCCTTTCCTTCACTTTTATCAAATGCAAATTTATTTCCAAAATTTCTTCAAAGCATTCTCCGCCTCTTCCCTATCCATCGAAAACTTCTTCATCAATCTAGGCAAAGCACTTTCTTTGGATACGGAAAATTCCAGACAGTCTTCAATATATGTTTTTATTGATCCTTCTAACATTCCAGACTCATATCCATCTGCAACTCCAGATTCATATCCATCTTCATATCCTTCTGCCCTTACACCTTTTTCATATACTTCTTGATTAAACGTTGTAAGCAACATACTCACTACCTCCGCCCTTTGATTCATCAGTATATCCTTCAAAATATCTTTCTCAATACATTCGTCTACTGCAACATTCACTGCTCTGTTTATATCTCCAAAATCTCTCTGATATTTCTTTATCATAGCTATAAATATCGCATATTCCTCCAACCGAGCACACTTTTCCATAAGACTCCTGTTATGCCCGTAATTGATGTTCAGCATGATTGCTTTACATTCGAGAGAGGGTTCTTTTCCTTCGATTTTGTCAAATGCATCCGAAAGCTTTAGTACAACTCTATCTGACTGCTTTTTTTCACCATTATAGAAGACAATGTATTGTGGATAAGGAAGTTTTTGAAGTTTTGCACCATACACGTTAATATTATTTCCGTCAATATACTGTTTATATAAGGTCATCAAATACATCAATCCGCGTATTGGCATGTTGGGGTTATATGTGCTTTGATGCTCATAAAGATTCATGGTTCCTCCAATCAAAAAAGAAATATCATTTTTCATCGAGAGATATACTGCATCTTCTAATGTATTTACTTCCAAATCATCGATATTATTATACGCAGAATTATTTACTGCATTATACAGATCCAATAAATCTTCCTTCTTCTGAAAAACAAATCGAAATAATCTGTCTTTCACCTTTACATTCGCATTTGGATAATACTGATTACTTTCTTCAATTGTATTTTGATTTATCATTCTTTCTCCTTCATTATAAATTATTTTACTTTACGTTTCAATGCGTGATCTTTTTCTTTTCATGATAAATGGGATTAATATTCATTCATGAGTCGAAAAACTCATATTAGATTTGCCTGTGCGAAAGGCTTCTAGAATTATTGATATTGGCAAAGATATTGCCAACACGAATATTGTATCTGAATTTCATCAGATATGCAAGTTGATTTTGGAATATGATCTGGAATTAATCCATCTCTTGATACCATATAGTATATTAAGAAAAATCAGAATCAAGGATGCCATAAATATAATAATCGCAGCAAGTATTAACCATCTTTCCCTGCCTGATTAATCCTTCCCACGTATATCCCGCCTTCTCTAACATTCGGCAAGAAGCTACATTTCTCACATCAACTTTCGTCCAGATTCTCTGAAGTTCTGTGTTTTTAAAACAGATTCCTAATCAAATCTGCTACCTTCTTTTCTCGTCGGGCGCCCTATATATATTGTACAAAGTGTAATTTATACTTCAACCCCTTTTAAAAAAGAACTCCATACCGATTTCAGTATAGAGTTCCGTTCTATTATTTTGATATTAGTTTTAAAAATCTCTTATCATTCATCTGCTCATTTGTAATATACTCACCATCACAGAACAATGCATATGTTGTAATCGGTGTTGGTGCATTCTGAGCTTCTTCTCTGCTCTTTATATGAACTGCCTTGAATTTGACATCTTTCTCTTTTGCAAGATTC
>JAQYAI010000109.1 GCA_029227655.1 bacterium | reverse complement strand
ATTCTGGTATTTTCACAGTTTACCACTATGTTAGAACTATTAGAACGGGATTTGGAAAAAGCAGGAATCAGTTATTATAAAATTGTTGGTGCAACTCCGAAAGAAAAACGTGTGGAAATGGTGAGTGCGTTCAACAATGATGATACACCGGTATTTTTGATTTCCCTGAAAGCAGGAGGAACCGGTCTTAATCTGACTGGGGCGGATGTGGTCATTCATTATGATCCGTGGTGGAATCAGGCGGTTCAGAATCAGGCGACTGACCGTGCACACCGAATTGGTCAGATGAAGGTAGTTTCTGTATACAAACTTATCGCCAAAGGTACGATAGAGGAGAAAATTGTAAAGATGCAGGAGAATAAGAAAAATCTTGCGGATACAATTCTAAGTGGGGAAAATGGAAGCATCATTCAGATGAGCAAGGAAGAGCTGATGGAATTGCTTGCAGAATAAGAAAAGATATCTTGACAGTCTCCGAAGGACATGATAAATTCAAATAGTAAGAGCGCCAGCGTATTATAGAGTTATAATACGTCTGGCGTTTTTTTGTCATGGCGACGAGGAAAATGGAGGGATAAATAGAATGAAACAAATTTTTTCACTTTCAAATATGAAAAAACTGGCAATTCAGTTGTTCTGGGAATGTCTGGGAAGTATCTTTGTTGCAATTGGAATTTATAACTTTGCAGTGCAGGCGAAATTTCCGATGACGGGTTTTTCTGGTATTGCATTAATCATGTATCGACTGTTGAATATTCCAATTGGTCTTTCAACGATTTTACTGAATATTCCAGTGGCGATTTTATGCTATCATTTACTCGGCAGAAAATTTTTTATCAGCTCTGTCCGATGCATGGTCATATCATCAATACTAATTGATTACGTGGCTCCATTATTTCCAGTCTATCAAGGAAGCAGGCTTTTGGCAGCACTTTGTACTGGTGTATTCGCTGGAATCGGATACGCCCTTATTTATACAAGAAATTCATCGACGGGCGGCTCGGATTTTATTATTATGGCAGTGAAAGCGATGAAACCGCATCTTTCTTTGGGAAATATCGCTTTCTGGTCCGACGTCGGTATCATTCTTGTAGGCGGGATCCTTTTCCGTGATGTAGATGGGATCATTTATGGAATGATTGTAAATTATATTTTCGCGGTTGTGGTGGACAAGGTCATGTACGGGATGAATGCCGGGAAAGTAGCCCTGATTGTTACCGAGCATGGGAAAGAGATCTGTCAGGTGATTGACGATTGTTGTCAGCGTGGCAGCACAATTTTAAATGCAAAAGGTGGATATCGTGGTGATGAGAAGCAAATGGTTATGTGTGCCTGCAGCAGCAAGGAGATGTATCAAGTCCAGCAGGCAGTAAAGGAGGCAGACCCACGGTCATTCCTGGTCGTGCTGGAGTCTCATGAAGTGCATGGAGAAGGGTTCCATATAGTGCAGATTGGAAATGAAGGATAGGAAAAAAGACATGAGGAGGTAGCAAGTAGCTACATCTGCAAGATTTGTCTATTTTTTATTCGGATTTGGCAAGTAATCTTCTGAAACAAGGTTTAATATATGGGTGTAAACCAAAGAAAGGAGATTTACAATATGAAAAATATTAAAAAGTTTTTTAATGATGTTATGGAGTTTTACGATGGTTTCTACAATACAAATGGTTTTTACAGCTTTAAAATCTGATCTTACTCAGTAACTTATTTACGATTACCCAGTAAACAATTTAAAATCAAAATTAAATATTATATATTATGTAGCTTTGAAAAAAAGCTTAATAGAAATCCCAAATCAGGAGTCGGCCAATGCAATATCGGTCGACTCCTGGTTTGGGATTTTTAATAAATATTTTAACGAATTCTGTATTTCTTCTTAGTGTCCTTACGAAAATCAAATATTTGGATCTTGAAGGCAACCGTTATTTCGATTAAGAAATGGGTTGGTATCATTTTGTGCATGTTTTGGCTAATGTAATTTATGGAATGAAAAAAACTGAGAAATTATAATGTATTTTAGAACAGTTAAATAAAACGATTACCTCTATAGAAACCAGCGTAGAACTCCATAACCTTAATGAAATATTCGATTATATTCATCATTTCTTTTTCTCCCTTCTGTTTTTTACAATGTCATCATAACGCGGAGAAAGAAAAAATACTTGCCAAATGTAAGTGGAAATTGGTCAAAAGTTGCAAAAGGAGGGATTGGATTGATTTCATTATATGAGAAAAAAGAAGAAAGCCTTCATATAGTTCATAAAGAATCTGTACACTTCCCACCGCATTTACATAGCGGAATGGAAATCGTATATGTGACACGAGGAACGTTGGCTCTGGGTGTTGGATGCGAATTGTATCCTATGGAAAAAGGTGACTTTGCTATTGTTTTTCCGAATCTGATACATCATTATCAAGTGTTTGGAAAAGGCAAGAAAGAAGCATTTTATTTAGTGCCTCAGATGTCATTAACGGGTTGTTTTATGGATGATCTGCAAAAGTATTGTCCAAAGAATCCGGTAATAAAAAAGAAAAATGTGCATCCGGATATATTTGATGCGATAGTGAAACTATATAACGAGGAAAATCGTAGTCAGGTTTTGGAACAAGCATATATACAAATTATTTTGGCTAGAAGTATGCAGTGCTTTGAGCTGATTTCACGAGAAAGCTTTGAGAGCGATGATATTATATATCGAACTGTAAGTTATATTGCTAAGAATTATAAAGAAGAGATTTCTTTGGATATTATGGCAAAGCAGCTTGGAGTAAGTAAATATGTTTTATCACGTGTGTTTTCAAAAACTTTCCATACGAATTTTAATCAATATTTGAATGAACACAGGTTAAATCATGCGGTTTCGTTATTGGAGTATACAGGCATGTCGATTACAGATATTTGCTTAGAAGTGGGATTTCAAAG
>JAQYAI010000108.1 GCA_029227655.1 bacterium | reverse complement strand
AAGATAATGAATACAGGTTTCGAAGTAGCATTTTCCAGCCACCGTTGATCCTGCTGTTCCACCGTGAATCGTTCCTACATTCAAACTTGGTGATGGTAACAGTGGATGCTTGTAATTCAGCAGCCATCCGTGTTCTAGTTCCTCCAGTCCACGGATTACTTTCATTGCTTTCTCAATGGCAGATACACCCAATCGTTTCTCACCAGAATGGTTTGCCTTTCCTTCAAATTCGACTTTGAAGAAAACAAATCCCATATGTGCGACTACCAGGCCTCCATCTGTAGGTTCACATACGATGACCCCATCCGCCTTCTGTCCGTTCATGGCTGCCTGCATCGAACCATTTCCACCGCCTTCTTCGTCACACACAGAAGTAATCTTGACATCACATGGAAGCGCAATCCCTGCATCCTGTAACAGTTTTACCGCCATTACACTCGCCATAAGACCAGCCTTCATATCTGCTGCTCCAAGTCCATATAATTTGCCATCTTTTACTGTTGGTGTATGTGGCGGGAACATCCATTCCTTTTCATCTCCCGGCGGCATCGTATCAATATGCCCATTGAACATCAGACTCTTTGAACTGTCCTTTCCTCTAAAAGTCGCATATACATTATATCTGTCATCATAATTATGGCCCAGATTCCCTTCACCGTATGTTTCATAGCATTTACGAATCACAGATTCTGACATCTGGTCTTTGATGATTTCAGAAGCACCCATTCTCTGAAAAAGCGCTTCCATATATTCCTGTCCTGCTTTTTCCCTGCCACCGGCAATTCCGTGTCCAAGATCCTGGGTATCCCGTGCCACAAGATCCTTCAGACACTGAAGATATTCTTCTTTATGCTCATGCAAAGTTGTTTTTAACAGATTAATCATAATTTCCCCTGCTTCCTTTTACTATTCAGAACTTACTAAATCGAATATATGCGTTAATGTGTGACCAGAGAACTCTTTCTCTTCTTTTCTGCTGACATCTTTGTTGCCATAGAAATTGCAAGCACAACAATGGTAACTACATAAGGCATCAGAAGCACTAACTGACTTGGCACACCATTGGCCTGTAATCTGGCACCCACAGAATCTGTGAAACCAAATACAAGACAGCCAATCGTCGTGAATACCGGATGTGCACCACCGAAATACATCGCAGCAACACCCATGAAACCTCTTGAACTTGTCATATTCTCTACGAACATGGTGGAATATCCAAGCGAAAGATGTGCTCCGGCAAGACCTCCTACAAGACCTGAAATAGCAATTGCCTGATATTTCATTGCATTTACATTAATACCTGCTGTCTGAGCTGCCAGTGGCATACGTCCTACTGCTCTGAGTCTTAAGCCCCATACCGTCTTATAAAATACAAACCAAAGTACAATGATCAAAACAATAACGAGCCATTCTGTAATATACCAGTCATTGAAAATATCTCCAATCACAGGTATGCTGCTAAGCCCCGGAATATGAACCTTTGGAATAGATTTAATTTCCGGACTCATGAAGGTACCGCTCTGTCCAAGCCATGCATTCAGTAAGAATTTTGTGATTGCAAGGGCAAACATATTAATCCCCATACCAATTGCACAAATATCTGATTTAAACTTAATGTTACCAACTGCCATGACCATCGCAAGCACCAGTCCGGAAACCATTGCTACCAGAACACCCAGTATCCAACTTCCTGTAAGATAACTTACGGCAACGGCCATAAACGCTCCGATTAACATAATACCTTCTGTACCGATATTTAAAATATCCGCCTGCTGTGTGATTGCCGCACAAAGTGCTGCGTAAATAATAGGTGTAGCAGAGCGAAATGTCGCATAAATGAGCGACGAATTAAAAATTTTACCTAATTCCATATCTCTGCCTCCCTTCTATGCCTGTTTCTCATCCGTTTTTTTCTTCGATTTTCTGAAGTTACCGATCAATTCCATACATGCGAAGATAATAAATACCGCAGTAATCGTATCTACGAGAGATTTTGGAACACTTGTCGCCTGCTGCATACCCATTGCCCCTGATTTCAGTACAGCAATGAAGAACGCGATTGCCGGTGCTGTCACGATGTTGTTCTTTACGATCAGCGCTGCCAGCATACCATTGGTACCAAGACCTGTTGCAAAGTTGTTCAGGAAGTATCCATGAACACCAAGTACCTCGATTGCTCCTGCGATACCACCGATTGCTCCTGAAATCATCATTGCTTTGATAAAAGTATGTTTTGGATTAATACCCGCAAATTCCGCATTGGCTGGATTCGTCCCCACCATTCGAATCTTCATACCAAGCGATGTCTTGTTCAGTACATAAATCGTAAGTAGGGTGACTGCAATGGCAATGAAAATACCTACGTTCAATGAACTTGGTTTCATGATCTGTGGCAATGTAACGGTTACAGGATCAGACTGTGCATTTGCTGCACCCGCACTCATCGGACCACTTACAAGGTAGTTCGTAATATAGAGCGCAACAGAGTTCATCAAAATGGTGGTACACACTTCCGATACATTGTAATACATACGGAGTGCCGCCGGAATAAATGCCCACAGTGCAGCGACAACGATTGCTCCTGCAAAACATGCAATAAGAAGTACTGGTTTTGGAAGGAAGGTCCAGTTAATTCCTATATATGCAGCTGTAATACCTCCCAGAAATACTTCTCCTTCTACACCGACATTAAATCCGCCTGCTTTGGCTGCAATGATAAATGCTGTCGTTGTAAGAAGCAGTGGTGTAAAGCTTGCCAGCGTTGTTCCTAACTTCAGTTTTCCTTTGAAGGCACCTTCAATCAGTGCTTTGAAAGCTACGATTGGACTCTCACCCAGACAAAGGATAATAATCGTTCCAATAATCAGTGCCAGGATCAATGGAAGAAGAACGTTGGCAACACTCTTGAAATCAATTTTCTTTTTCTTATTCATGGTGTTCTCCTTTCTCTTCAGCATTGTGACCACCCATCATCAGAAGACCAAGCCTTTCTTCATCTGCTTCGTCTGCTTTCATACGTCCAGTGATCTTTCCTTCATGCATTACGATAATTCGGTCTGAAAGTGACATGATTTCTTCCAGCTCCGCTGAAACCAGTAATACTCCAAGACCTTTTTCTTTTACATCCTGTAAAATACTTCTGATCGACTCAATTGCCCCGATATCAACACCACGAGTAGGCTGTGAAGCAATCAGCAGCTTTCCTCCAAGATTTACCTCTCTGGCAACGACTACTTTCTGCGCATTTCCACCGGAAAGTGAAGAAGTCGGAAGCTGACCATCTGCTGGTCTGATGTCAAATTTCTTAATCATTTCTTCCGCTCTTTCAGCAATTGCTGTCTTATTAATGATGCCGCCCTTCTTGATCGGTGCTTTGTCCAGTTCTACTTCCACCAGATTTTCTCCGATGGTAAAGGCACGATTCAATCCCCTTGTATTTCGGTCTTCTGGAATATGGGTAAGACCAGCCTCACGAATCTGCTTCACGGTCTTATTCGTGATATCAGTTCCATCCAGGATCACATTTCCCTTTTCCACCTTACGAAGACCTGCAATTGCCTCAATAAGCTCACTTTGACCATTGCCATCAATACCGGCAATCCCTACGATCTCTCCTGCTTTTACATCAAAAGAGATTCCTCGGATCTTACTGATTTCTTTTTCTCCGGATGTCCACACATCTTTTACTTCAAGCACAACATCTCCCTGATGGGCTGTTTTCTTCTCAATATTCAGGAATACTTCTCGCCCGATCATCATCTTGGTGAGTTCTGCCGGTGAAGTCTCTGTTTTGTTTACCGTACCTGTATATTGTCCCTGTCTCATACAAGAAATACGGTCACTGATTTCCATGACCTCATTCAGTTTATGAGAAATAAATACGATAGATTTCCCATCTTCTTTCAGGTTATTCAAGATTTCAAAAAGACGTCTTGCTTCCTGTGGGGTAAGTACGGCTGTCGGTTCATCCAGAATAATAATTTCCGCTCCTCTGGCAAGAATCTTAATAATTTCTACACGCTGTGCCTCACCTACTGAAATCTGAGAAATCTTTTTGTCCAGCTGAACGTCCATATCATACTGGTCAATATATTGCTGCGCCATCTTTCTTGCTGCATCAAAATCAATGGTAAGCCCCTTCTTCGGCTCAAATCCGAGAATAATATTTTCCAGTACCGTAAGTTCATTTACAAGCATGAACTCCTGATGGACCATTCCGACTCCGGCTTCAATTGCTGATTTAGGATTGATGCTTTCATATGCTTTGCCGTTGATCTTTACTTCACCTGCATCAAATGGATACATTCCATAGAGCATCTTCATCATTGTTGACTTTCCTGCTCCATTTTCTCCGATCAGAGAATGAATCTCTCCTTTTCTCAATGTGAACTGACCATTCTTTACGGCATGTACACTACCAAAGGATTTCTTGATATCCTTCATTTCTACGACGTAATTCGTATTCAACATACCACCTGCTTTCTGTTTCCTTTTAAATACAAGACTCCCTCAAGGAGCGTATATGATAAAGGGAGAGATTGGATAATGTTGTGTTCTTCATATCCAAACTCTCCCACTCATCATTCAATCATAGTAAAGTTACTTAATAATAAATAATCTTATTTCTGTGGTCCAAATCCTTCGTAGTTTTCTACAACGATTTCGCCTGAAACGATCTTTTCCTGAATTTCTTCAAGCTGTGTTAAGATATCTTCTGGGAACTGATCTCCAAGAGCTTCTTTGATTACAGAGAAATCTGTCAAGCTGACACCTTCACCTGCAACATCAAGGTAAGATACTGAGCCACCTTCAAATGTTCCCTCAACAACTGACTGGATCACGCTGTAGCAAGCTGTATCTACACGTTTTACCATAGATGTTAAAACATGTCCTGGCTGATCGTTGTCCTGGTTAAGGTCAACACCAATTGCATATTTTCCTGCTTCTGCTGCCGCTTCAAGGATTCCAGGGCCAGTTCCTGATGCAACGTTCATAACAATATCTGCACCCTGTTCGTACTGACCAAGTGTAAGTTCTTTTCCTTTTAATGGGTCATTCCATGTTCCTGCAAATGACTGAAGAACTTTGATATCTGGGTTGATGTATTTTGCACCCTGTTCGTATCCAACGTAGAAGTCGTGAAGTACTGGAATATCCATTCCACCTACCCATCCGATGACTGCTTCATCGTTCACGCCTTCAATTTCTGAATGCTGTGTGAAGAGAGCTGCTGCTGCACCTGCAAGGAAAGAACCCTGATTCTGTGCAAAGCTTACAGATACGATATTGTCACCTTCTACTGTTGTATCGATGATCGCAAATTTTGTATCTGGATATTCTGGTGCATATTCTTTCAAATATTCTTCAAAGTTAGATGAAGAACAGATAACTAAATCATATCCGTCTTCACAAGCAGAAAGAAGATTTGCCTTCCATTCTTCTGCTGTTGTTCCTTCCAGGCTCTTCAGTTCGATTCCGAA
>JAQYAI010000107.1 GCA_029227655.1 bacterium | reverse complement strand
GCATTTACATTTATTGATGTACCATTCGGATTAGACTGGAAGAGTTCGTTATGTGAATCTTGTGGTAACTGTGCTCAGGCCTGTCCAACAGGTGCGTTGGTTGAAAAACGCCAGAAAGCATACCGTCCATGGGAAGTAAAACGTGTGCGCACAACATGTCCACACTGCGCAACTGGATGTCAGATGGATCTTATTGTAAAGAATGGTAAGATTGTTGACTGTGTAGGTGCAGATGGCCCTTCGAACCACGGACTCCTTTGTGTAAAAGGACGTAGCGGATCATTCGATTTTGTAGACAGTGAAGAAAGAATTCGTTATCCACTGATCAAGAATAAAGAAACTGGTGAATTTGAAAGAGCTACATGGGATGAAGCACTTGATCTTGTAGCATCTAAGTTCACTGAAATCAGAGATAATTTTGGAGGTGAGGCACTGGCCGGTTTTGCTTGCTCACGTTCATGTAATGAAGATATCTATATGCTTCAGAAGATGGTACGTACAGCATTTAAGAGCAACAATACCGATAACTGTGCCCGTGTCTGACATGCTCCTACAGTTGCAGGTCTTGCAACTACGTTAGGCTCAGGAGCCATGACAAATACGATTGCAGATATCACTCGTGAGTCAGATGCAATCCTCTTAGTAGGTTCTAACCCAGAACATGCACATCCAGTCATTGGTATGCAGGTTCGTCAGGCAGTACAGCGTGGTGCAAAATTAATCGTTGCAGATCCACGTGATATTGACTTGGCAAAAGATGCAGATATTCATCTGAAATTAAGACCAGGAACAAACGTTGCGCTTGTGAATGGTATGATCCATATTATTATCGAAGAAGGTCTTACGGATGAAAAATTCATCGCAGAGCGTACAGAGAACTTCGAAGCATTAAAAGAATTAGTAAAAGATTATACACCGGAAAAAGTTGCAGAAATCTGTGGAATCGATGTAGATATGCTTCGCGAAGCAGCACGCCTTTATGCAACCGTGGACAAAGCTCCAATCATGTACTGTCTTGGTGTAACTGAACATCATACAGGAACAGAAGGCGTTATGTCATTGTCTAACCTTGCGATGTGTGTTGGTAAGATTGGACGTCCAGGATGTGGTGTGAACCCTATCCGTGGACAGAACAACGTACAGGGTGCCTGTGATATGGGTGCATCTCCAAACCAGTTCCCTGGATATCAGAATATTGACAGAGAAGGTATTCTTGAAAAATTTGAAAAAGCATGGAATACAAAACTGAATCCAAATATTGGTACGAAAGCGACAGATTGTTTCCCTAAGATGCTCACCGGAGAAATCAAAGGCTTATTCATCTTTGGTGAAGACCCTGTCAGAACAGATCCGAATACACATCATGTAATGAAATGTCTGGAAGCATTAGATTTCTTCGTAATCGATGAACTCTTTATGACAGAGACAGCAAAACTTGCAGATGTTATTTTACCTGGTATTTCTTATGCAGAAAAAGAAGGTACCTTCTCAAATACAGAACGTCGTGTACAGCGTGTAAGAAAAGCAGTTACAATTGAAGGAGAAGCAAAACCAGATACATGGATCTTTACAGAAATCATGAATCGTATGGGATACCCTCAGCCTCATTTGACAGCTGCAGAAATTATGGATGAAATCGCATCTGTAACACCATCCTTTGGTGGAATCAGTCATACTCGTCTTGACAGCGAAGAGGTTGGAGGACGCGGACTTCAGTGGCCATGTACTTCACCAGAACATCCGGGAACACCGATCATGCATGTGGGCAAATTTGCAAGAGGTCTTGGATACTTTAGACCAGCTGCATATAAAGCTTCTATGGAACTTCCAGATGAAGAATATCCACTTACAATGATTACAGGTCGTATTCTGTATCATTACAATGCATGTGCAATGACAGATAAGACAGAAGGAATCAATGAAATCGCAAATTCGAACTTCATTGAAATTCATACAGATGATGCAGAAAAACTCGGTATTGCAGACGGAGAACTTGTAGCAGTTGCTTCACGTCGTGGAGAAATTACTGCAACAGCTCATGTATCAGACAAGACAAGATGCGGAGAGGTCTGGATGCCATTCCATTATGTAGACGGTGCGAACTGGCTGACAAATGATGCACTTGATTCTATTTCAAGTACACCGGAATATAAAGTCTGTGCAGTTAAAGTAAGTAAAATTAATGCGGAGTAAAAAAGGAGCTTTATGCTCCTTTTTACTTTTCTGAAAAAACGAAATGAAATTTTTGGCGGTTCAGGCATATTCTAATATAGAAGATATTTGTATGGAAGTGAATATATGCCATATTCAATCATGCTGGATGCCGGACACGGCGGGGTTGAACCCGGAGCTGTTTACCTGGATAGAAAAGAAAAAGATGATACATTAAATTTAGTATTGGCTATAGGAGAGATTTTACAAAATAACGGAATTGATGTAGAATATACGAGAACGACCGATGTATATGAAACGCCTCTTCAGAAAGCAATGGAAGCGAATGAAGCAGGGGTGGATTTCTTTGTTTCCATACATCGTAATTCCAGTCCAATGCCAAACCAGTATAGAGGTGTAGAAAGTCTGGTATACAGTCTGGACGGAATAAAACTGGAGATGGCTGAAAATATTAATGCACAGTTAGAAACGGTGGGGTTCGTGAATCTTGGGGTAAAGGCCAGACCAAATCTTACAGTGCTCCGCAGGACAAAAATGCCAGCTGTTCTGGTAGAAGTCGGATTTATTAATTCTGATGAAGATAACCAGTTGTTCGATGAAAATTTTCAGGATATTGCGGAAGCAATAGCAAGAGGTATTTTGGAGACACTGCCAGACTATGGTTCTGGTAGTGAGCGCGAAGCGTATGGAGTACAAGTGGGATCTTTCCGAAATGAAAGGTATGCCCAAAGGCTGCTTAGAGAGTTACGTGCGGAAGGCTTTCCGGCTTATATTGAACGTTATGGAGAGTATAACCGAGTCCGGGTAGGAGATGATCTGACGATGAGAGAGGCCGTGGATATGGAGCGTAGTCTAAAGAGGCTTGGGTATCCTACCGTTATTGTAAATTAAAGGAGAACAGAAAGGAAAAGAAAGATGTCAGGTGCAGCACAATTTCAGAAAAAATTAGTTGAGATTTTATCTTTATGTAAAGAAAGTGGAGATGAAATAGAAAAAGACTCGGTAGAGATGTTTTTTGAAGAAGAAAACCTTACAGAAGAACAAATGAATCTGGTCTATGATTATCTTCTTTCACAGAAAGTACTTGTGAAGGGATACACGAAAGCCTTAAATTTGGAAGAAACAGAAGATCATTCGCCAAAATTTTCATACGAAGAGATAGATTTTTTAAAGCAGTACGAGGAAGATTTGCAGAAGCTTTCGGAAAGTGATCCGATGAAAGTTTTATTGCCACAGATAGTAAAAATTGCAAAAGAACTTTATCGTCCGGAAATCTTTCTGGGCGACTTGATTCAGGAAGGAAGTTTTGGACTTATAATTGGGATGAACCAGGGTGCAGACGAAGAGCAAATGATACAGATGGCAAGAGAAAGTATGCAGGCAATTGTTGAGTCTCAGACGGAAGTGAAGATTCAGGATCAGAAAATGGCAGATAAAGTGAACAATCTGGATGATAAGATCAAAGAGCTTACAAAAGAAATGGGACGCAAGATTACTGTGGATGAGCTTGCAGAATTTCTGGAGATTAGTGAAGAAGAAATCGAAGCGATCATTCGGCTGGCCGGAGAAGATCTGGAAGAAACTGATGGAGAAGAAAAAGAATAACTAAAAAAGCTGTGACATGGGTTTGTCACAGCTTTTAGATTAATTATCATTTTCGTTATGAATCTTATTATCATTAAGAATTGGGAGATAAATATGGACTTGTTCAATACGGTTCTTGTCCAATTTTTCAACGACCATGCGGATGCCGGTTGCAGTCAAAATCTCATCATTTTCTTCTGGAAGTCTGTCCAGATGTTCAATAATAAAACCACCAACGGAATCGTAGTCTTCAGATTCGAGGTCCAAATCTAAAAAATCATTCAG
>JAQYAI010000106.1 GCA_029227655.1 bacterium | reverse complement strand
ACTTGGAGTGGTAGTAGGAAATCAAAGCAAACCAGCAAGCCCCCTTTGGGGCTGAGCCGGAGTAAGGAAGCACTGAATAAGCCCCTTTAGGGGCAGCTGTGAATGTGGTGCAGTTGGCAGACCTTCAGTGCGCCTTCCGGGCGCAAGCAGGTAATAGCCCCTTATAGGGGCAGAACAAGCCACCCGCTAAGCGGGTGGTCTTGACTTACAGTATAAAAAAATTTATTTGCATTTTCCGCAAAGCGCACAACCGGTTGGTGTTCCGGCGCATCCGCCCATCGCTGTCTCGCGAAGTTCGAATGGAATGCTCTTTCCTACACGGTACATTGCCTCAACCATTTCATCAAATGGTATTGGATGAGTTACGCCGGCAAGAGCGAGCTGTGCAGAGGTAATTGCGTTTGCCGAACCGATGGAATTCCGGCTCTGGCAAGGCGCTTCCACAAGTCCGGCAATTGGGTCACAGACCATCCCGAGAAGATTGGAAATTGCAAGGCTGGCTGCATGGAGTGACATTTCCGGAGTTCCGCCCATCAGTTCTACGGCAGCGCTGGCAGCCATAGCTGATGCTGCACCTACTTCTGCCTGACA
The DNA here is from genome assembly GCA_029227655.1 of bacterium. Taxonomy (GTDB): domain Bacteria; phylum Bacillota; class Clostridia; order Lachnospirales; family Lachnospiraceae; genus Allocoprococcus. The sequence continues at coordinate 11,634 of JAQYAI010000106.1, read as the reverse complement.
TCCTGCTTCGGCTCCGGATACAGAAGCATTTCTCATCAGAATATATCCAATAGCAGAAGCATGAACGATTGCGCTATAAATTTGTTCGTTTGTAAATTTAAATTCTTCCTGAAGAGCGAGAAGTACACCTGGAAGTACACCGGCAGAACCTGCAGTAGGGGCAGCAACGATAAGTCCCATAGAAGCATTTACTTCAAGAACTGCCATACTGTAAGTGATGGCTTTGCTAAGCAATGAACCGCAGAGGTTTTTGTCTGTCAGACTGAAATCATGTACTTTCTTTGCCTCGCCGCCGATCAGACCACCCATAGAACGAACCGGATGACCAAGTGGTGTGTGAACTGCATCTCTCATAATAGAAAGAATTGTTGCCAGTCGTTTGTCGATTTCTTCTTCTGAAAGTGTGCCACATGTGATTTCACGCTGTTTCATCACATCTGAGATGCTAAGAGAATGTGAACGACATAAATCTAATAATTCCTTTCCATTTCTAAAATCCATATTTCCCACCTCCTACATCTGAACCAGCATAAGATCATGCACATTTGGATTCTGTTTGATTTCTGCTAAGATCTGTTCTGGAATGATTTCATCTGATTCAACAATGGTAAATGCAGTTGCACCTTTATCTTCACGGAACAGGCGCATAAATGCAATATTAACACCTTGATTGCTGAGACATTGTGTAATATGTGCAATAACACCAGGAGTATCTGTTTGTCTGACGATCAAAGTACAGTATTCACCGGTGAATTCTACATCAATATTATTGATGCGGACAATTTTAATCTTTCCGCCTCCAATTGATTCGCCGCGGACCATCATTTCCAGCCCATTGACACCAGTCATATAGATGTCTGCTGTGTTTGGATGATCAGTAATGGTTTCTTCGTCAGCAATATATTCGTATGAAACACCCATCTTGGATGCAATGTCGAATGCATCACGAATACGTGCATCATCCGTTGAGAAACCAAGGATACCGCCGAGGAGTGCGCGGTCTGTTCCATGACCATGATATGTCTTAGCAAATGAACCATAAAGAACAAATTTTACTTTACAGATTGGCTCAGGGAACATTTTGCGGGCAACCAGAGCCATAGAAACAGCTCCGGCAGTATGAGAACTGGAAGGGCCGATCATGTTTGGTCCAATCACGTCAAAAATGCTTAAAAAATTCATTGTTTTTCCTCCGTATATTGAATCTCAGTATGAGATAAATATAACATACAACAGAAGTAATAAAAAGGAAAAAATTACTTGATTCTAAAAAACGAATATGCTAGAATTAATATGCTTATTTATCAGGAGGTGTAAATTGATGGAAATTTTGAAAACAGTGCTTTTAATTATTTTTGCAATAGATTGTATCGCATTAACAACAATCGTATTACTTCAGGAAGGAAAGTCAGCAGGACTTGGTTCAATCGCAGGAGCAGCGGAAAGTTATTGGGGACAGAACAAAGGGCGTTCCATGGAAGGTGCACTTGTAAAGTCTACGAAATTTTTAGCAGTTTTATTTATGTTATTGGCAGTTGTATTGAACTTAAAAGTTTTCGCATAGTGAATGATTGATGGAAATGAGGGACACTCTATGAATAGAGTGTCTTTTTCGTTGCAAAAGGAAGCCCGTGTTCACCAATGTAAAATCAGGATTATCCCGCAAGGAGGAATTATGAACGAAATTTTTGAGAAACGGAAAAAAATTATATATGAGTTTATCTGTGATGAGTTTTATGTGCCGATGAAATTGAAAGAACTCGCTATGCTCCTTCAAGTGCCAAAGGACCAGCGGGATGCGCTGAAGGAGGTCATGGACAGTCTGGAGGCGGAAGGTAAGGTGCATGTGACTCAAAAAGGAAAATACGTCAAGGGAGAGGGACATCGACTGGTCGGCATTTTTCAGGCCCATGCAAAAGGTTTTGGTTTTGTGACGATAGAAGGAGAAGAAGAGGATATTTTTATTTCTATAGATGATATCAACGGGGCAATGCAGGGTGATGAGGTAGAAATTGCCATTACAAGAGCACCACAAGGAATGCGCAAAGAAGGTAAGATCTTAAAAATCATCAAGCGCGGTACACAGCGTCTAGTGGGATTTTATCAGGCGAGAAAGGGGTACGGTTTTGTGGTTCCGGATAATGCCAGATATCTGCAGGATATTTATGTACCAGCAGAGCGTTCCAAGGGGGCCGTTACCGGGCACAAGGTGGTGGTAGAACTTACTTCTTATGGAAATGAAAATAAGAAGCCGGAAGGGAAAGTCGTTGAAATTCTGGGACATGTGAATGATCCGGGAGTAGACATTCTTTCCATTGTGAAAGGTTACGACCTTCCGATAGAATTTCCTGAAAAAGTTCTGAATCAGGCAGAACGGGTAGCCACTCCGGTGAGTGGGGCTGATATGGCAGGACGAAAGGATATCCGGAGCTGGCAGACAGTCACCATTGACGGTGAAGATGCCAAAGATCTGGATGATGCTATCACCTTGACGAAGGATGGAGATGATTATGTTCTTGGCGTGCATATCGCAGACGTGACCAATTATGTACAGGAAAACAGTGCACTTGACAGAGAAGCTTTGAAGCGCGGAACCAGTGTATATCTGGCAGACCGTGTGATTCCGATGCTTCCGCATATTCTGTCGAATGGTATGTGTTCTTTGAATGCAGGGGAGGATCGTCTGGCACTTAGCTGTATCATGACTGTGGATGCAAAGGGAAATGTAAAAGATCATGAAATCGCAGAAACTGTGATTTGTGTGGATGAGAGGATGAGCTATACCAGTGTGAAGAAGATTCTGGAAGATCGAGATCCGGAAGAAACAGCCCGCTATGAAAAGCTGGTTCCAATGTTTAGACTCATGGAAGAACTTTCTGTCATTTTGCGGGAAAAACGTCACAAACGAGGTGCAATAGATTTCGATTTTCCGGAAGCAAAGGTGATTCTGGATGAAAATGGAATACCGCAGGAAATCAAAGCATATGAAAGAAACGTGGCAACAAAGATCATCGAAGATTTTATGCTGCTTGCAAATGAAACGGTGGCAGAAGAGTATTTCTGGCAGGAAATCCCATTTGTGTATCGTGTGCATGAAGCTCCGGATGAAGATAAGATGAAGAAGCTGATTACATTTATTCAGAATTTTGGTTACACGATTCATGTGCCAAAAGGACAGGAGATTCGTCCGAAAGAGATTCAGAAGCTGATCGACCGGATCGAAGGAACCCAAGAAGAAGCCATGATTTCCAGACTGACGCTCCGTTCTATGAAACAGGCAAAATATACACCTGATAATAGTGGACACTTTGGTCTTGCTACACAGTATTATACGCATTTTACCTCTCCGATCCGAAGATATCCGGATTTGCAGATTCACCGGATCATTAAGGACAATCTTCGTGGAAGAATGAGTAACAACAGGCGTGAGCATTATGAAGCAATTCTTCCGGAAGTGACAATGAATGCAAGCACGTTGGAACGACGCGCAGAGGAAGCAGAACGTGAAACTGTAAAACTGAAAAAAGTACAATATATGAAGCAGTTTATGGGGGAAGAGTTTGAAGGTGTGGTTTCAGGAATTACAAAGTGGGGCATTTATGTGGAACTTCCGAATACGGTGGAAGGTTTGGTCCATGTAGTAAATATGAAAGACGATCACTATGATTACGATGAAGCGACGTATCAGATGATCGGGGAACATACAAGAAAAACTTTTTCACTTGGACAAAAAGTCTGTGTTCGTGTGATTGGATGTGATATAATAACACGTACCATAGATTTTGAATTGTTAAAAGAAAGGAAATCACAAAATGGCAAAGAAACAGGAAAAACTGATTGCGAATAACAAAAAAGCATACCATGATTTCTTTATTCTGGACACATATGAAGCGGGGATTTCGTTGGCTGGAACAGAGGTCAAATCTCTGCGCATGGGTAAATGCAGCATCAAAGAATCCTTTATTCGCATTGAAGATGGGGAAATGTTCATCTATGGAATGCACATCAGCCCTTATGAAAAAGGAAATATTTTCAACAAAGATCCTCTGCGCGTAAGAAAGCTGCTTCTTCATCGTGCAGAAATCAATAAACTTCTGGCGAAAACAAAGGAAAAAGGGATGGCAATTGTGCCACTCAAGGTTTATTTGAACGGAAGTCTTGTCAAGGTTGAGATTGGCCTTGCAAGAGGGAAGAAACTCTACGACAAACGTGATGATATCGCAAAGAAAGACCAGAAACGAGAAGCGGAAAGAGAGTTTAAAGTACGTAATTTTGGTTAAATTCAAGTCGAACGTATGTGAGACTTGACGTACGAATAGAAGGAGAGGGACATGGTACCAAGAACAAAAGAAGAATTGAATAAATTAGTGTCACAGCAGACTATTGAAACATATGAGGAGCTTGCTCCACAGCTGATTCAGCTGATCGATATGACAAAAAGAAGAACAGATCTCACAGAAGCAGAGAAAAATGATGAGATATCTCTTCATATGATGGGGTATGTGAAATCATGTACTAATGAGATCATTGTAGAAGTGCTGGCGGAAATTCTGGGACTGGATTAATTATGTCCGAGAGGCTTACTGGAAATACCAGCCAGATACTTGACAGCTGAAAGAGAGATAGCATATAATAACTTTGCTAAATGCATGCGAGCAGTTTTGAAATATGCAGAAGAAACTGCTGGAAAACAAAACCAGGGCTTGTACTGGTTTCGACGGGGGCACGGAAGTTAAGGAAGCCATCCGTAGCGGGACACTACGTTAAAAGTTCCATTTAAATATAAACGCAGACGAAAATTTAGCGTACGCTGCCTAGTTGCAGCAGTCGGCCTTAAGTCGCTCATCGCTTAAGATACCGGCTTCGACTAGATGAGGCACTTCGTCTCCAAAGCTTTGAGGAGATGGAAGAATTTATGAAGCTACTAAAGTTGGCAGCCTGTCATTAGGCGGCTGATGGAGGAAATGTCAAAATAATGACTGTGATGGGAGATGCTTTAATGGAAGAGCTTTCGGACGCGGGTTCAACTCCCGCCAGGTCCACTTATGATGCAGAATCCGAACTCGATGAGTTCGGATTCTGTGCGTTTATCTTCACTAGAAAGATGTCGTGTTTTACGGCATCTTTTTTTGTCCTTGGACAACATTTTTTGCCTTTCTAGAGAAAATTTATAGTTCGTTTCTTACTTGATCTCGTTCTTTTTGTCCCTAGTGAGTCTCCCACAAGCTTTCCAAGGACAATCGGGGCCCGGCTCTCTCGCAAGTAAGCCGAGAATTGTCCTTGAAAACCATCCCGCAACTCTCCGAAGGACAAACAGAGAGCCTGTCATTTTTAAAAATTAAAAAGATTATAAGGGAACGTGGAATTGAATCTGCTTTGAAATTGTACTATAATAAAGAGCAAATACGAAAAAGGAGAATCTAGTCATGAAGCAGAGTACATTTACATGTATTACAGAGTGTAATAAAAATGTGTTATATCCAATTTACGAGGACTGCATGGTATGCAGCAAGATTACAGATACATTGGGATATGACATAGATAAAATCATAGATAAGTCATTTGGGAAGCTTACAACAATCTACACACTTGGCAAATATACGTTTGAAAGTATTACCTTTCTTGGACTCGGTAAATCAGAAGAGATTACAACAAGAAAGATGCGAAAGGCGTTTGAAACATTTGCAAAAGAAAATGAGGATGCGAAGGTATTTGTGGCAGGAAGAGCCGTAACAGATGGAATTGATATCCATAAAGTGGCAGAACTTTTTACGGAGTCTTATCTGATCGGGTCCTATAAAGAGCAGGTCATTGGGCAGGAAGCAAAAGAGCTGCCAGATATGGAAATCCTTGTGCCTGAAGTTGATATCGTAGCAGATATTGAGATGGGTAAAAGATATGCAGACGGAATCAATTATGCAAGAAGACTTTCAGATACACCATCGAACATGATGACACCAGCGCATCTTGCCAAAGAAGCAAAGCGGATTGCAGAAACATATGGAATGGAGTGCGAGATCCTTGATAAAAAGGCGTTGGAGGAAATGGGTGCCGGTGGAATTCTCGCGGTAAATCAGGGAAGCCATGTACCGGCATGTATGATCTGCCTGAAATATCATGGCGGGGAAGAACCGTATAAAGCAGTTGTTGGAAAAGGCCTTACCTTTGATTCGGGCGGATACAATATTAAGAGTAACAGTCTCGGAATGAAGTATGATATGTGCGGCGGAGCTGACGTACTTGGAATCATGCAGATTCTTGCGGCAACAAAAGCCAAAGTGAATGTATACGGTATTGTTCCAACCACAGAAAATCTGATTAGTGGTAAAGGGTACAAGCCGCAGGATGTGGTCACAACATTATCGGGAAAAACGGTAGAAATTATTAATACTGATGCAGAGGGACGTATGATTTTATGTGATGGACTGACCTATGCACAGAGGCTTGGCGCGACACATGTGATCGATCTTGCAACACTTACAGGTGCATGTGTCCGTGCGCTCGGCTCATCCTATACAGGTGTATTTGCAAATGATGATGAATTTTATAAAGTATTTGTAGCAGCAATGAGCGAAAGTGATGAAAAGGGATGGAGACTGCCATTGGATGATGAGTATTTCGAACAGTTAAAATCAAACAGTGCAGACTTCACGAACTGTGGCAAAGCAGGCGTTGCAGGTGCGAGCGTTGCAGCAAATTTCCTGAATGCGTTTATCGAAGATGGTGTAAAATGGATTCACCTTGATATCGCAGGAACCGCAGATAATGATGGAAAAGCTGCGACAGGGGCTATGATTCGAAGCGTGGTAAATGCATTACAGAAATAAAAAGACAGGGGATTTCCGATTTTGGAAATCCCCCGTTTGTTTTATGGATAATAAATCACATAAGAATCAAAAATGTTCCAGTCATCCTGGTTGATTGTCATATATCCGTTGTCATCTTCAGATATTTGAATTATCTGTGATTTCTGTTCCATATAACCCAGATCAGGAAGCTGATCATTTACCAGTCGAACAATCATGTGTCCATATTCGTTAGTATATGACATGTATTCTTCATCTGTCATTGTAGCAAAATCAGTATTTTCATATTTTTTCCAAAAGTCATTGAGTGGTTCATAACCGTCATTCACATACAAATTCATTGCCGTTTCCATGATATTGATAGGAACGACAGTAATTTTAACTGAAAAACTTCCGTCGTCAAGTTCTTTGGCAGACACAACTTCATATTTTGTATGATTGGCCCGAGAGACAGGCAAGAGAGTAAATGGTTGCGACTAATAAGAGTACTTTTCTTTTCATTCCTTTCATCATAATCTCTTCCTTCCTTTTTTCTTTAGTAATTAAGTAAAATTATAACATAAAATATATAGTTATAACTATAGAAATAAACAAATCAAAAATATATTTTCACATAACAAACACATTTTCTTGTTAAAATTAAAAAAAAGAATTATAGTAAATGTAGAAAATTTGAAAGAAGGGTTCTTATGGATAAACTGAAAATTCTTGTAGTAGATGATGAGAGCAGAATGAGAAAATTAGTAAAGGACTTTCTGGGAAGAGAAGGTTTTCAGGTGATAGAGGCGGGGGATGGTCAGGAAGCGATTGAACTCTTTTATGAAAATAAAGATATTGCCCTTATTATTCTTGATGTTATGATGCCGCGCATGGATGGATGGCAGACTTGCCGTGAGATTCGTAAGGATTCTAAAGTTCCTATTATCATGCTGACGGCACGCAGTGACGAGAGAGATGAACTTCAGGGATTTGAACTGGGTGTGGATGAATATATTTCCAAACCGTTCAGTCCGAAGATTCTTGTGGCGAGAGTGAACGCCATTTTAAGAAGAACCAATGCGATCAGTCAGGACAATATCTTAAGTGCAGAAGGCATTGAAATTGATAAGGATGCACATATTGTAAAGATTGATGGAAAGATCATTGATCTGAGCTTTAAAGAGTTTGAACTTCTGGTCTATTTTATGGAAAATAAAGGAATTGCCCTTTCCCGCGAAAAGATTCTGAATAATGTGTGGAATTACGATTATTTTGGTGATGCCCGCACGATTGATACCCATGTGAAAAAGCTGAGAAGCAAGATGGGAGAAAAAGGAGAATATATTAAGACCATCTGGGGCATTGGCTATAAATTTGAGGTGTAAAGTAAGATGATGCGTTCAATTAAGAGACAGATCATGGCGCTGTTTTCAGGGATCATCATTTTCATGATCGTCATTATTTTCATCATTAATGGCGGATTTCTGGAACGGTACTATGTATCGACAAAGCAGTCGGAATTTATCAAAGTATATGAGCTTCTGGAAACAGGAATGAAAGAGGGAACCTTAAGTTCGGAGACCGCAAGCGGAGAGTTAAGTCGGACGGCAGAAAAGAATAATATTGCTGTCATTGTACTGAACCGCCAGTATGAGCCGCTTTACATGAATGCCCGGGATATGCAGATGATGGTCACTCAGCTGATGGGATATCTCTATAATAAGAACACGCAGGAGATACTGGAAAGTACAGATGAGTATGTCATCAGCAAATGCAGGGATAAGCTGAATAACACAGAATACATTGAAATGTGGGGATTATTTGAGGATGGAAGTATTTTTATGATGCGAAGTCCCCTGGAAAGTATCAGGGAGACGGTGAATCTGTTTAACCGATTCCTTCTTGCAACAGGCGGAATCGTGATCGTGCTTGGATCGCTGGTTGCGTGGTACTTTGCAAAACGACTGAGCGATCCGATTCTTCAGCTTGCAGAGCTTTCAAAGAAGATGGCAGATCTTGATTTTGAGGCAAAATACAGTGGAAGCCACAGCACGGAAATTGATGTTCTGGGCAACAGTTTTAATGCCATGTCTGAAAAGCTCGAAAGTACGATTTCTAATTTGAAAAAGGCGAATAATGAGCTTCTGAAGGATATTGAAAAGAAAGAAAAGATGGAAAACATGCGTCAGGAATTTCTGGCAAATGTTTCCCACGAACTAAAGACGCCGATCGCGCTTGTACAGGGATACGCAGAAGGGCTGAAGGAAGGTGTAAATGATGATCCGGAAAGCCGTGAATTTTACTGTGATGTCATCATAGATGAAGCTGGAAAAATGAACCAGATGGTGAAGAATCTTCTGACCTTGAATCAGCTGGAATTTGGAGGAGAGGATCTACAGTTTGAACGCTTCGATATTGTGGAACTGATTCGCGGCGTGCTTCTGAGCTGCGAAATCCTGATTACACAGAGCAGTGCAAATGTAATTTTCAGACAGGACGAACCCGTCTATGTCTGGGGCGATGCATTTAAAGTAGAGCAGGTGGTGCGCAATTATTTCACAAATGCGCTTCATCATGTGGATGGAGAGCGTGTCATTGAAATTAAGCTTATAAGCCGCGAGGACGTGGTTCGAATTAGTGTATTTAATACCGGACATCCGATTCCGGAAGAAGATATTTCGCAGATCTGGGACAAGTTCTACAAAGTAGACAAGGCAAGAACACGGGAATATGGTGGAAATGGAATTGGACTTTCTATTGTAAAGGCAATCATGAATTCTTTTCACAAAGAATTTGGTGTAAAGAATTATGACAATGGAGTGGAATTCTGGTTTGAGTTAGACCGAAAGTAAAAAGTATTGATCCGAAACTGGAAGAGGAGGAGAATTATGATAGCAATCATTGATTACGATGCGGGAAATATGAAAAGTGTGGAGAAAGCACTGATACATTTGGGTGAAAAGCCGGTAATCACAAGGGAAAGAGAAGAAATTCTGAGTGCAGATAAAGTGATTCTTCCAGGAGTAGGAGCCTTTGGAGATGCGATGGCAAAGCTAAGGGAATATGGCTTAGAAGAAGTGATTCATGAAGTTGTCGCAAAGGATATCCCATTTCTTGGCATTTGTCTTGGACTTCAGGTCTTGTTCGAGCGTAGTGATGAGGCGCCAGGGGTAGAGGGCCTTGGCATCTTAAAAGGAAAGATTTGTAGAATCCCCGATGCGGAAGGTCTCAAGATTCCACACATGGGATGGAATTCACTGGAATTACATCATAATGGAAGACTTTTTAAAGGAATTGAGGAAAATTCTTATGTGTATTTTGTACATTCCTATTATTTGAAAGCGAAGGAAGAGGATACCGTGACGGCAACGACAGAGTATGGTACGAGGATACATGCTTCTGTGGAGAAGGGAAATGTATTTGCCTGTCAGTTTCATCCGGAAAAGAGCAGCGATACAGGACTTCGTATTTTAAAGAATTTTGTAGAATTGTAGGAGGAAGCATATGTTTACAAAGAGAATTATTCCCTGCCTTGATGTGAAAAACGGGCGTGTGGTAAAAGGGGTCAATTTTGTGGATCTGAAGGATGCCGGTGATCCGGTAGAAATTGCGAAGGCATATGATGAAGCGGGAGCAGATGAGCTGGTGTTCCTTGATATTACGGCATCGTCTGATAATAGAAATACGGTCATCGATATGGTGCGTAAGGTGGCGGAAAATGTATTTATCCCATTTACGGTTGGCGGTGGGATCCGCACGGTGGATGATTTCAAAGTACTTCTCCGTGAAGGTGCAGATAAGATTTCCATTAATTCTTCTGCCATAGACAGACCAGAACTGATTCGAGAAGCGGCCGACAAATTCGGAAGCCAGTGCGTGGTCGTTGCCATCGATGCAAAAAAGCGTGCAGATGGAAGTGGATGGAATATATACAAACATGGCGGGCGTATCGACACGGGAATTGATGCCGTCTGGTGGGCAGAAAAAGCAGAGGCATTGGGAGCCGGCGAAATCCTGCTCACCAGCATGGATTGTGATGGGACAAAGGCAGGCTATGATCTGGAATTGACAAGAACGATTGCAGAACATGTTTCGATTCCGGTCATTGCTTCAGGTGGAGCGGGAACGAAGGAACATTTTTATGATGCTTTAAGCGAAAAGGGAAAGGCGGATGCGGCACTTGCAGCGTCACTTTTCCACTATAAGGAACTGGAAATAAAAGAAGTAAAAGAATACTTAAGAGACAGAGGAATCTCTGTCCGATTATAAAGGAGAACGCCATGGGAGCAATTCAGAACGACTGGCTGGAGGTACTGCAGGGAGAATTTCGCAAACCGTATTATAAGCAGTTATTTCAGACGGTAACAAAAGAGTATAAGACACATCAGGTTTTTCCGCCTGCAGATGATATTTTCAATGCATTTCATCTGACACCATTTCATAAGGTGAAAGTAGTGATTCTTGGACAGGATCCGTATCATGGAGACGGGCAGGCGCATGGGCTTTGCTTTTCTGTAAAGCCAGAGGTAGAGATTCCGCCATCGCTGGTGAATATTTATCAGGAACTGCACGATGATTTGGGATGTACGATTCCAAGTCATGGATACCTGACAAAATGGGCTGAGCAGGGAGTGCTGATGCTGAATACCGTACTTACCGTGCGTGCCCATCAGGCAAATTCGCATCGTGGAATTGGATGGGAAGAATTTACCGATGCAGCAATTGAGGCTTTGAATAAAGAAGATAGACCGATCGTTTTCATCTTGTGGGGAAGACCGGCGCAGATGAAGAAACGGATGCTGACCAATCCGAAGCATCTGATCCTGGAAGCGCCACATCCAAGTCCGCT
>JAQYAI010000105.1 GCA_029227655.1 bacterium | reverse complement strand
AATTGTAATTTTATCACCAAACCAATTTCATTACCAGTCTAGAAATTTTCTTCATTTTGTGGTAATATAATGGAGTAAAAATCATTTCTTTTTTTTATTTTTTTCAGATATTCACATTATTTTCCACTTATCATATCCTATACCAGAACATTTTTTTGGAGGGTTTTATGAAAAAGTTCTCATTACTTCTTGTTGCTATTCTGATGTTGACGACCGTCTGTGCCTGTCATGATTCTGAGCCAAAACAGACAACATCAGAAGCTGTTCTTACACCAGTCACCTTGAATGAAGTTGCCCATTCTATTTTCTACGCACCACAATATGTAGCAATTGAAAAAGGTTATTTTGAAGAGGAAGGGATTGATCTCGAACTTGTCACTGGTTTTGGTGCCGATAAAGTCATGACCGCTGTTCTTTCCGGAGAAGCTGATATTGGATTTATGGGAAGTGAATCTACAATTTATACGTATCAGGAAGGTGCAAATGACGTCATTATGAACTTTGCCCAGCTCACGCAGCGTGCAGGAAATTTCCTTGTTTCTAGAGAACCGATGGATGATTTTGAATGGAAGGATCTGAAAGGTAAAGATGTGCTCGGAGGGCGAAAAGGCGGTATGCCGGAGATGGTATTTGAGTATATCTTAAAGCAAAACGGTATCGACCCTGAAACAGACTTAAACATCGACCAGAGTATTGATTTTGGTTCTACCGCTGCCGCATTTTCCAGTGGTCAAGGGGATTTTACGGTTGAATTTGAACCGCATGCAACTTCTCTGGAACTGGAAAGCAAAGGCTATGTCGTGGCATCGCTTGGAGAAGACAGTGGCTATGTTCCGTACACTGCTTACAGCGCAAAGAGCAGTTTTATTGAGAAGAATCCTGAACTGATTCAGAAATTCACCAACGCTCTTCAGAAAGGTATGGATTTTGTTCAGACACATTCTCCGGAAGAAATCGCGAAAATAATTGCTCCACAATTCAAAGAGACTGATATGAAAACCCTGACAACAATTGTAAAGCGTTACTATGACCAGGACACCTGGAAGGCTGATCTGATTTTTGAAAAGGAAAGTTTTGATCTTCTTCAGGATATTCTAGAAACCGCAGGGGAACTCAAGGAACGGGTTCCTTACAAGGATTTGGTAACAACAACATTTGCCGAAAAAGCGGCGAAGTAATCAAAAAGGGGCCACCTCACAATCCGAGGTGACCCTTTTTGATATTTTCCGGTTATTTTCCACTGTCTCCATAATTTTTCAATACTCTCGCACTCGGATCATCCACGTCACAGCCTTCCCATTCTTTGTTCGGCATCCAGAAATCCGGCACCATTTTTGCCTGACCTGGATAATATTTTTCAAAGATTTCTCTGTATAAAAGACTTTCTTTTGTAAATGGAGTTGCAAAGTCGTACTTCTTTTTCAAAGTCTCAAATTCTTCATCTGTGTAAAAAGCATTTGCATATTCTTTGAGATCATCTACCATACTATGACCTACTGCATCGCTGAATGCGGCCTTTTCTCTCCATAAGATTTCATCCGGTAGAATGTGATCCTTTTCAAATGCTTTCCGCAGTAAATATTTTCCTTTTCCATATGTATTCAGCTTCTTTGCAGGATCAATTGCCATCACGTAGCGGACAAAATCTAGATCTCCAAATGGAACCCTTGCCTCTAAACTGTTTGCTGCAAGGCATCTGTCTGCACGGAGTACATCATAACAGTAAAGCTCACGGAGTCTCTTCTCCTCTTCTTTCTGGAATTCTGCTGCATTTGGCGCAAAATCTGTGTATTTATACCCAAAAAGTTCATCTGAAATCTCTCCTGTCAAGAGTACTTTGATGTGGGTCGTCTCATGAATGGCCTTACAAACCAGATACATCCCCATGCTGGCACGAATCGTAGTGATATCATAAGTTGCCAGTGCTTCGATAACCGTCTCCAGATATTCCAGAACCTCTTCTTTTGTCATAATGACCTCTGTGTGGTCGGCTCCGATATAATCCGCCACCTGCTTGGCATATTTTAAATCAATGGCATCAAGATCCATTCCAATTGCAAAGGTACGAATTGGCTTATCCGTCATTTTCGAAGCAATTGCACAGACCAGACTAGAATCAAGTCCGCCGGAAAGCAAAAATCCCAGAGGTGCATCCGCATCCATTCGCTTTCTTACTCCTTCTGTTAATTTGTCATGAATGTTTTTAAGTACATGATCCATCTCATCATGGATAAATCCATGCACTTTTTCAATCTGCTCATAACAGAAAAATTCACCATCTTTATAATAATTTCCTGGTGGAAATGGAAAAATCTCCTCCACAAGACCATTCAGGCATTTCGCCTCGCTTGCAAATGCAATGGTTCCATTTTTCGAATATCCGTAAAATAACGGACGGATTCCGATTGGATCGCGGGCTGCCAGAAGCTTCTTTTCCTTGCCATCATACAACACACAGGCATATTCCGCATCCAAATGAGCGAACATTTCATCCCCGTATTCCCTGTAAAGCGGCAGCAATAGTTCACAGTCAGAACCACTTTTGAACATATATCCTCGCTCCTGCAATTCTTCTTTGATCTTTCGGAAACCATAGATTTCTCCGTTACATATTACCATATCATCGTCATATTGAAATGGCTGCATGCCTTCTTCTGTAAGTCCCATGATTGCAAGACGTGCAAAGCCAAGATAGCCAAAATCCGTCTCTACTACCTGCATGGCATCCGGACCGCGCATCTTTGTTCTGTTCAAATATTCTTCAAACATTTCCTTTGAAATATCTTTTCCCCAGTAGCACATAATTGAACACATATATCCCATCTCCTTAACTTCAGTTTTCTCAGATTCAATCCACGCAGAGCGTTTATCTCAGATGAAATAAAAAATGGCAGTCACCCGTCCTTTATAGGACGAATAACTGCCTTATCCGCGTACACCTATTTGCCTCACATCTTCGTGAAGGCCCATTTGTGCGAACTCAATCGCATTTCTTTTTTTGTAAAATAACATACGAAAGAAAGTATGTCAAGAATTTATCATATATACTCTGTTAAAATATTTTTACCCTCTTGACCGCTTTTTAATCCAGTGCTATAATACATCAAACGAACGAAGATGTTCTTGAGAAATTATATTTTTCAAGGGCATCTTTTTTTATACTATTTATGAGGTGATTTTCATGGAAGAAACGATTTACTTACAACTGGAAGATGGTACTATTTTCACCGGAACATCTTTTGGTGCTCCCCTTTCCGAAGATGTGACCGCTGAAGTTGTCTTTACCACGGCAATGACCGGATATCTTGAAACCTTAACTGACCCCAGCTACTATGGACAGATGGTGGTTCAGACTTTTCCCCTAATTGGAAATTACGGGGTCATTCTCTCTGATTTTGAAGTAAGTACGATTCATCTTTCTGCTTACATTGTCAAAGAATATTGCCCCGAACCTTCTAACTTCCGCTCGCAGATGACCTTGGACGAATGGCTGAAACAGCAGAAAGTTCCTGGTATTTCTGGTGTTGACACAAGAGCTCTCACCAAAAAAATCCGAAACAAAGGTGTTATGAATGGACGCCTTACCAAGACACCTCCGATTCTCAATTCTCTTTCCGATATTTCCAGCTGGAAAATGGGACGAGTCATACCACTGGTATCGACAACGAAATCTTATATTGTTCCTTCGGGTCTCCCAAAATTCCACGTTGTCCTTTGGGATTTTGGTGCAAAGCAGAACATTATCCGCAAACTCCAC
>JAQYAI010000104.1 GCA_029227655.1 bacterium | reverse complement strand
TGAAATTACGATTTCAGGAAAGAAATTAAAGAAACAGATGCTGGCAAATCATCACGTATTAAATGATTTGTGTCACGAAATGGACCCGACAAGACCTACAACGTTGGCCTGCTTTGCCATGTGTCCACACTGGCATAAGGTGGCGCATATTACGGATCTGGTAGGATGGAATCTGTACCTCGGATGGTATGTGCCGTTCTTCTGGCTAAATGATCTCTGGATCCGGTTCTGGCATTTCTTATATCCGAATAGAAGGCTGTGTTATTCGGAATATGGTGCAGAAGGGATGCCGAACCTGCACAGTGCAAAACCGAAGCGCGGGGACAACACGGAAGAATATCAGTGTAAATACCATGAATATATGCTGGAATGCTTCAAACGTTTCCCATATATGTGGGCAACGTATTATTGGAACATGTTCGATTTCGCAGCAGATGCAAGAAATCAGGGCGGGGAACCTGGTATGAACCACAAAGGAATGATCACGTTTGACCGTAAGCTTAAGAAAGACGTATTTTACCTTTACAAAGCATACTGGACAAAAGAGCCATTCGTCCATCTTGCAGGAAAACGTTATGAATATCGGACAGAATCAACAACAGAGATTACAGTATACTCTAACTTACATGAGGTATCACTTTATAATAATGGCAAATTGGTTGGAACGAAGAAGGGCGAAAAGGTCTTCAAATTCCAGATGGCCATGGAAACGGAGAATAAGTTGGAAGTAAAAGCTGGGGAATGCAAAGACAGCGCTGTAATTTATAAAACAGATCAGCCACGACCAGAATACAAGATGGCAAAAGGTGACAGTTCGAACTGGATGTAGTGGATGGTTCTTATCAAAAGGAAAGGGAGAAATCATATGGACAAGAAAGAAATCAAGGCCCGTAAAAAAGCCTACAAAAAAGCCCTGAGAAAAACCAGAAGACCTTGGAAACTTCTGACATTCTTAAGTATACCGTTTGCAATTATTTTTATTGCTGCATTTACCATTGTTTCCATGTTCGACAATACAGTGGCATTGTTCGTTGGCGGGACATTCTGGAAACTGGAGAATGAAGATCCGGAAGCGATTTATTATGAATCGGATTTCGCATCGGATGAAGAACGTGTAAAAAAAGGCAGTGAACTTGTGAAGCAGGTAGAAGGGGAAGGTGCGGCACTCTTGACAAATGAAGATGAGGCACTGCCGCTTGCAAAGGGAGCAAAAGTCAGCTTATTCTCAACATCATCGGTAAACATTGTTTACGGTGGGACAGGCTCTGCGAACGTTGACACTACAAAATGTGATAACTTAAAGGATGCATTAGAAAAAGAAGGATTTGAAGTCAATCAGACTTTATGGGATTTCTATGAGACGGGAGATGCGTCAATCTATACTCGTGAAGATGCGGGAGCTACCGCACAGGATTCTGCAACAGCAGAAGAATCGACCAGTTCTTATGGAAAGGCAGAAATCGTAGAGGCACCATGGAATATTTATACGGAAGATGTATTAAAATCTGTAGAAAGCTATGGAGATGCAGCGATTGTTGTCTTATCACGTATCGGTGGAGAAGGTGCAGACTGTTACTTTGATGCAACGTTAGGAGATGGAAAAAACTATCTTGCGTTGAACCAGAATGAAAAAGATATGATGGCTGGAATCAAAGCCATGAAAGATGCAGGCAAGATTGATAAAATTGTTGTTTTGATCAACACATCAAATGCCCTTCAGGTTGATTTCTTAAAGAACAATGAATACGGAGTAGATGCTGCGCTTTGGATTGGTGGTGTAGGAGCTACTGGTATCAATGCAGTGGCTGAAATCTTAAATGGTGGAATTAACCCATCCGGCAGCCTGGTAGATACTTATTGCTATGACAACTATTCAAGCCCGGCTATGCAGAACTTCACTCCGGTTGTTTATGATGGTGATACAAGCCAGATTCCGGCCCATGCAGATACATACATGGTCTATCAGGAAGGAATCTATGTCGGATATAAATATTATGAAACTCGTTATGAAGACTATGTAATGGGAACAGAAAATGCCGGGGAATACGCATATAATGATGATGTTGCATTCCCATTCGGATATGGCCTTAGCTATACCGATTTCGAATACAGTGATATGAGTATGTCATATGATGAAGCGACAACAACTTATACATTCAATGTCAAAGTCACAAATACTGGTGATGTGGCAGGTAAAGAAACGGTACAGATTTACGTTTCAAGTCCATATACACAGTATGACATTGAGAACAAAGTGGAAAAAGCTTCTGTTTCATTGGTTGGATTTGAAAAGACAGATATCCTTGCACCAGGAGCATCTGAGACATTAACAATCAAAGTGGATGGTGACTATATAGCAAGTTATGATGCCTATGGTGCCGGAACCTATATCTTAGATGCAGGTGATTATTATTTCACAGCAGCTACAGATGCGCATGATGCAGCAAATAATGTATTGGCGGCAAAAGGATTTACACCAGAGAACACAAACGGACGTATGGATGTCAGTGGTAAGGAAACATTAGTAACAAAATGGAACAATCCGGAACTTGATACAACAACGTACGCTACAAGCGATGCTGGTATAGCAATTGAAAATCAGTTAGATTCTTCTGATCCTAATATGAATGAAGAAGTAGGACAGACAGTTACATTTTTAACACGTAATGACTGGGAAGGTACAATGCCTAGTCTTGAAAAAACAATGAAGATTGCGTTAAATGATTACCTGGTTCAGGCGCTGCAGGATCAGCAGTATCAGACAGACGCTGATACTACAGTAGAAATGCCGACACTTGGAGCAGATAACGGGCTGAAACTGGTAGACATGATCGGTCTTGATTATGACGATCCAAAATGGGAGGAATTATTAGACCAGCTCACGTTCGATGAAATGGTTTCACTTATTGGTGACTCCTTCCACTGGACAATGCCGGTTCTTTCTGTTCAGGCTCCTGGTACTCGTGATGAAAATGGTCCTCAGGGATTGACTGTTGCATTATTTGGAAGTCAGCTTGGTGTTGAAACAACAGCACTTACATCAGAAGATGTATTAGCAGCTACATTTAATAAAGAATTAGTTTATGAAATTGGTAACATTGTAGGGAATGATTGTTTAGAAGCAGAAGTAACCTTCCTCTATGGTCCTGGAGCAAACACACACAGAACCCCATACGGTGGACGTAACTTTGAATACTATTCAGAAGACTCCGTACTTTCCTCTGAAATTGGAAAGGCTGAAGTACAGGGTATCGAAGAAAAAGGTGTATTCGTAGTAATGAAGCACTTTGCATTAAATGATTGTGAACAGGATCGAATTGGTCTTGGTGTATGGTTAAATGAACAGTCGGCCCGTGAAATTTACTTAAGAGCATTCCAGGGTGCATTAGAAGA
>JAQYAI010000103.1 GCA_029227655.1 bacterium | reverse complement strand
CGCACAGGAAATTCTGAATGAATTAGAAGAACTTTATCCCGGTCAAAAAAAAGGACTCTTTATCTCTAGTGACACACACGCCAATGTTTTTTTGAATCTTCTGATAAGGAAATATGGGAGATTGCCTGATGATTACTTAATTGTAGGCTTTGATGACTCACCAATTTCCAGAGAAGCCGTCATTCCAATCAGCACCATCGGACAGCAGATCGACAAGATTGCCTTTGAAGCTGTAAACCTCCTCGTAGAGCAGATGAACGAACGTAAAAAAAGAAAACCAGTTCCGTTAAAGGAACCGATTCATAAAGTAGTCACTCCAGTCTTACTGCGCCGAGAAACGACAGAGAAAGAAATGCTCTCTCGTTCCTATGGTATTTAAAATAACCACTGTATCAGGTTTAAAGAGGTAGTATGGCAGATACTGTCGAAAATACAAATGATTAAGATGTTTCCGACAGTTCTGCTATCAAAATACTGACTGTGTTCAAATCGGAATACTATCCGCCAGGCAAAGCGCCCCATATCCAGTCAGTGGATTCACCTCCGCAAATCCCGGAAGCTGCCTTGCTCCATTTCTCAAATACGCTTTTACCTTTTCCCCGTATAAATACGGATCATTTCCTTTTCCGATTCCCCACTCCATCATAAGTGCCGTACTTCCTGTCACGAACGGTGTTGCAAAGGAAGTGCCGCTTACTGTCACCGTCCCGCCACCAACAGAAGTCGTCACAACATCCACGCCAGGCGCCACAAGATCTGGTTTTATCCTGCCTCTTCCCAGATGATAGCCCCTCCCAGAAAACGGTGCGTATGTCCCTGTAAAGCCGTTATATGCCCCCACAGAAACAATGCGCTCCGCCGTGGAAGGAATCGTGATGGTCAGTTCTTCACTTGGAAAAAGAAATCCTGTTCCCACATTCAATGCACTTTGGCTTGGCATCCACATCTCATATTCCCCAACGATGATCCGTTCTGGGATTAGCCGAATCATCCATATTCCAGCTGGAAGATAGGTATCCCCCGGCAGAAATTCCATGTAAATCTCCTGGAGCACCGAATAAGGACTAGGCTCTCCGTAATACAGCAGAATCTCCGCCCCATCCACTCTCAATCTCTGGGTTCCAAGCACTTCATCAATCGGCCCTCCCATTACCCCTGAGGGTGTCTGGACGCTGATACTGACCTTATCTTCATACCGTTTCCATATTTGTATGCTAAATGCTGTCTGCCTGTCTTGCACAGCGAACTCAATCTGCTCTTCCTGAGCTCCTGTTAAGATTCCACTCGCATGCCCAGCACTGATTCCTTCATTTCCTGCACCCACACAGATACATACTCTTCCCACATCACTGATTTCATCCATGAATCGTTCCAGCAGGGAAGTGCCATTGTGTGCCCCATACGTATTTCCGATACTGATATTTACCGCCACTGGCATCCCTCTTTTCGCCGCCAGATCAATTACATAATTCAGTCCTGACATCAATTCCGTCGTCCTTGGGAAGTTCTCTGCTCTCGGCACGCCCAATTTCACAATGACCAGTTCGCTTTTGCTTGCCACACCTCTGGCAAGGGAACCGCTGCCCCTTCCATTTCCGGCTGCAATACCCACGACTGCCGTTCCATGTCCACTCGTGTCCCTGCTCGGCACGATTTGATATCGCTCTGTCTGCGTTCCTTGCCTTAGTGCCTCATCAATCATCTCTTTTGTGTATTCACTGCCAAACGCATATCCCTCCGGTGGATTTCCGGCAATCGTCTGATCCCAAAGCCGGTAAATCCTTGTGCTTCCATCTTCGTTCCGGAAATCACTATTTGCATAGTCAATTCCCGAATCCAGAACTGCCACCAGTATCCCCTCTCCAAATAAAGCCGCGGAAGGTGAAAGAAGACGGGTATTCTGCACCTGATTGATGCAGGACACTCGTCTTCCGTTTTCTGCCTGAAAAAATAAACGTTTCGGTTTTTCAATATATTCCATTTGCGGAACTTCTGAAAGTCTCTGAATATCACGTTCCTTCACACGCACAATGGCATATTCGCCCCGAAGCTCCGTCACTCCTAAAGCAAACTCCCGCACCGCTTCTAAGGAACCGGAATATTTTATGATCACTTCCCATTCTTTTTCTTCAGCGTCATATCCCACATTCAGATTCAGGGATTTTATACGCTCTTCCTGTGTAGCATCCAGTGCCAGATTCAGCACATTATCTACATTCTGACTTGGCATTTAGTTAAATCCAATCACTTTATTTGCTACAATATATGCAAGAGATGAAATTCTTCTACCAGATTTTCCCGGAAGATTCATTGTCTGACCCAAAATTCCATAACGAATTTTCCAAAAAGTCTTGTAATCTCGTTTTTTCAGATATTCCCAAAGCTCTTTTTTCTTTGCAAGATTATCCTCATTCTTTGACCTGATACATAAAATAGAAGAAACCGTCATCATGATCGCCAGATAATTAATCATGTAATTACGAAGCTTTTTATTGGTAATGTTCTTCATGATATACATATCGATCATCGTCTTTGTCACAAAAATCTGCTGATCCAGGCGGCCAATCATTACCTTTTCGTTGACTGACTGGTCTTCTCTTCCGATATAATAGCGGTAAAAATCAACATCCAGGTAATACATCTTTCTTACATGTGGCAGTGGATAGTAAACATAGATATTATCCACATAAAATGTATGCTTAGGAAGCTGTAGCTGAATTAATTTTAGAAATTCTGTACGATAAATTACAGAATGCATTAATATGTATTGTCCCAAATGGAAACGCTTAATATCATCCCATCCAAAAATGGTATCCTTCGGAAGAACATCTCTGTACTCGATGACTTTTTTATGTTCTTTCCCTTCTTTTTCATAAACGTAATTTGAAAGGAGCATATCGATCTGCTCACCGTCAGCCTCAAAATCCTTCAGAACTTTCAGTATCTTCATCAATGCATCTTCATCTACCCAGTCATCGCTGTCTACAACTTTAAAATATTTTCCAGTCGCATGTGCAAGACCTGCATTAACAGCATCTCCATGTCCACCATTCTCTTTATCTACCGCACGGACAATGGTTGGATATTCTGCTTCCAGCCTGTGTGCAATTTCTGATGTATTGTCTTTCGTTGATCCATCATTTACAATAATGATTTCTACGTCTTCTCCGCCTTTCAAAATAGATTCTACTGCATGTTCCATATATGCAGCGGAATTATAGCATGGAATCGCAAATGAAATGTACTTCATATTTTCTCCTCCTAATGTCACTCTGTAAATGAGTATATCGTATTTCTCAGCACATTTCCAATAATTTTTTCATAAATAGTCACGTTCATAATTTGTTCATTTTTATTTCAAAAATCTTTCATTTGTTAAACATCGTTTTTTCACAAGTCTTTTATATACTAAAACCATCAAATAAGAAATAAGTTTTACATTGATATATACTTTTTCATAATACATGCCGGGAACCGAGTAATCGATTACCCGGCATCCTCCCTTTTATGGAGCTTTTATTCCACTGTTTCTACGATATTCTCTTCCATCGTTTGTTCGGTTGTTTCTTCAAGTGTGTCTTCTTCCTGTTTCTCATATTTTTCCATCCATTCACAGAATTCCGTATGCTCTTTTATCATCGGTACTTTTTCCACTGCTTCTTCCAGAATTGCCCTCATAATTTCAGGCTCATTTTCTACGTCTTTCGCAGTTTCACTTAAAGCCAGTATCTTTAAATAAATTTGTTCCAGCTGCTCTGACTTCGTTTCCAGAATCTTCCACCTTTGATACTCTTGCAGTGCCTTTTCTTCATCTCCCAGCGTCTCATACGCTTCTCCCAAATACTGGCAGAGCATTGCCTCTTTTCCCGGATCGTCTAAAATTCCATTCCACTTACGATTCGCCTTTACATCTTCTCCAATTTCGCATATTATGTTGCAACATTCGGTCGTATTTCTTAGTTTACACGCCTCAAGAATGGGAAGCTTATACCACAACTTGTTTTCCACACCAAGTTTCTTCCATTCTTCTTTCAAATCCTGCCACATCTCATTCCACTGCTTCTCATCCAGATTGCTTCCTTTTTGAATATAATCAAAAATCTGTAAATAAATATCCGCCGCTTTCGAGTCTCCTTTTACATTGTTTAAAATTTCTCTGGCACTTGCACTGTCTCCCAGTTCCGCATAATACAGCATTCCCAGTTCTAAAAATAAACGTTCTCCTTCTTCTTCAAATACAATTGTTTTTTCTGTTTCCATTGTTGTAATCTCTTGCTCTTTCTTTGCTGACTGACTGTTAAGAACCGCAAATATCACAAGCCCTGCCATCATCGCAATTACCACTATGATTATTTTCACTCCAAAAGTACGTTTTCCTCCATCATTTTTATCCATCTTATTCAATTCCTTTTGGACGCTCTTAAATACCACCCCGGCATTTCCTGCTTTATTTGTACATTTTTCCACGATTCTTTTTAATTTTATCTTTTCAATTCCTGTAAATTCTGTTTCGAATTTTCCTTTCTCCAGCAGGAACAGCAAAAGTTTTCCAAATCCAAATACATCATCCTCCGGCTTCGGCAACTGTCCATCACAGCTTCCTTTCTTCACGAACAGAGAACGAAAACTTTTCTTTTGCATTCTTTTTAAAAGGTCACTGTTTTCTTTTGCCTCAATATCTAACAAAGAAGCCTTCCCCTCTTCATTTATGATTACAGCATAAGGGTTTACATGCCCATACCCTTGTTTCATACTTCTATGGTACAATTCCAGCTGTGCAGATAAGGACGAAAACCATGAATATAGCTCCTTTTTTTCTATCCTTTCTTCATTTTTCATAAATTGCATCAAATTACAGCCTTCTGCCACATCATCAATTTTATAGCACTTCCCTCCCTGCTCAAAAAAACGTACGATTGCATATTCTTTTCTTTCTGTCACTTGTTTCCTCCTGATCAGGAAATTTAAATAAATGGGATTAATCTGAATCGCATTCTGCGATTATTAGTTGAAAGAATTGATTTAGAATGATTCATATCATACTCTATTTTTTCTTTGTCTGCAATAGAAAAAGAAAAGAATTTTTTTTAAAAAACTGTTGACATTCTGATTACATTATACTATAATACATTTTGTTGTGAGACAGATAAATAATATGTGTGCTTAGCTCAGCTGGATAGAGCGTTTGGCTACGGACCAAAAGGTCGGGGGTTCGAATCCTCTAGCGCACGTACGAAGGATGTTCATTGTGAACATCCTTTTTTTCTTTCCCTTCTACACCTATAATTATAAAGCACGAAAGAGCTGACCTTGAACATCAAAGGCCAGCTCTCTTATATTGACTATATCTTATTTTAAGAACCCATTTACGATCTGCTCTTCTGCTTCTTGTTCCGTAAGTCCAAGTGTCATCAGCTTAATGATCTGTTCTCCGGCAATCTTCCCAATTGCTGCTTCATGAATCAATGCAGCATCTGGGTTATTCGCTGTGATTTCAGGAATTGCACTGATATTTGCATTGTCCATAATAATAGCATCACATTCTGTATGGCCACTGCATTTTGCATTCCCGTGTACAGCTGATTTAAATACCTGAACGGAATTTTCTCTTGCAACTGCACGTGATACGATATTTGCACTTGAATTTTCTCCGTCAAGATCAACTTCAAAAAGACTTTCCGCATATTGCTTTCCATGTGTCATCAAACGTTCTGTCACAATGATCTTTGCATCTTTTGCAAGTGTCGCTCTCGTCACACGCATTGTTGAATCCACACCCTTAATCTGAACAGTTTCTAATTCCATGGTACTTCCCTCTCCTAGTTCTACCACGGTCTCTGGATTCATGATTCTCTGTCCGTTTCCGTCCCCACTTCCATAATGCTTTTCAACGTATTTAACATTACAGTTCTTTCCTACATAAAAACTATGGATTCCATCGTGGCGGCTTTCTTCATCTCCCGCATTGTGAATTCCACAGCCTGCAACAATGACAACGTCACAATCATCTCCAATATAAAAGTCATTGTACACCATTTCCTTTAAGCCGCTTGCACTAAGTACGACCGGAATATGCACACTTTCCTTTTTTGTTCCCGGTTTAATAATGATATCAATTCCTGAAACATTTTCTTTTGATACAATATCAATATTAGCCGTTGTATTTCTCGCTGCACTTTCTCCGTTTGCACGGATGTTAAATGCACCTGATGGAATTTCATGAAGCCCTGCTACCGCTTCTAATAATTCTTTTTGTATTGCGTCCATGCCTAACTTCTCCCCTTACAAATATTTACTGCACTTGAACTTCCTAATAATTTTGGAAGAATATCTTCTTTTTTTCCATGGTCTGTAACCTGACCATTACCAATTACTAAAATTTCATCTGCAATATTTAAAATTCTTTCCTGGTGAGAAATAATCAAAATAGATCCCTGAATCTGCTGATGCATTTTCTCGAACACCTGAATCAAGTTCTGAAAACTCCACAAATCGATTCCTGCTTCCGGTTCATCAAACACAGACATCTTTGTTCCTCTTGCAAGAACTGTTGCAATCTCGATTCGTTTTAATTCTCCTCCTGAAAGACTCGCATCAACTTCACGGTTAATATAATCTTTCGCACAGAGACCTACTCTAGATAAATATTCACATGCACCACTTACAGTCAGATCCTGTCCCTTGGCAAGCCGAAGTAAATCTAAAACTGTAACACCTTTAAAACGTACTGGCTGCTGGAATGCATAACTGATTCCCATTCTTGCACGTTCTGTAATTCCTTTCTCTGTAATATCTTCTCCATTCCAGAGAATCTGTCCTGAAGTCGGTTTCTGGATACCAGCGATCAGTCTGGCTAATGTTGATTTTCCGCCTCCATTAGGGCCCGTTATTACTGTAAATTTTTCATCTGGGATAACAAAACTTATATCTCTAATAATCTCTTTATCTGCTCCATTTTGTGAAACTTCAAAAGAAACATTCTTCAATTCTAACACGTGTTTTCCTCCATCCGGTTATCTTTATTCTGATTTTCTCCAATCAGCCTACCTTATATCCTAACACAATTTCACTATTTTACAAGTAAAATCATTTTTTTTACAAAATTCGACCCATTTATTTTCAGAATAAATACCTGTCAGCCTTTTGCTCAGATTTCTTACATAAAAAAGATGTGCTCAAAAATCAAGCACACCTTCTTATTTTAACAGTCTTCTGCAATTTTATTAATCAGCCGCACGGTGTCTTCCCATCCAATACAAGGATCGGTAATTGACTGTCCATATACCATATTACCACCAATATTCTGTCGTCCTTCCACCAGATAACTTTCAATCATTACACCCTTGACCAGTTTCTTCAGTTCCGGACAGTATCTTCTGCTATGGAGTACTTCACTCACGATTCGGGTCTGTTCTTTATACTGTTTATTTGAATTTGAATGATTTGCGTCCACGATTACCGCAGGATTTTTCAAATCCTTCTCTTTGTACATCTGTGCCAGACGCCATAAATCTTCATAATGGTAATTCGGTATTGTCTTGCCATATTTATCTACGCCCCCTCTAAGGATTACATGCGCCAGATCATTCCCCTCAGTTGTCACATCCATACCTCTGTAAATGAAACGATGTCCCATCTGAGCCGCAATAACAGAGTTCAGCATTACGGATAAATCGCCACTAGTCGGATTCTTCATTCCAATAGGAATATCCATACCACTTGCTGTCAGTCTGTGCTGCTGATTCTCCACTGAACGTGCACCAATTGCCTCATAGGATAAAATATCATCCAAATAGCTTCTGTTTTCAGGATACAGCATCTCATCCGCTGAAGTTAAATGGGACTCCTCCATCGCACGAATATGCATCTTTCTGATGGCAATAATTCCCGCCAGTAAATCCGGTGCCTTATCCGGATCCGGCTGATGAAGCATTCCCTTGTATCCTTCACCCGTAGTTCTAGGCTTATTCGTGTAAATTCTAGGAATCAGCATCAATTTGTCCGACACCTGCTCATTCAATTTCGCCAGCCGATTCACATATTCACAGACCGAATCCTCATTGTCTGCTGAACATGGTCCGATAATCACTACAAATCTATCAGATTCTCCTGTAAAAATATCTCTGATTTCCCGATCTCTCTCCGCCTTTATTTCCTGTATTTTTTTTGATAATGGATATTCATTCTTTAATTCAATCGGACGTGGCAACTCATTATTGATTTTCATTCCCATATGTATCCCTCTCTTTTTGAAAGTCAATTCTTTTGTGCTTTAAAGTGTAAAATCATCATAACATCTTTTTCTTTATTACACAAGCAATCTCTTTCTCTTTTTGCAAAAAAATGTTATACTTAAATTTATCATTAAAAGACAAGGAGAACAAAATTAAAAATGAAATGTCCAAAATGTGGTTCACCATTACGCGCAAGTAAACAAAAAAAAGACTATTTCCTATGTGACACTTGTCGCACTAGAATGTCGTTGGAGTATATAAACAAAATGTCCGCATCCTCTTCCGAAACTGTTCCAAAACCATGCGAACAGAACACAAATAATCAGAAACAAAAAAAGAAACCTTTTCCTACCTTCCTGATTATTTTTTTGCTTCTGATTGGAGGTACATTTCTGTTCCTTTATTTTGGACTATATGAAAAAATCATGGCAACAATTTCACCATCTGAACAAAGCCAGGCGCTTATCGAATCTGTAGCCTTTCGTATACTCGATTACGAAATTATTTCTGAAAACGTAAGTCCTGAACCATCTTACGAACACGAATACCTCTTGGTAAATGTTGAAATTTCTAATAATTCTTCTGAAAATTTATCTGTGAATTCTATGCATAATTTTGAAGGTTACGTGGATAATCTGAAAGTTCCATACTGTGCAGATTCCGAAGATGTACTAAGAAATTTTGGCTATACACCTTTGAGCAGCAAATTGGCCTCCGATGAATCAGTGACTGGTTATTTATGTTTCGAACTTCCATACTCATGGGAAGCTTTAGAAATCCATTATTCCCCAATCATATGGTCATCAACCAATCTAACCTTACAAATAAAGAAAAAGGTGTCGTAAAACCATCTCAATAAATGATTTTGCGGCACCTTCCGCATTATTCTACAATAATCGCATTCGGATAAATCCGTTCCATTCTTTCATCCGTGAAGTGTTCATCCAGAAAATATTCGATTTCCGTTGATGCTTCTGTTCCCTCAGTCTTTCGCACAGAATATCGACTCAATGCAAGCCCTGACATAATAATATTAAATATCATAAATACAATCAAAAGAAAAAAGAACCCTTTCTCAAGGATTCTTCTTAATGCCGCAAACCGGAATCGAACCGGTACGGGAGTATAAGTCCCGCAGGATTTTAAGTCCTGTGCGTCTGCCAGTTCCGCCACTGCGGCATATGTGACATTCATCACAAATGGGACCAATAGGGCTCGAACCTATGACCCTCTGCTTGTAAGGCAGATGCTCTCCCAGCTGAGCTATGATCCCATATTTAATTTTGACCTTTTGGCCTAACGACCCGGAAGGGACTCGAACCCTCGACCTCCGCCGTGACAGGGCGGCGCTCTAACCAACTGAGCCACCGGGCCAAAGTTATGTAATTAGTGGACCTTCAGGGACTCGAACCCGGGACCGATCGGTTATGAGCCGATTGCTCTAACCAGCTGAGCTAAAGGTCCACATCAATTGATGTCCCAATTTAAAAGGAACAAAGCCGATGATCGGACTCGAACCGATAACCTGCTGATTACAAATCAGCTGCTCTGCCAATTGAGCCACATCGGCATGGCTAATGACTCCTACGGGAATCGAACCCGTGTTACCGCCGTGAAAGGGCGATGTCTTGACCGCTTGACCAAGGAGCCTTATTTTACCGAATATGATTTTAACATATCTCTCTTTTATTTGCAAGCACTTTTTAATGCTTGGCGTAAAAAAATCAGTAAAGATTGGTTTACTGATTTAAGCTCCCCGAGTTGGGTTCGAACCAACGACCCTTCGGTTAACAGCCGAATGCTCTGCCGCTGAGCTATCGAGGATTATTGTTGAGATACTAATGTACCTTCAAAACTACATACAATCTAAATCTACATCCATCTTCCTATCCATTACCTTCTTGGTTATGCCCTCGACCGATTAGTAACAGTCAGCTCCATGCATTACTGCACTTCCACCTCTGCCCTATCTACCTTGTCGTCTTCAAGGGGTCTTACAACTTTCGTTGGGATATCTCATCTTGAGGGGGGCTTCACGCTTAGATGCCTTCAGCGTTTATCCCTTCCCGACTTGGCTACTCTGCCATGCTCCTGGCGGAACAACAGATACACCAGCGGTCGGTCCAGCCCGGTCCTCTCGTACTAAGGCCAGCTCCTCTCAAATATCCTACGCCCACGCCGGATAGGGACCGAACTGTCTCACGACGTTCTGAACCCAGCTCGCGTACCGCTTTAATGGGCGAACAGCCCAACCCTTGGGACCT
>JAQYAI010000102.1 GCA_029227655.1 bacterium | reverse complement strand
TAGGAAGATGATCTTCTTCATACAATTCCTTCAAAAGTTTATAACCGTACTTTGCATGAAAATGTCCCGTTTTAATATATTCCGGACGATAAAGCCCTCTCTCTGTCAAATACTCTCTCACGGCAATCATACGTTCATCTATCAGTTCTCTCCCGTCCGGATCCGTTTCCAGACACCCCACAAATCCGATTTTTGTATGACCATGTGCAAGAAAGCAATCCATAATAGATTTCACTGCCTGATCATAATCAATCTTGATTGCATCAAAACGGCTGATATCCGGATTGGAATCAATAAATACCGTCGGCTTATCCCATGAGCCGATTTTCTCTACCATCGTCTTGCTGAAAGTTCCGGAACAGATAATTCCATCGACTCCGACAAGAGACTCAGCATTATCCGCAAAAGTTACAGGTATTTTTTTATAACCTTTCTCTTCCAGCTCATTCTCAATTGCAAGCCTGATACACAAATAATAAGGGTCTTCCAATTCTTCTGTAGGCGAATACGAATACAGCACTCCTATTTTCAATTTCTTTTTTCGTTTCTTCTGCACTTTCACGGTATACTCCAACTGTTCTGCCGCTTCAAAGATCCTTTTTCTGGTCTCTTCCTGCACATTCAAAGTCTCATCATGATTCAAAACTCTTGAAACCGTTGCAATCGAAACTCCTGCTTTTGCTGCTATATCCTTTATCGTCGCCATACATTTCCTCCTAACCTTATTCTGCCTGCTTTTTTGGCTGTATTTCTGAAACAAGAACTGCTGACAAAATCAATGCCGATCCTATAATCATTCTTATCGTTACACTTTCATGAAGAAGAATCACCGAAAAAACTGTTCCAAACACAGCTTCCATTGACAAAATAATTGCTGATTTTGTCTCATCCACATATTTCTGTGATACTGTCTGTAAAAGATAACAAACTGTTGTACTCACAACACCAAGATATAATACTGCAAGTATACTTTTCATGGAAGGAGCAAAATGAAAATCTCCACTGATTACTAATCCAATAATTGATAAAATACATGCTGTTGTCATTTGTAAAAAATTCAATACCGATGCATGGATTCTTCCTACAAATTCTCCGGTAAGGAAAATCTGAAACGCAAATCCAGCCGCACACAATAATGTCAATCCATCTCCAAGATTTATGGAAAAATCACTTTGAAGTGACAGCACTCCAGCTCCCACAATCGCCATTCCCGCACCGATCAGACTTCTCACTTCAATTTTCTTCTTGTAAATTACCAGTGCAATAAATGGTACAAACACCACGTTCGTTGCTGTAAGAAAAGCATTTTTAGACGGTGTTGTATACTGAAGTGCAATAATCTGAAGCGCAAACCCGGCAAATAATGCCGTTCCAAGCCAGAATCCGCACTTAATTTCATCCTTTTTAATTGTTCGAAGCTGTTTTCCTCCGAGTATTGTCATGAAAACTGCCGCAATAAAAAAACGAACTGCCATAATCTGAAACGGCGTTAATGTCTCCAGTGCCATATCACTGGCCACAAATCCGCCGCCCCATATGATGGTAACCGTCAAAAGTCCTAAGATGCCAAAATATTTTTTCATATGTTTCCCCGTTTCTTTTCTCATTTTAGACTGACGTCTCATTATATCACGATTCGCACTTCGTGCTTGACGATTTCTTCGAAATCTATCGTGATCGTCATTCGCCGCTCGCCATGAACAAGCTACGCTTGCTCCAGCTCGCTAACGCTCATTATATCACATTTTTTGAAAAAAAGGAGCAAAAATTGCTCCTTTTTTACCTGGTTTTCCGAATTATTTTACTTAAATTTAGATTCCAGCTCTTTCTGAAGATTTTTCATTGTTGACTCTACATCTTCACCATTTAAGAAAATCTTAGATACGGCAGCTCCGATAGAATCTGATGCTTCAAGAGCATTTGGAGAAATCGGAATTTCTGCTACTTTCTGACCATTCTCGATAAAGAGCTCATACACATTACCTTCTCCAAAGAATGGATCGCCTTTCTGGAACACTTCTTCTTCATAACTTGGAATGTAAGATGGATATAATCCGTATTTTTCAAATCCGCTTGCCTGAAGCTCTGAATCAGTCATGGCAAATTTTAAGAAATCTTTACATTCATCCGGTAATTCTGTTTTTGCATTGATTGCAACATTAGAACCACCATTGCTTACACTGTATTCTCCACCTTCCACTTTTGGAAGATCGATTACTGACCATTTTCCTTCTGTCTGAGGTCCTTTGTCTTTAATTGTACCGATCATCCATACAGCCTCTGGGATACATGCAACAGATTCGTTTACAACTGTCTGCTCATATTCATCCCATCCGTTGTAGTTTAACACTACACCCGAATCGTAAATCTTATCTGCCATCTCCATTGCTGCAATAGATTCTTCACAATCTACCTGTGGTTTTCCTTCTTCATCAAATACACCAATACCGAATTCTCCACGGATAATAGAGTATAAAGAACTCTTCTTTGGATCTACAGGGATCATTTTTACAGGATCTCCATTTGGTGTTTTACATGTTGCTTCAATTTTCTTACCAGCTTCAATCAGGTCATCCCATGTCTGGATATCTTCTGGATTCACACCAGCCTGCTCAAAGTAGTCTGTTCGATAGAATAAGCCAACCGGGCCGGCATCCCATGGGAATGCATGTATTTTGTCTTTATAAGTTACTTCAGAAATCTTTGATGCAAGGAAATCATCTGTATTTATTACATCAGATACATCAAGGAATCCTTCTGGGAATTTATCTGCATATCCCGGAAGTACATCACCTTCAATTGCAATGATATCTGCGATACCGTTTCCTGTTGCAAGAGAAGTAGAAAGTTTTTTGTAGATCTGGTCAGTTCCCATCTCTTCAAACTCGAACTTCACATCTGGATGATCTGCCTGATACTTCTCTGCCGCATCCTGAAGCTGCATTAACGCAACATCCCATGCCCATACAGAAATCACTTTTTCGCCGTCTGCAGATTTCTTTTTGCCACCGCATCCTGTCAATGCAAGCGATGCAGTCATCACTGCTGCCATAGTCAAAGCCATGACTTTTTTCATTCTTTTCTTCATAATTTTTTCCTCCTTTTATTGCTTTTATTCTTTTACTGCTCCACCCATAACGCCTGCTACGAACTGTTTCTGGAACACCAGGAAAATAATTAAGATCGGCAGAGTCGCTACAGCTGTCGCCAGCAAAATTACCGCATAGTCTTTATTGGTCGGGTTACCATCCAGCATTGCAAGAGCAATCGGAAGTGTGTATTTATCTTCACTTCCAAGGATGATCAATGGCCACATAAAGTTGTTCCACATACTTGTGAACATATAAATTACCAAAGCTCCGAGAGCCGGCTTGATGTTCGGCAGTACGATTCTGGCGAAGATTCCTACCTCGCCAACACCGTCAATTCGTCCCGCCTCTATAAGCGCTGTAGGGAAATTCAGCATATTCTGACGCATCAGAAAGATACCGAACGCATTTGCCAGAAGCGGAAGGATGACTGCCCAATGACTGTCTGTCATGTCCAGTTTAATCATCATTTCAAATAACGGAACATACATTACAAGAGATGGAATCATCATAGAACCCATGATAAATCCGAATACGATTCCTTTCCCTTTAAATTCGAACTTTGCCAGTGCATATCCTGCTGCCGAGAATAATAACAGTGCAAGTACCGTATATACTACAGATACAAATAATGTATTAAAAGTACTTGTAAGCAAATCAACTTTACCACTCAAAATGGAGAAGTTATTCAGCAATTCGGATCCCGGTGTAAGTTTTGGCGGTACTGACAAGATCTGATTGTTTGTATTTGTTCCCGACACAAACATGAAATAGAACGGGAACAATGAGAGGAAGGCACTAATAATCAAAACTACATAACAAAATATTTTACCAAATTTTTTCATTAGTCTTCCTCCTTTGTTGCTTTAAACTGGAATACAGATAACAGAGCGATAATAACCGTCATCACATATCCGATAGCAGATGCATATCCGAATTTCAGATAACGGAAACCATTATCATACAGGTACTGACCCATTGTGATCGTTGCATAATTCGGTCCACCCGCTGTTAAAATATACGGTTCATCAAATAACTGTAAGGTTCCGATTGTTGAAGTAATCGTACAGAACAGGATGATCGGTTTTACCATCGGAATGGTAATGTAGAACAATTTATCCCAGAATGTTGCTCCGTCAATGTCCGCAGCTTCCATTAAATCATTCGAAATAGACTGAATACCTGCCATAAGAATGATCATATTATATCCGAGCCATCTCCATGTAATAGAAATGATGATTGCAAATCTTGCCGGCCATTCCTCGTAGAACCAGTTGACGCCTTTTCCACCAAGCATTTCAATCACAAAGTTGATCAGACCATGATCCCCATTTAATAAAACTTTAAATACAAGTGCATATGCAACAAGTGCTGTTACAGATGGAAGGAAAATCGTTGTTCTGAAAAACGCTCTTCCTTTAATAAATTTTTGTTCAATGGCAACCGCAATCAAAAGAGCTCCTCCAATCATAATCGGCACCTGAACGATTAAGAAGATACATGTATTAAATAAACTCTTCCAAAATGTCTCATCTTTAAACAGTCTCGCATAATTCTGAAAACCGACAAACTCATAAGATCCCGAAACAAGTTCAAAGAAGCTCAAATACAACGATCTTAAAATCGGATAAATCATAAACAATGCAAAGATGACTACAATCGGCGCGATCATAACATATGGAATTGTCTTTCGGTTAATCAATGGTCTTTTATTCATTTACCCTCACCTTAGCTTTCTTACTCTCTACTATAAGCGACTCATTCAAAGCACATCCAAATACCAGCTTCATTTCGTAATCATTGATTCTCGTCTTGTTAGCATATGTCTGCTCTTCCCCGCAAGAATTTGTTCCGACACCAGAATGCTTCATATCAATATGAACAACCGTCTCTGGACATTTTTTAATTTCTCCTACGTGTTTTGCAGCCGCAAGTTCCTGAATGGTATAGTCGTGAACATCGATGCCTACCTCTTTTTCTGAGCAGATCAGAAGACTCTTCTTTGCATCTCCAACAGCCAGCCATTTTACGCCGCAGCGGTGACCGTTTTCCTGAGGCATAGCATACTCTACATGCATGCCATCCACATCTGTCTGATATACACCCATTACAGATGCCGACTTCATATCCGGATAGTTCTCTTCCGGTCCAAGTCCATACCATGTAACGTTCCTCATTTTTGCTGGAAGCTTCATCTCAATTCCGATTCTCGGAATGAATTCCGGTACAAATTTGCTATATTTGAATCCTTTCAGCTTTAAATCCAATGTCATCATTCCATCTCCAAAAATACGATACTGATAACTTGCCTTAAATCCAAACGCCATACTAAGTACGGAAAAATGTGTATGTACATTTACTTCCGTATACTTTTCACTTTGCTCTACAGCGAAACTCTCCAACTGTTCCTGTTGTCTGTGAAGGAAGTATTTTCCATACCAGTCTGCCACTTTGTACATATCATTATCAATTGCAGCACGGTCCAGATTCAGAACCGGTCCGTCTGTAATACATGTGGTTCCATCCTTCTCATAAGTTAAGAGCTGACCCGTTACCTTATCAAAGGAAACTGCTACATGTTCACCAGTAATTCTGACACATACATTGTTCTCTTCTACTGTGAGTGTTGCCTTAGGAAGAACTACATCTGACAAATCGGTTTTCTTGTAAACAGGAAGCTGATACTGTTCCTTCGCAATCTCATGACCACATGGTGCAAAAGCTGTCTCACTGTTATATATAAAGATAAGGTTGAGATAATATTCTGTCTCTTCCTCCACGGTCTCCGGTTTTACCGGAACGCATACATCCTGATACCCCTGCGGAGCTGCTTCCAGTCTCTCAATGATCCCTTCACAATCCTTTTGGTCATCATGCATGATCTCATATTTCACGGAAACATCTTCTAAAGATTTAAAATAACGTAGATTGTAAATTCTTACCTTTCCTTCTTCTGCATCAAGAAGCTCCGCTTTCACAGGTGCAATGACCTGTTTGTAATGTTTAAGCCCTGTAGACGGCACTCTGTCCGGACGTAAAAGTCCATCCATACAGAAGTTAGAGTTATTCGGGGAATCTCCGTAATCACCGCCATAATAGTATGTCACATTCCCGTCTTTGTCTTTTGTCTCAATACCGTGATCATACCATTCCCAGATAAAGCCGCCTTGCATTCTGTCATATTTACGGAACATTTCCTGGTAATCTTCCATATTTCCAGGACCATTTCCCATCGCGTGACAATATTCACAAAGAATGTGCGGTTTCCCGTGACAGTCATTGTTTTCACCGATTTTCCTCATACCATCCAGTCTTGTATACATGGTAGAATATACATCTGTAATGTCTGCTTCATAATCACTTTCATAGTGAATCAGTCTGGAACCGTCTACACTTCTGATTGCTTCAGCTGAAGCTGTAAAATTTGTTCCTGTAGATGACTCATTTCCAAGTGACCACATTAAAATACATGGATGATTCCGGTGTTCTTTTACCATGCGGACACTTCTGTCACAGTAAGCTTCTTTCCAGCTCGGCTCTTCATTCAGCCATTCATACTTCTCGATCCACTCGAATCCATGTGTCTCTAAATCCGCTTCATCAATCACATAGAAACCGTAGTAGTCGCAAAGCTCATAGAAATATGACTGTTTCGGATAATGCGAGCAACGGATTGCATTGATATTATGCTGCTTCATAAGACGCATGTCTTCTTCTACAACAGCTTTCTCTACTGTTCCGCCGCCTTTCGGACTAAAGTCGTGCATGTTGACACCGCTCAATAAGATCGGTTGTCCGTTTACAAGGAAATTACAACCTTTGAGCTCAATTTTCCGGAATCCGATTCTGATCGTGATCTCATCTTCTGTCATACCATTTTTCATAAGCTTTGCAGATAACTCGTAAAGTACCGGTGTCTCTGCACTCCATGGTGTCACATTTTCAATCTCACACTCACACTGTACGTGACCATCTTCTGCTTTTGCTTCGCTCGCTGCTACACAGTTGCCGGATTCATCTCTAAGCTGCCAGCAAACCGCATCTGCCTCTTTTGCTGTCCATATGCTTTGTTTCAAAATACCTTTCGTATAGTCTTCGCTTAAGTCTGCATCCACAATATAGTCGACAAAAGCACACTGTGGTTCGCTTACAAGAGAAGCACTTCTGATGATTCCGCTATACCACCACATGTCCTGAGCTTCCAGGTAAGTTCCATCTGACCACTGATATACTCGTACTGTAATCTGGTTTTCTCCCTGATGCACGAGTTCCGTAATATCAAATTCTGCTGAAAGACGGCTTACTTTGCTGTAGCCCACATGCACTCCGTTCACCCACACATCATATGCACTGCTCACACCTTCGAATCTCAGAATATTTCTTCTGCCATCCCATTCTTTTGGTATCTCAATCTTTCTTCTGTAGATACCTGTCGGGTTCTCCGATGGAACAAACGGTGGATTGATTGGGAACAGATACCATACATCTGTATAATGCATGTTCCCATAGCCTTTCAGCTGCCAGCATGACGGTACTTCAATGGTATCCCAGCTTTCATCCGCAAATACCACTTTCTCAAAACCTTCTGGCGAATACTCCGGAGCCTTCAAATACAGGAATTTCCAATCACCGTCCAGCGAAATACGATACGTGCTTTTCGAATCATTTCTGAAATCCGTATGTGTATCTCTTCTGCCGATTTGAAGAAGCTCTTCATTTTCCCAGCGTTTCTTCTCTCTCATAATTCTCCTCCCTTTTTATTTTGTAGTTTATATAGTACTCTTTCACTAGTAATAAGTCAATATTTTACTAAGTATTTGTTTTACTGAAATTGATTTTTCTGCTATAATTCTCAATTTTTATATCTATTATTTGTATATTTTGCACTATAAAATGTGTTTTACTCTATACGTCACCTTTGTTTTCAATGCATAATCTTTGGTAAAATTTTATCAATTTTACTTTCATTTCAATTCCCATTGTAATTTACTTGTTTTTGATTTATACTAGAAAAAATTGAAGACATAAGGTGGTATTCGAAATGAACGAAGACTTTAAAATCATGAATTTATTTTCAAGGATCAGCGATTTTTTGCTACTCAATTTTCTTTTTATCATTACCTCTCTCCCTATCATTACAATAGGAGCTTCCGTTACGGCATTATATTCCGTCAATTTAAAAATGGTAAAAAGCGAAGAATCTTATATCACCCGGGAGTATTTCAAAGCTTTTCGAAGAAATTTTAAGATTGCAACCCCTGCTTTTCTTTTCTTTTTAGCCACCGGGGCTTTGATGAGTGCAAACATCTTCATCTCCTTCCGGGCAGAAGGCAGCTTCTATCTGATTCTTCGTGTACTTGCAGGCTTGCTTCTTCTTTATCTGTTCATATGTGCCAAATATTATTTTCCGATACTTGCGCGATTTGACTTTACCTCCAGGCAAATCTGGATGCACATTCCGCATATGATCGTTACTCATGCAGGTTCCTTCCTGTTTATTGTACTTTTGAATGTTCCCGTAGTAATACTTATGATGTACTCTATTTATACTGCATTATTTGTACTGATTATCGGATGTATCTGCGGATTCGCAATGTTTACATACGTAGAAGCATTTTTATTTAGAAAAATATTCAA
>JAQYAI010000101.1 GCA_029227655.1 bacterium | reverse complement strand
CTTCATCTTCCATTCGGTCTACGAACAATGGAATCTGAAGGGTTGCAAAACGTTCACTTACTTCTAATAAGGTTTCCTCATCCTCTTCTTCCAGCAGATCAGATGATAAAATTGCAAGATTACACTTATTCTTTACGATTTCTTTGTAATCTGGTTCCTCTTTCTCTCCTTCTAAAAGAATCTCTTCGTCTGCTCCGATTTCTTTCAGAAGAGAAAGAATCTCTTCGTCCGCAATATATGCCTTTTCCACTGGTTTCTGGATAATGACTACATTTTTTTCAAGACCTACCGGAATCTCCGTATCTTCTGGAACGATCAAATATTTTACAACATTTCCCTCGTAAAGATTTTCGGTTTCTCCTTCCACAAGCTCACGCTCCGTATCTGTTTTCATATCAATTTCCAACAACAGAATCTCGTTCTCATAACGATATAATTTCACATATTCTGTGTATTCCATCTCAATTTCTTCTTCATATGTAAGACCTGCAATGACCGGTGCCTGTTCATCCAGTTTCTGATTGTTCAGCACTTCCGCCTGTTCTCCCTGGGCAGCGGCTGCAAGGTAAATGAAAATGTTATATCGAATTTCATGGGCTACCGACATTGCAGTCGTCATACCGATAATGGTATTGTTTTTGTTCAGTGCAACTGGAATCACAAAAGTAGATGTACTGCCGGTATTGGTTCCATAATAAATGCTTCCGTTTGCTTTCACATAAGAGTAAGAACCGCTTCCAAATACGATGGTCGCATATGCCTGCCCATTTTTTACCGTAATCTTATTACAGCTGATTCCCACACGTCCGGTACCACCTGACCACGAGAACTGATCTGGAGTATAAGTTCCATCCTTCAATGTTGTGGAACTATTTACACGGATGGTCCCTCCACTCAGATCCGTCACATGACCTGATTCCTGATCCGGTGTATTGTTATTCACAGTTTCGTCAGTCTCTGGTGTTTGACTATCTTCTGGTATTTCTGGCTTTTCAGAATCTCCAGAATCTGGTGTTTCTGACTCTATCTTTTCCAATCCTTCAGATTGGAAGGTAAGCGTTCTGTCATACCATTTGTCATTCTTGATCGAATGGGCTGCCACTGCAATTGGTGTGTCAAGCGCAGCCACTGAGATTGTATACGTATACTGGCCTTCTGCATTTTCCACATATTTGATCCATGTGTCTTTATTTGCTGCTGCCGCTTCTTCCCCAGTTCCCAGATAGAGATAATCATAGCCGGTTCCACTTAAGGTAATCACGACACTCATTTTTCCATCTTTCGTTGTAAGAACGGAGTTTACCACTTTAAACATGGCTGAACTTGATTCGACACTTACATGATAATCACCGTCTTCCAGCTTCTGTTCTATCTTTTCGATTCCTTCCGATTTGAATGTAAGTGTTCTGTCATACCATACGTTCTTTTTGATCGAATGTGCTGCAATGGCAATTGGCGTGTCAAGAGCAGAGACTGGAATTGTATAGGTATATTGTCCTTCCGCATCTTCCACATATTTGATCCATGCATCTTCACTTACTGCTGCCGCTTCTTCTGCGGTTCCAAGATAAAGATAATCATAACCGGTTCCGCTTAAGGTAATCACGGCACTCATTTGTTCGTCTTTCTTTGTAAGCACGCAGTTCACAATTTTAAACATCGATGAACTGGAATCTACATTTACATTATAATCTCCGTTTTCCACTTTCTCAGCCGGGTCCTCTGATTCTGTTGGAGTTTCTGGATCCTTTGGTTCTTCTGATTCTATCTTTTCAATGGTGGATGGAATGGTCAGTGTGTACTGTTTTTTTGTATACCAGGTTCCATCTGGTTTGCCCGGAACGAAATTTACATCTTTCCCCATATCCTCTGCCGTCAGATCAAAGGTAATCGAATATCCGCTTCCATCTGCCAGAAGTGTGCCCTGATGTACCGGCTCTTTCGTTTCATCATCCTTGCTTCCAAGATAAATCCTATCATAACTTGTAGAACCTGTCGTGATGGTTACCGTAAGCTTTTCTCCGCTTAACACTGCTTTGGAACTGGCAATCTTGAACATTTTAAATCCACTCTCAATCGCAATGTTATATTCCCCATCTTCGTAAGTCTTATCTCCGATTTCCATAGCAAAAAGTGCCAGATTCTCAGGTAATTCTATCCGTGTTTCTTCGACTTCTTCCTTTTCTGTTGTCTCTGCTACAGGTTCTGCTTTCAGCGCTGCATTTTCTATTTTCACGGCTTCTGTAGTCTTGTCATTACCGTTTTCTTCCTGCACAGTTTCTTCTTCTGGAATTTCTCCCTCCGCCACTTCTTCCTGCAAAGTTTCTTCTTTTACGTCTGTCTCTTCTTCCACAGCCGTTTCATCAAGAACAGAAATCTCCATGAGTTCCGTCTGCTCTAATGTTTCTACCGGTTCTCCTTCTTCTGCCTGTACGTGTGCTACCGGACTTCCTGCCATCAATATGGCCAGCCCCAATGCCAGAAATCTTTTTGTGTTTCTTTTCATGTTCTTCTTCCTTCTTTCTTTTTCTATCTTAAATAGAATGAAGAAACACCTGCTCTTAGGAAGCAGACGTCCCATAACTTCAAAACATTCCTGACTGCCCATACAAAAGGCGTGCCAAAGGTTCCATGAAAACGCTTTCTTCGGAAGCTATTCATTGACTTTCAGCAGGTTTCCTGGCTCACAGATCATCGCTTTGCTACACCTTCTCACGCTGACGTAAGCGCAATGGTATCTTCGTAACATTACTCCCTGTTTACAGTGACCGGATCGCTCAGGACTTGCACCTGATTCTCTTTTACCCCAACATCCCTGTCAGGCACTGAAATTCATTCTATTTAATTCATATTTATATATCAATTATTCATCTTCTCCATTTTATATGTCCTTGCCATCTCCACAAAGTGTATAGCAAAGGCTGGATTGGACGGATAATACAAATGTGGAAATCCCCACCAAAAATTTTTTCCTGCTCTAATGCATGCATACTGTCTTCCTGCCACCGGTTTAGTTGCGATGCAGGAAGTGCCATTTCCAGTGCTGTCAAAATAGTGGAATTCATGTCCCTTGATGGTTTCATGCTCCGGCAGGAAACCAGAAGTGGCTTCCTCGATTTCGATATACCCGAACCGGACCAGTTTGCCCATATACTGGCAGGTTTCGGGAAGCACTCCCACCATTTGATGTGTCTTTCCATCACAATCTGTCAGTTCCTGATGTAAATACATAAATCCGCCGCACTCTGCAACGGATGGGAGTCCGTTTTGGATGGCATTTCGAATAGAATCCATCATCTCTGTATTGGCAGAAAGTGCATCCGCATACAATTCCGGATAGCCTCCTCCCAGAAGAATTCCATGACAACCTTCCGGTATCTTTTTGTCCTGAAGCGGGGAAAAATACACCAGCTCTGCTCCACATTCTTCCAAAAGACGCAGATTATCTTCGTAATAGAAGCAAAAAGCCTCATCCTTTGCCACCGCAAGGACTGGTTTTTCCCCCTGCTTAAGATTAGACGGGATTCTTTGCTCTGCTTCCAGCGCTTCTGCCTGTTCCGCAATCTTCATGAGTTCTTCTACCGCTAATGTTGTTTTGAGCTCCTTGGCTGCAGTTTTTATCTTCTCTTTCAAATCTTCTACTTCTCCCGGGAGTTTTAACCCAAGATGTCTGCTCTCCAGTGTAAATGCTTTCTGTTCCGGCACATAACCAACAACTGGGATGTGAAGGTTCTCCTCTATCAGGCCTTTCATGGTTCCATAGTATGACTTTGACATTCGGTTCAGGATAACTCCTTGAATCAAATGCTCGGTATCATAAGCAAGGAACCCGGAAATCAGAGGCAACAGGGAGTACCCCATTCCCTTCGCATCAATCACAAGGATGATTGGAGTTCTGGTCACCTTTGCCAAATGATAAGAGGATCCTTCTTCTCGGATTCCTCCCAGGCCATCGAAAAGTCCCATCACCCCTTCCAGAACAGCCATCTGTTCACTGGTTCTTCCTTTCAGAAACAAGGCTTTCGTCTCTTCGGCTCCGGTAAAAAATGTATCCAGATTCTTGGATGGAATTCCAAGGACCTTTTCATGAAACATAGGGTCAATATAA
Organism: bacterium; assembly: GCA_029227655.1. Lineage (GTDB taxonomy): Bacteria > Bacillota > Clostridia > Lachnospirales > Lachnospiraceae > Allocoprococcus. The sequence continues at coordinate 14,297 of JAQYAI010000101.1, read as the reverse complement.
TCCGGCCCACATTTATATGAGACAACATCTACTCCCATTTCTTTTAGTATTTGAAGAAATGCACAGGTAATCATGGTCTTCCCACTTCCACTTTTGGGAGCTGCAAACATCAGTCGTTTTAGCTTCATCTTTCTGTCTCCTCCCCTGACTCTTTCGGCACAAAGGTAAACGCACAGATCCAGACTGGATTTTCTGCCTGCATCAGATGGTAGCCTCCGGCCTTTCTTGTCCGGCTCACCTGCATCTGTACGATGCTTTCATCTGTTACTTCAAAGTGTGACAGTACTTCCTTTATTTCACAAATGGTCTCCAGCGTAACTGCATTGATCACTACCCGCATCTGTGGATTTTTCTGATAAAGTGCTTCTAAGATTTCCTGCATCTTTCCACCACTTCCTCCCAGGAACGCATGGGTGGCCGGTGGAAGCTCTGCCAAACCCTCTGGTGCATATGCTTCTATGATTCTCATATTATGCGCCTGAAATTTTTCTTTGTTTTTCTGCATCAAAGCCACCGCCTCTGGTTTCCGCTCAATGGCATAGACCTGAATGCTGTCGGAAATCCCTGCCATTTCCACCGCAACTGACCCGGAACCACTTCCCACATCGTAAACCACTGCATCCTCCGTCAAATGGAGTTTGCATATGCTGACTTCCCGCACCTCTTCTTTCGTCATAGGAACCGCATCCCGCAGGAATTCCGAATCGGCAGTTCCATGGGTCAGTCTTCCCTTTTCTGGATACGGATTCTTGATCAGACAGGTATAAAGACCTTCTTCTGTCACACGTTGACACGCCTCTGGGGTCAGCCTTTCTATCCTTTGTTCTGGATAAGACAACCGGTATCCCAGATAGATGGCACAGCCCTTCGGTCCAGACTGGGACAACAGTTCTCCGAGTGCTTTCACGTCCTTCACACCAGACAGTAGTAAAAAAGTCTTTTGGTTCGCCTTTACTTTATGTAAAATCTCTGCTTTCCACTGGAAATCTGCAACACTTTTTCCATGAATACTGGTAATTGCCGCATCCTGATAGCTTTCCCCCAGACAGGCCGCCAGATAAGAAATGGACGAAATTCCAGGCATGACCCGCAGGGATGCTTTTATGTTTCCATTTTCTATTTCCTGCTTCAATGCCTGATACATCTTTTGACATCCACTATAAAATCCGCTGTCTCCTGAAAACAAAATAACAATTTTTCTGATCTTATGCTCGATGTCCTCACTGGTTAGCTCTTTGATATATGGAAGAATCTGGCTAGCCAGATAATACGGCTTCTTCTCAATGCGAGGCTGGTACCCAGCAATCATCCGCTCTGCTCCCAGTAAAAGATCCGCCTCCTGGATAGCTTCACTGACCTCTTTTGTCATACAGCCTTCTGCTCCCATACCAATACCTGCCAGAATAATTTCCGGAAAACTGCATGGCTCGTTCGGAATCGAAAGCCTGTCAGCAAGTACTTTGCAGAGCTCTGCAAAGGTCAGTCCTTGTTCTTCTTTTGGTTTTCCAACTACATAGACTGGAATCCCAGCCCTTTTTGCAGCTTCTATTTTTTCGGCATATCCGCCTGTTTTCCCACTTTTCTTTGTCACCAGACAGGTAATCTGATACTGATGGATCAGTGCCTCATTCAATTCTACGGAAAATGGCCCCTGCAGTGCCACGATCTGTTTTCCGGCAATGCCCTGCTTCTTGCAAAGCTCCAGGCTCTCTATGCCAGGAAGTATCCTGACATAAAGCCGGGCTTTTATCTCTTCTTTGCAGTAAATATCCAGCTCCTTGCTTCCGGTGGTCAACAAAATATTGCCTTCTACCTCTGTAAGTGCTTCTGCGCAGGAGCGGCAGTCATAAAAATACGTTATCTTATCGTAGGTTTCTTCTTCATCCATTTCCCGCAGAAGCCGGTAATAGGAAATATCACAGCCCTCCACCGCCTGCCGGATATTTTCTGTCACCGCTGTTGCATACGGATGGGTAGCATCAATGACCATATCATATGCTCCGGAAAGAAACATCGTTTGCATTTCCGAAACATTCATCCGCCCCATTTTCACTTTCCGAAAAGGATTTTCTGCTAGAACAATTCCGCCGTACTCTGTTGCAACACAGACCGTATTGGAAATTTTTTTCTCACATAACCAGTCCGAAAGCTTTCTACCTTCCGTCGTCCCCGCAAAGATCAATACTTCTTTCAATCTGATACCCTCGCTTTGTCACTAATTTTCCATTTATCATCTCAGAACCAGAGTTTCCCACAAAAACAGTCGTAAACATATTGACCTTAGCATCCCGGAGTTCTTTCAGTGTGCAGGTCACTGCTCTTGTCTCTTCTCGCCCGATATTTTCCACATAACCACAGGCACGTTCCGGTTCTATGCGCTCCAACAAAATGTCACATGCCCGTTTCAGATAATTCTGGCGCTTGTGGCTGGATGGATTATAGATGGCTATGGCAAAATCACCCTCTGCTGCTGCACGTAGTCTCTTTTCAATCTTCTCCCACGGTGTCAGAAGATCACTCAGACTGATGACGCAAAAATCATGATTTAGCGGTGCCCCCAAGACCGCCGCCCCACTACTTGCTGCAGTGATTCCGGGAACGACAGTAATTGGGGTCTCCGGATACGCTTTCCCTACCTCATACATCAAAGAGGCCATGCCGTAAATCCCTGCATCTCCGCTGCAGATCATGGATACCGTCTTTCCTTTCTGTGCCTCTTCAAAACACATCCTGCATCTTTTCGTTTCCTGTTTCATCGGTGTCGTCAGAAATTCTTTCCCAGAAAACCGTTCACCCAGAAGATCAAGGTACACATGATACCCTACGATCACATCCGATTCTTCCAGTACACGAATGGCTTCTCCCGTCATCATCTCTTCTTTTCCAGGGCCCATTCCTACTACATATATTTTAGATTTCATCAAAGCTAATCCTCCATTCTCTTCTGGCAACTGCAAGCGTCATCCCATCTTTCGCTTCTTTCCGGCTTACTAATGTACCGCCATCCGGACAGGCGCGAAGAGCAGAGCGTTCACAGACATTTGCAACTCCCACCGTTTGTCTGACAAATTCAGATTCAACAAATTCTCCTTCCACTTGTTCCAGTTCTTCTGCTGAAAAAGTGAGAAATGGAACCCCTGCCTTCTGACTCCAGTTTACCAGTCCCTTTTCTGTGGATTTGTGATCTATGGATGCAAGTGCACAAATTTGTGTCATGACAAGGTTCTGCTTTCCCATTGTCTTATCAATAAAAGCAGCTATTTTTTCTTCTTCTTTTCCTTTTTTACATCCGATTCCCAAAACATATTCTTTCGGAATTAGAGAAAGCAGCGCCTCTGCTTCGATTTTTTCTGAGGTAATCAGAACATCCACTTCTTGCTTTGGCGGATACGAAACCAATTCGGCTCCTGCTGGAATCTGCCCTCCCGGCAGGACATGTCCGGTTTCTACCGACATGGTAATGGTCTGATTCTGCAACACCTTTGCGGATACTTTTGCAATTCCCTCTTTATTTTGAATCCACAGCCCATTCTTCTTTGCAAACAGATCTACCGCAAATTTTCTATTCACATCTGTCGCAGTCGTAATCACAGGAATCGCTCCCGTCTGTACACCGATGAGACGGGCCAGTTCATTTGCTCCCCCCACATGGCCTGACAAAATAGGAATTACATAATTTCCCTGTTCATCCATCACAAGGACCGGACTGTCATGGAGTTTATCGGTCAGGTGCGGGGCAATCGCTCTTACCGCGATTCCGCAGGCTCCGATAAATAACAGTGCATTTTTCTTCTGCATCTGCTCCCCGGTCCATGCTCCAAGTCCCTGTTCTTTTATCTGCTCTTTTGGAAAGCATACTACTTCATAAGAAGGTATCCTTTCTTTCAGTTTCTCCGCCAGTCTGCTTCCATTTTCTGTAAAACTGATTACACTAAGTCTTCTCATGTTCTATTCCTTTGCCTGTCTGAATTCTGTGGAAAAATCCGGCGCATAAAGTCTGGACTTCTGATAATGCTGATGCGCAATCACATCTCCCACCAGCACAAGTGCAGTTTTGGTAATTCCATGCTCTTTTGCCGTCTGTTCCAGTTGTTCCACAGTGCAAATATACGCCTCTTCCTCTGGCCATGTGGCTTTATAAATCATTGCAGCCGGTGTATCCTTCCGATATCCGCCTGCAATCAGTCGCTCCGAAAGCTCCCCTAACATTCCTGTGCTTAAATAAATGGCCATTGTAGCCTGATGAGCCGCAAAGCTTTCGATACTTTCCTTTTCCGGGACTCCGGTCTTCCCCGCCATTCTTGTAATGATCAGGGATTGAGAAATCTCCGGAAGGGTATATTCCAGATTCAAAGAAGCCGCCGCTCCAAAGCACGCACTGACTCCCGGACAGCTTTCATAGGAAATCCCCAGTTCATCCAGTGCATCCATCTGTTCCCGCACAGCACCATACACACTTTGGTCTCCTGTATGTAGTCTGACAATCAGTTTCTTTTCTTTTTCCGCCTCTTTCATGACCTGAATCACTTCATCCAAGGTCATGAACGCACTATTATGTATCTGGCATCCTTCTTTTGCATATTCCAAAAGCTGCGGATTGACCAGCGATCCCGCGTAAATCATCACATCGGCTTTTTCCAGCAGCCGCATGCCTCGCACGGTGATCAGATCTGCCGCTCCGCATCCTGCACCAACAAAGTAAACCATGCTTCTACCCCCTTGCTTTTTGCTAATTCTCCAAATTCATTTGCGTATATTTCACAGTCAATTTCCATTTTTCCATCTGCTCTTTTCTCCAGATAATAACAGATTCTTTCCATGACATTTTGCATCACATCTTGCAGTCTGCCTGATTCTTTCAAAAGTCTAACCGCTTCCTCTGTGGTTACGCATTCCAAAATCTGATTCACGGTTTCGATGTCAACCCGGTTTTTGACTGCAAACGCCGCCAGAAGCTCCATCCTGCAGTCAGCTTCCCGGGAGTGGGTATTCATAATGCCGCCTGCCACCTTAATCAATTTTCCGATATGCCCGGTAAGCAGCAGCTTTTGAAATCCAAGCTCCACCGCCATGTCTATGGTCTGTCCGATAAAATTACTGCATTTGACACTCTGATCCAGATCATATTCATAGGTGCGCTTGATATAATCCTGCCCATAGTTTCCTGGTGTGACCGCCACATAATCATATCCCAGTGCTCTTCGCTGCGTAAGTTCCACACGAATCGTATCCAAAAGTGCCTGACTGCTCATAGGTTCTACCACCCCGGTCGTACCAAGAATGGAGATGCCTCCCACAATGCCGAGTCTGGGATTGAAGGTGTTCTTTGCCAGCTTCTCTCCCTCTGGCACAGAAATTTCAACGGAAAGTCCTCCGCGGTAATCCACCGCCTCACAGACTTCTAAGACCTCTTTTTGAATCATTTCTCTTGGCACATGATTGATGGCCGCATTTCCCACCGGCTGGTCCAGTCCAGGTTTCGTCACCCTTCCCACACCGGTTCCACCATCAATCGTAATGCCACTTTCTTCCGAATACCTTACTTTTGCATAGATTCGGGTGCCAGTCGTGATGTCCGGATCATCCCCGCCATCTTTTTCGACGGCACAGGACACCTCATTCTCTGTTCTGGAAATATCCAGAATTTCTGCTTTGTATGGTAAACCTTTCGGTGTCTCAATTATGATCTGTTCTTTCTGTTTTCCTGTGAGAAGCATGTATGCGGCCGCTTTTGCAGACGCCGCCGCACAGCTTCCTGTCGTAAATCCGTGCCGCATGATCATCTCCCAAGTTCATACAAAATTGCATTACAAATTGCCGCAGCCACATTGCTGCCTCCCTTGCGTCCGCGATTTACAATATGTGGAATCTCTGTCTGTAAAATCAGTTCTTTGGCCGCCTCTACATTCACAAATCCCACCGGTACACCGATGATGAAAGCGGGAAGAAATCCTTCCGTTTGTATCATTTCATATAATTGAATCAAAGCAGTCGGTGCATTCCCAATGGCAAAAATCACCGGTTTATTGATCTGCGCCGCCTTTTCCATACTGATCGTGGCGCGGGTCACCTTTCTTTCCTTTGCAATGCGCGCCACCTCTTCCTCTGCCATAAAGCAGTGTGCTTCTCCACCGTAACGCGCCAGCACTTTCTTATTGATTCCCGCAAGTGCCATATTCGTGTCCGTCACAATATCTGCACCGTTTTTGATCAACTCTTTCGCAACCTCCACTGCACCAGGGGAATACACCATCGTTTCTGCATATTCAAAGTCCGCACTGGTATGAATCACACGTTTCGTCACCATTTCCGTTTCCGCTGGCAGGACGATCTGCCTTTTTTCTAATTCTTCTGAGATGATTGCAAAGCTTCTCTTCTCAATCTCTTCCGGAAGAACGTGCTCTATTTTCATCACTTGATTTCTCCTATCTTTTCTAATAATTTTTCATTTTCTTCCCTGGTTTTGACTGCGATCCGGTAAAATCCCTTTCCAAGTCCCCTGAAATTACTGCAGTCCCTGACCAGGATTTTCCTTTTTAAAAGCTCCTCATATAATGGAATTTCTGTCTGTATCAAAAGGAAATTCGCTGCTCCTGAGAAAACAGTCAGCCCTTCCTTCTTTAATCCTTCATACAGAAAATTTCTTTCTTCTTTTAGGAACGCTTTTGTCCGGCTCACAAATTCCCATTCTGCAGCGCAGGCCACTCCTGCCGCCTGTGCAAATGTAGAAATGTTCCACTCCGGCAGATGGCGCCTTATCTCTTTCACCAGATTCGCATCTTCAGAGAGTAAATAACCGAGTCTCACTCCCGGTATGGCGAAGATCTTGGTAAATGCACGTACCAGAATCAGATTCGGATAAGCTGCCAGCTTCGGAAGCATTGACTCGCTTTCCTCACAGAACTCGATAAAGCATTCATCCAGAACAACATAAATCTGTTTTTCTCTACAATATGTAAGGATTCGCTCCAATAATTTTCCATCCAGCAGACATCCCGTAGGATTATTGGGATTTGCAAGGAACAGCAATTCCATTCCTTTCTCCAGTTCTGTGAAAATCCTCTCATCCAGAGAATACCCCTTCTCTTTTTTCATCATATAATAACAGATTTCACTGTCCATACACTTGGCAGCATATTCATACCCATAAAAAGCTGGAACCGGTATCAATATTTTTTTCGGCCGGATCGTATGTATCACTGCCTGAAACAATTCGGAAGCACCATTCCCAAATACAATGGAACTTTCTTTCACTCCCAGTACGTTCCTCACACAATCTGTCAGTCGTTCCATTTCCGGATCGGGATACTTCGTACAATCGGAAACGGCCTGAAAAAGTGCCTGCCGTACTCGTTCCGGCATCCCTAATGGATTTACATTAATGGAAAAATCCAGTTCCACCTCATTCCGGTAAATATCTCCTCCATGAATCATAAATCTTTTTCTCCTACAAGCAAATTTCTATTCCAAACATCAAAAGCAGGCATAAGATTTCCATCATCCATGCCGTCATGTACATGAGCCTGCCCGCACGGCAAATATCTTCGATTTCCACATTCCGCACCGGATCTCCTATGTATGGTTTTTTCACGATTTTCCCAAAATAACTGGCATCACCGGCAAGCTGAATGCCAAGTGCCCCTGCACATGCAGCCTCTGTGTGGGCCGAATTCGGGCTGGCATGGTTGTATCGATCCCGCTTATATATCTGAAACGCCCTTGAAATACTATACGATTTTCCAAAAATACCGGCAGATACAATCATGCCATATGCACTGATCCTTGCCGGAAGATAGTTGACCACATCGTCCAGTTTGGCTGCCGCTCTTCCAAAAAAAAGATATTTGTCATTTTTGTACCCCACCATAGAGTCCATGGTATTTACCGCTTTATAACAAAATCCCAACACCGGTCCGCCAAGCGCCGTATAAATGAGAGGTGCAATGACCCCATCTGAGGTATTTTCTGCCACCGTTTCAATGGCTGCTTTGGCAACTCCCATCTCATCCAGGCAGGCCGTATCACGGCCGACGATCATCGAAACTGCCTTTCTTGCTTTCTCCAGATTCTTCTCTTTCAAACAGGTATACACTTTCATACTCTCCACTTTCAGACATTTTGCAGCAAGAATCTGATAAGTCATGATCGCCTCTACCACACATCCTGCCACCGGACTAAACATATACGCTGTCCCCAGTGCCAAAGCGCTGACTCCTGCTGTGGTTCCTAACACTGCCACCACCAGCCAGACTCCTCTTCTTTTTTCCTGTTCCGGATCTTTCGCTTCTCCTTCTTGCCTCAGCTTCTTTTCCACCCGGCTGACAAGTCCGCCGATCAGACGGATCGGATGTGGCATCCAGTACGGATCCCCCCAAAAAAGATCCATTATAAATCCAAAGAAAAATGCGATGATATGATACTTCATTCCTGTTTCCTGCTTTCTATATTCGTGTGATTCCGTCGAATCTTATTTCTGTCTTTCCCTTTAAAAGGTTCACCTGAAACCCACTTCCATTCGGTACTTGATAATCAAAATACTCCCCGCCACAATAAGCACTCAAGAGTGCCATGATCGTGCCGCCATGAACAACAAGGGCTATGCTTTTCGTCTGTTCCGGCAGTTCACTTATCATCTTTCGCATCCCTCTCTCGCATCGGGAAAGAAAGTCTTCTCTGCTTTCTCCTCCCGGAAAGGGAAGAGTTCCGTCACTATCGATCCACTCCTGATAGCTTGGATTTCCATTTAATTCCTGATAATTCTTTCCTTCAAACAGTCCAAAATCCATTTCATCCCATTCCGGTATCTCCCGGATTTCTATCTGAGGGTAAATGATGGCTGCCGTAGCTTTGCACCGCTTCATGGAACTGGTAAACACGCAGTCTACTTCTGGATAGCGATGCATGTTCACATATTCTTTGATTTCTTCTCTGCCTTCTGCCGACAATTCTTCGTCTGTCTTTCCCAAATAACGATGCTCTTTATTGGCCTTCGTCTTTCCATGCCGGATCAGCGTGAGTGTTATTTGATCTTCTGTCCTATTCCACATATGACTCGTTCTACTTCCTCTGCACCTTTCGCAAGCTCCACCAAAATTCTTCCGGTCCGCTCCCTATATTCTCTCTCAAAAGCATCCATCGGCACCAGACCACCCCCAATCTCATCACTGATGATGATACACTGCGGATGCGCTTCCAAATACTCTTTTATTTTCTCCTCCGGGCATTCTCCCTTTTCCATCGTCCTTCTGACCCACAAATGAAAATGATTGATGATCACCTTCTGCCCCGCTTCAGGCAAATATCCGTCTGCCAAAATCCAGTCCTTCGCTCCGTATTTTTCCATTGCATACTGCAATTTCCCTTGTGCATATCCACCTACAATCAATTTCATCTTCTCATCTCTTTCTCTTATAAAAGTAAAATTTGAATGACTGCGGCAGTCACAACCATGCATCCCTCGCAGATGACCACAAAATATCCCGCAGTATCTCCGGTAATTCCACCAAGCTCTTTCCTCGTCTTCCAGTAATAGTATGCAAATGACAACAGAGCCACCAGAACAATCCATCCGCCTGAAACTCTGTCTCTTCCAATCATAAATACCACGCATGCGATACATTGTAAGAATAAAATGACTGTTACCGTCTTTCTTTTTCCTGACTCCTGAAAGGTATTTACCATTCCTTCTTTTTTCGCTTTTGGAAAAGTAAAAACTGCAATTCCACTCAAGCCCCTTGCCAGAAAGAAACCAGCACCTACAATACCAAGCAGACGCAAATCCTTTATTTCCGAAAAAGCTGCCAGATAAACCAGTCCATAAAATGCAAACATGATGACCGCAAACGCTCCCACATGAGAGTCTTTCAGGATTTCCAGTTTCCGTTCTCTTGACTGATAAGAATGAAAGGCATCCATGGTATCAAGGAAGCCATCCACGTGGAATCCTCCCGAAACAGCCAGCGGAATTGCCCCGTACATCAGCGTGGTACATAGACTTCCAATTTCCAGCTGCCTACACAGTACGCCCCATCCATAAAGCACAAGTCCGATGACTCCCCCAATCCATGGAAAGAAACACATCATATACTTCATATCCTCTTCCCTCCATGCAAACTGAGGAACCGGAATCTTCGAATATATGGAAAATGCAATAAAAAATGATTTGATTACTGTCATTTTACCCTTCTCCTTTCAACATGACCGGGATTCCTACCACCACTTCCATCACGTTTTCTGACATCGCTGCCAGATGTTGATTGATCTCACCAAGGGCACACATATACTCCATCGTCATAGAATCATATACCACTCCATCTTCGAACACATGATTGGTCACAATGACCAGATGTTCCACCTGTTCTTTCAAACTCCGGATTCCCTCCAGAATTTTTTGCACCACCACGTCCTTTTTCTCCGGAATTTCACTGGAAAACATTTCATTTGCCACCAGATTCGACATACATTCTAACAGAGCCACTGCATGATTTTCTTTGATTTCCTGCGCCGCTTTTTCGATATCCACAGGACTTTCTATTGTCTGAAAGCCTTTGTCTGCCCGCTGCATACGGTGCTTTTCTACTTTTCTTCTTCCTTCTTCATCATAGACCTTCATGGTGGCAATATAATATTTCTTTTTTTCTCCGGCAGCCGACACGATATACTGTTCTGCAAACGCTGATTTTCCGCTTCCACTTCCGCCGATTATTAAAGTCATCATCTTACCTAAAACCTCTCATAAGGCAGAATTTTAATATCTGCAAACGTAGTTTTATTTTCATAAACAGAAAGTGCCATATCAAGTAGTGCGAACATCATCACGGCACCGGTACCTTCTCCCAACGCCAGCCTTCCATCAATGACCGGACGGAGATTCATTTCCTCTAATAACACCTGAAATGCCGGTTCCTTTCCTTTATGCGAAGGGATCAAATACTCCCTGACTCCCGGGAGAATACGGTCAGCCACAAGTGCCGCCGCAAAACTGATCACTCCATCGAGCACAACCGGCACATGGTAAATAGCTCCACCCATACAGACGCCAGCAAGACCTGCAATGTCAAGCCCGCCTACGGTTCTTAACACTTCCAACGGCTTCGCCTCTCTCAGATGATACTTTTCGATTGCCTCTGCAATGACCTGTTGTTTTCTCATGAGACCCGCATCACTGAGTCCTGCACCTCTTCCAGTAACTGCTTCCACATCACAGTTCAAAAGAGCTGCAATGACTGCACTGCTGGTGGTGGTATTTCCAATTCCCATCTCGCCGGTAGCCAGAATCTGATACCCTTTCTCTTTACAGTCTTTTACCAACTCGATTCCGGTGAAAATTGCCTGCAAGGTTTCTTCTTCCGTCATTGCCGGTTCTTTCCGGAAATTTCTGGTTCCTTTTCGGACACTTCTCTGAATCATCCCCGGAATTTCCTCTGGACAATTGATTCCTATATCTATCGGAAATACCTCCGCTCCGATGGTAGATGCCATTTTTCCTACGGAAGAAATATTTTCTGTCATTTCCCGTGCTACTACGGCTGTCACTTCCTGACCACTCTGGCTGATTCCTTCTTCCACCACACCATTGTCTGCACACATGACAAGCACTGCCTTTTTTGCAATATCAATCTGGACATTTCCAGTGATTGCCCCGATCTGACAGGCGATCTGTTCAAAAACCCCCATGCCATCCAGCGGTTTTGCTACCATATCCCAGTTTCTCTGTACCTGTTTTCGGACCTCTTCATCCGGCTTTTCTATTTTTAACTGCTTCAATACTTCCCTGCTTCTAGTCTTCCAGTTTTGCTTCTCTAAGCATTCCATAAATTGCCTCCATATCCAGATAGATTCTCAAAGTATCTGCCAGTTTATCATACTGTGTTTCCTTAAATTGCTGATAGTCTGAAAATTCCAGATCTTCCAATGTAATACCCTTCTTAATCGCCAAGGCCTCCACTACTTCTGCAGCAATACTGCCCTGATCAAAGATTCCATGCACATAAGAACCATATACCTGAGCCTTCTCATCCGAAATCATCGTCTCTTTACATTCTGTTCCGTCTCTATAGCGGGTCTTTCCCATGTGAATCTCATATCCGGTGAATTCTTTTCCTGAAAGACTTTGAAAAATACCTTTCTGCGTACCAATCGTGCCTTTGATCTGACAGCGGGTTTTTTCCTGTTCCAATATGGTCTCAAGCGGCAAAAGTCCAATTCCACTTATGGTTCCGCCCTCTTCCACTTCATACGGATCTGCGATTACATTTCCCAGCATCTGATAGCCACCACAGATTCCACAGACAGGAACAAGTTCCGCCATTTTCTTTATCGCAGCCTCAAGCCCGTTCTGCCGCATCCATTTCAAATCGCCCATGGTGTTCTTACTTCCCGGGAGGAAAATCAAATCCGGGTGCTGCAGTTCACTTACGGAAGTAACATATCGCACCGATACTCCCTTCATTTGCTCAAACACATGAAAATCCGTAAAATTCGAAATTCTAGGATACCGGATGACCGCAATGTCGATCCAGTCCGCTTCCTTCTTTTCAAATCGCTCTGTCAGACTGTCTTCATCTTCGATAGAAAGATCCATGTACGGAATAACTCCCACCACTGGAACCTTCCCCTTTTCTTCTAATATTTCAATGCCCGGATCCAGAATCGACTTATCTCCGCGGAACTTATTGATGAGCAGACCCTTGACCCGTGATTTTTCTTCTTCGGTAAGCAGGGACAGCGTTCCCAAAAGCTGTGCAAACACACCGCCTCTGTCAATATCTCCGGCAAGAAGAACTGGAGCATCTACCATTTCTGCCATCCCCATGTTGACGATATCATTTTCCCGCAAATTAATCTCCGCCGGACTTCCTGCCCCTTCGATTACAATAATATCTGCCATCTCTTCCAGTTTACGGAAAGCCTTCTTGATGTCCGGAATTAATTGCGTCTTATATGCAAAATAGTCTTTTGCACTCATATTTCCAAGCACTTCCCCGTTCACGATCACTTGAGAACCTGTATGATTCGTCGGCTTTAACAGAATCGGATTCATACACACCAGCGGTCTGATTCCTGCCGCTTCCGCCTGCATGACCTGAGCTCTTCCCATCTCAAGTCCTTCTTCTGTGATAAAGGAATTCAGTGCCATATTCTGCGATTTGAACGGGGCTACCCGGTATCCATCCTGTTTGAAGATACGGCAAAGTCCTGCCGCTATGAGACTCTTTCCTGCATTTGACATGGTTCCCTGAACCATAATTACCTTCGCCATAACTGCCTGTTCTCCCTTTCCTAATAAAAAAGACCCTTCCTACTTATTGTATAGGAAAGATCTTCACTCATAATATTCATCAAAGATTTTATTTCAAATGTACCGTGCTCCATTCCACCTCAGCGGACATAGGCAAGATACGCATCAACCCTGATCAAATATGTACGGCCAATTACTCGTGACCTGGAATTCATATTCCTGTACAGCTATCAGGCAGGTCTCCCGACTTATCTATCTTCGCTTCCACTATCTTCCCGGTCTTCCAGTGATATCTCTTGCTTTGGCTCCTTACTTACGGTGACGAGTTCGTGCAGGACTTACACCTGCTTCCCTTTTCATCAGAACCAGCAGTTCTGACACCTGATGCTTTTATTCTTTATTTCATTACGCACATCATTGCATAACTATTTTACCATAGAAAGCATATATGTAAATATTCAAATTTATTTATATATATAGATATTATCTATTACTATTTCTCTTTTAAAATCATCAGCGAATAATAACCAGCCTGATCCGGTATTTCCTCTGCACCATGATACACTCGTTCTGTTTCCATTCCACAGTTTTCTACCATCCGCACCTCAAGTCCTTGTTCCATAATCGTCTTCTTTACAAATGGCATTTTGCTTCCCGTTTTCATCAAAATCTTTGTTCCTGCTAATTGCAAACTGTCTTCCACCTGATAGGATGCCGGAATAATGTGTATCTCTTCCTTATTTTCTGCCAGACAAATGCCCAGTCTTGCTGCCGCAGCACAAAAGGATGTAATTCCAGGAATAAACTCCGTTTCAAATCCGGCTCTGCTTATTCGTTTTTCTACATACAGGCACGTCGAGTACACCGTCGGGTCCCCAAGGGTAATGAATGCAATCTGTTTTCCCTGCCGAAGAAGTTCCATCGTTTTCTCTGCACACATATCATGAATCTGTTTTAACTCTTCTTTCTCCTTCATCATTGGCATCGGCAAAAAAAGCTTTTCCTTTTCTTCTATTTCCGGACATACTGCACGCACGATCTGATAGGCGATACATGC
>JAQYAI010000100.1 GCA_029227655.1 bacterium | reverse complement strand
TTAAAATCCTGATCGGTCCATTTGAAAATCTTCTTATCATCTACGACTTCTGCGGACCATGTGATGGTCTGCGGATCCTGGACCACGCGGCGTGCATATAGCGGAATATGTTCGGTGCGCGTAAGATTTGCATCTACCACTATTTTCACTTTGCAGCCATCCCAGAGTGCATCATCACCTTTTAAGAATAATTCCCAATTGCCATTTTCTAATTTGGTAAGTGGATGGCTGGTCTGATTCCAACCATTAAAATCTCCTTCCAGATATAGCTGGTAAGCACTTGGAGCCCATTCACGATATACCCAGCCTCCATCTATATGATGAATTCCATAATAATCATAGGCATTTGCAAAATCATTCAACGTTCCTCCTTTTGGAAGTAAGCGTTTTTTTGTATTTTCATAGCAGGACATACGTAAATCGATATCACCTGCAAAATCTTTTAACTGAGGATTCAATTCTAAAATACGATACATACTTTCACCTTACCGGATAAACCCGTCCCCTTCTAAAAATGTCTGTGTTGTATTTTTTTTAACAAATATAATATAGTTATATCATATAAATCCTTTTTTTTCCACTTTATTTTTAAAGCATTCTATTATCACTTTTTATAATTTTTTCTGATACAGATTGTATTTTCTGAAAAAATCCGCTAGTATGGATTTATTTCATAAAATAGAAAGGAAATTTGTAAACTCATGTCAAATAAAAATTTTTCCAGATTTCAACAGACTATAATAATCAGCGTCGCAGTGATCATCTGCGCTCAGATTCATTTCAATCTTTTTAACACAGATTTCAAAATATCAATTGGTATTCTGGCATTTTCAGTTTCTCTCATTTTATTTGGAAAATATCCCATACTGCCAGTCACCTTCCTTGCAGCCACAGGAGTACTATGTTCCCGCGTGCTCATGTCCTGGCTCATAAGTGGACATCTGAACACCATGGGTTACCTTCCGGAAAGCTTTTTTTATTTGATGTACGGCATTTTGTTTTTTACATATTGCAGAAAGGAAAATTATGAATTAAAGAATGTTTCTATGATTCCACTTTTCTTTTTTGATTATATTTCCAATTTAACCGAACTGGTCCTTCGTGCCTCCAACGAAACGGTCACCTTAAATACACATCTTAGTATTTTGCTCGTTGCTTTTTCCCGCACACTGATCATCTGGTTCATTTTCATCTGCCTGAACTATTATAAATTCAGTCTTCTGACATTAGAACATGCAGAGCGATACAAAAGACTTCTTCTTTTGATTTCCAGATTAAATGACGAGATCGTTCTTATGCGAAAAAACACGAACATGGTGGAAGAGACTATGAATACCTCTTACAAACTCTTTCAGGATATGAAAGATCAAAATGTAGACCCGGCCCTCTCCCGCAAAGCTTTGAGTGTTGCCCGGGATGTACACGAACTCAAGAAAGAATACATGATCATCCTGCGTGGACTTTCCGATGCTATGGAACTGAACCTGAAAGACGAAGGAATGTATCTGGATGATATTTTACTCATTATTAAGAACAGTCTGTTATCTTCTCTTCCAGAAGGGAAGACACTCACTTTTGATATTCGGACTCAGGAAAACCTGTATACCCAGAAGCATTACTTTCTGATGTCGATCCTGCGAAATCTATATAATAATGCCGTGGAAGCTTCAAAGGAATCTTTGATCCGCCTTCAATTTGTCCAGACCGAAACCATCACCGATTATGTATTTCTTGTAGAAGACAACGGACCCGGTATCGAACCGGATGATCTGGAACAAATCTTTTCACCGGGCTTTTCTACGAAAATCAATTATGCGACCGGTGAAATCAATCGTGGACTTGGGCTTAATATTGTAAAGGAACTGATTGAGCACCAATTTGGCGGCACAATTAACGTAAACTCTGTCCCGGGAAAAACTGTTTTCACCATACATATCCCAAAAAAATGTTGGAAAGGAGATTACTATGAAAATTTATCTAATTGATGACGACAAAAACATTCTTAACATTTTAAAACTGATCATCCGAAATCAGAATCTTGGCGAGATCTGCGGAACTGCCACTTGTGGTATTGATGCTCTGGATGATTTTTCTCAAATTCACCCGGACATTATCATCGTAGATTTGTTAATGCCGGAAATTGATGGTATCGCTCTTGTCAAAAAGGCGAAATCACTTCTTCCAAATACGGCATTTATCATGCTTTCTCAGGTGAATTCCAAAGATATGATCGCCGAGGCTTACGAAAGCGGTGTAGAATTCTATATTCAAAAACCAATCAACAGTATTGAAGTCGTATCCGTCATAACGAAAGTAAGTGCCTCCCTGTCAGCCCAGCGGACTCTTCAGCAGGTACAGAATATTTTCATGCTGCAAAACACCGCTCCTACCACCACTTCTGCCGTGCAGGAAACTGTGGAAAAGGAGTATATAACAAAATTGAAAGGCATTCTTCAAAAACTGGGGATCGCCGGGGAAAAAGGATGCAAGGATATCATTACTATCATAGAGTATTTACTGGAACATGATTTGGACCTGGAAGACACAACGCTGAATCAGCTGTGCAGCAATTTTACAGAAAATCCAAAATCTATGGAACAGCGTATTCGAAGGACAGCAAATCTGGGAATGATCAATCTTGCCCATTTGGGACTGGAAGATTATTACAATGACACATTCACAGCCTATGCCGGAACCTTATACAATTTCGAACAGATTCGTCGTGAAATGGAACATATCCGTGGAAAAAGTTTCAAGGGGGGAAACGTGAAGATCAAATCCTTCTTGAATTCTCTAATCATTGCCTGTCAGGAGGCCTGAATAGTCAGACTATTCAGGCATTTTTAATGCTTTTTTGATGTGTTTGCACAACCACACCCTATGTTTTTTGTAATATTTGTAGAATTGTATTTTTTTCATGATACTTTTTGAAATTTTTTGAAACCGACAGTTTAAAATCTGGACAACAAATGAGAAAACAAAGAATGATTAATTTTAGGAGGTTATTATGATTACAATTCTTTCAGGTATGGGATTATTATTACTCACATTGGCAGCATTTTCACTTTTCAGTATGAAAATGCCAAAAGGGTCGGAAGCAATGTCAGGAATGGCAAACGCAGCCGTTGCATCGTTTTTAGTAGAAGCAGTACACAGTTATATCACAGGTGATCTTTTTGGATTCGAATTCTTTAAAGAAGTTGGTGTCACAGCCGGCAGTCTCGGTGGCGTTGCTGCAGCTGTCATGGTTCCAATCAGCATGGGCGCCAACCCGGTATTTGCAGTTGTAGCCGGACTCGCATGTGGCGGATACGGAATCCTTCCTGGTTTTGTTGCCGGATATATCATTGGTCTTGTTTCACCTGTCATTGAAAAGAAACTGCCAGAAGGGTTAAATATTATCGCCGGAGCTCTTGTGATCGCTCCACTTGCAAGATTTATCGCTTTTGCTGTAAATCCAGCCGTTAATTCTACTTTACTTACAATTGGAGAAACAATCTCTGCTGCCGCTTCACAGTCACCACTTGTTATGGGATTCCTGCTCGGTGGTATCATGAAAATGATCTGTACTTCTCCACTGAGTTCTATGGCACTTACTGCAATGCTTCAGCTGGATGGACTTGCCATGGGTATCGCAGCCATCGCATGTGTAGGCGGATCTTTCACAAATGGTATGATCTTCAAACGTCTTCACTTTGGAGACAGAAGCAACGTTATCGCTGTAATGCTTGAACCACTGACACAGGCAGACATTATTACAAAGAATCCAATTCCGATTTTTGCCTCTAACTTCTTCGGTGGGGGGCTTGCAGGACTTGCCGCTGCATCGCTTGGCATCATCAACAATGCACCAGGAACAGCATCTCCGATCCCTGGACTTTTGGCACCATTTGCTTTCAATCCAGCACAGAACGTTGTGCTTGCCATCGTTCTTGCAATTGCAGGTGGAATCCTTGCCGGTTATGTAGGATCGATCGTATTTAAAAGATATGACAAAAACTTACAGACAGAAACCGAAACAAAGGAAACAAAAACACGTAACATTCCTCTTCCACAGGAACCTGTATTCGAATAATGTTTATTACAAAAAATCCATGCTTGCCTGCATGGATTTTTTTATCTGATATAAATCTTATCACCACCGATATATCTTCCGTCTTCACATCCTTCGAATGCTCTGTCTTCCATCTGAAGAATTCCTATATAATCTTCTTTCATGATCTTCTGAAAGATTGCTTCCGGAATTCCCATTGTAATGAAACGCTTTACTGTTTCCCGCTCCCTATCATGATAATATGGAAGATCTATCGTAATTTCTACATTTCCATAAGCCCATCTGGTTGTGTTGCCATATTCCAGGAACATCTGGCGAATCCCACTGTAATAGGACTCCCAAAATCCTCTTTCTGCAATTTCAAGCGCTGTCCCTTCCTGACTCTTCGTCTTCTTGATAATCGCAGTCAGGTAACTGTGGTCATAGTATGTCATACATACTGCCGCCGGATCTGGACACTTGCCATTCACATATTTGATGTCTCCTGCCTGTTCACAGCCGATCTTGAGCGCCGGGGCTCTGCGGTTGCTTCCGCCTTTCGCCTCCCATACACTCCACGAATCATCACATACCTTATATCCAATCATATCCGGGCGCCATTTGCCACTGAAATAATCCATAAACCCTTCGCCCTGAATCTTCTCTATGGTATTCAGATGGGTCAGATAATCGATGCCATATAACTTCTCACTGAGAAGCTTTGTGAAGAACATGCCCAGATAATAGGAAATGACACTCTTTTCTGACGAATCCAGATACATGGTGCGGGGTGACTTTTTCAGCCGGTCTCCTTCTGCGTCCAGCGCCGTCTCTGCAAGGAAAATCTTATATAAAATCTCCATTTTCCGCTTATCCATATACGCCTGTGATAAACGCTGCACGGGCATTCCACAAGTGAGGATCGCGTGCAGAAGTTCTTTATTCGTAAATTCCAACTCTACTGTCTCACTGCCAAGTCCAGTTTCATTTTCATCCTCTATAACTAGCGATATCGAATATGTCTTGTCTTCTGTTAAAATCATTACAACTTCCTCCCCTGTTTTTCTTTCTCTATTTTACACAATTTAGCAAAGAAAAAAAAGCACAGAATCAAGTTTCTGCACTTTTTCTCCATAGAAAAATCGTAACAGTTCAGGCAATTTGATCAACTCAGCAGAACAACGACCAGAATTCCAACCGAAAAATATGGGCCCAGTGCCACTACCCGCCCTTTCTTTTTTAAAAGCATATGAAAAGAATGCACGATCAGTGCCAGAACGCATCCAAAATAAAATGCATACAATATCTTCTCCATCCCCAAAATCAGTCCACAGGCAGCCATCAGTTTCACATCACCACCACCCATCATCCTTCCATTGCTCACTAAAAAAATAATACACAAAAAAACGCTGACACACAGACAGCCGACAATATGATCCAAGATATTTTTAAAATCAATAACACAATACAGGGTTCCAAGAATCAGCAGATAATAATTGAATTGAACAGGAATCTCATAGAAATGATAATCAATGATACTTATGATCAGTAGAATGGATACCATGAAAGCATAGATCAAAGCCTCTGTACCAAGGCCTTTAAAATGCAGAATAAACAGATATGAAATGCTGTTAAACAGACAATACAGAACCTTTTTATTCTCGATATAAGGTGATAAAAAGGCGTCATTCAGAATCATTCCAAAAATGATTCCAAGAATAACGCCCATGAAATCTATCATCATTAACAAAGATATCCTTTTATTTTCTGCCAGATTTCTTCCGCCATCATCTCCGGAGCCTGATTTCCATCAATGATGATGACTGTCTCATCCTGCATTTTTTCAAATACCTCAAAGTAGTTTTCTCTTACCTTTTCGAGGCGTGATTTCTTCTCAAAAAGTTCTGTGCGCTGTCTGTTCCTTGCAATTCTCTCTAACGCGACATCCGGATCCAGATCAATAAAAACATTTACTGTTGGCTTTAATAATCTGCTGCTCTGCGAATTGGCTGCAATCACCCATTCCATTGGCATGTCTACCCCATTATATGCATAGGATGAAAAATAATACCGGTCGCAGATCACCGTCGTTCCATTCTCAATTTTATTTAAAAGTCCATGTTCTTCATTCAGAATATGGTCCAGCCGGTCTGCCGCAAAAAGCGCTGCAATGACTCTGTTATCCATTTTTCTTTCGCCAGTCAATATCTGCCTGATCATAACGCCGACTGGTCCTTCTGATGGCTCTGCCGTTATCTCATACGCAATTTTTGCCTCTTTTAATTTATCTGCGAGGAATTTGATCTGTGTGCTTTTTCCACTGCCATCAATTCCTTCAAATACAATAAATTTTCCTTTGTTATCCATTTGTCTTTCCTCACAACTTTTATGATGAGTATAAGTATAACACAAAGAACCCCAAAGCCGCAACTTTGGGGTTCTAAACTACTTTTTATTACAATGTTTACAATTTCCTGAACATCCTGTTCCTTTTCCATCCCAGCAATAAGTACAGAGCTTGCTTCTGTCGATACCGATTGATTCAATCATATCATCTAAACGATGGAAACGAAGAGAAGTAAAGTTCAGTCTCTTGCAGATTTCGTCTATCATTGCCTGATATTTTGGATGATCCGGATCTGCGTACATATCCAGAACTTCCTGTGGAACATCCTGTGTTCCTTCCAGATCACAAATGACCCTTCTTGTGATAAGGTCCATTTCTGATTTCGAACGTGAGAAATTCAAATATTTACATCCATACAGAAGCGGTGGACATGCTGGTCTTACGTGTACTTCTTTTGCCCCGCTGTTGTAGAGGAATTCCGTTGTTTCGCGAAGCTGTGTTCCACGAACAATTGAGTCATCAATAAGGAGCAGTTTTTTATCTTCAATCAATCCTTTTACTGGAATCAGTTTCATACGTGCAATCAGATTTCTCTGTTCCTGATTCGTCGGCATGAAAGATCTTGGCCATGTAGGAGTATACTTGATAAATGGTCTCGCAAATGGAATCCCTGATTCATTTGCATAACCAACTGCATGTGCAATTCCTGAATCAGGAACGCCTGCGATCAGATCCGGATGAACGCTGCCTTTATCTCTCCTCGCCAGCATTTCTCCGCATTTATAACGCATTTCTTCTACGTTTACTCCTTCGTATGTCGCTGTTGGATATCCATAGTAAAGCCATAAGAAAGAGCAGATCTGCATTTCTTCTCCTGGTTCTCCAACCGTTTTCACTTCATCTGGAGTAATATATACGATTTCTGCCGGTCCCAATTCTTTGTAATCACTGTATCCAAGGTTCAAATAAGCAAAACTTTCAAATGATACGCAGTAACCATCCTCATTTTTACCGATAATCACTGGTGTTCGTCCGTATTTGTCTCTTGCAGCATAGATTCCATCTTTTGTCATCAGAAGAAGTGTCATGGAACCATCCACGATTTCCTGAACATAACGAATTCCTTCTAAGATTGTTGAATGTCTGCAGATCAGTGCTGCAATCAGTTCTGTTACATTGACCTCTCCATTTGTCATTTCCTGAAAATGAACGTGTTCACCGTCATATAATGCCTGTAACAGTTCTTCATAATTGTTAACTTTTCCTACAATTGTAATTGCAAAACTTCCAAGATGTGACTGAATCAATAATGGCTGCGGTTCAAAGTCTGAGATACATCCAATTCCTAAATTTCCATGCATTCCTGCCACATCGTCTTCAAATTTTGTACGAAATGGTGAATTTTCAATGTTATGAATGGCACGATGAAATCTGTTTCCATCATAAACTGCCATCCCTCCACGTCTTGTTCCAAGATGGGAATGATAATCCACCCCATAAAAAAGTTCCAATACACAATCTCTCTTTGATGCTACTCCAAAAAAGCCACCCATACTTTTGTCCTCCTACTTAATGTCTCTTCTCTGCTGTCATGATACTAAATTATTTTAAATTAATTTCCGCAAGCTGAGCTGCTTTTCCGATATATGATGCCGGTGTCATAGTAACCAGTGTATTTCTGTCTTCATCAGATAACATATCAAGGCCTTCAGCAAACTTCAGAATATCTTCTTTGGAAATATTCTTTCCTCTTGTCAATGCTTTTAATGTGTCATAAGCATCTGGCACACCATATTTTCTTAACATTGTCTGAATTGGTTCTGCCAATACTTCCCATTTTTCGTTCAGGTCACTGGCAAGTTTTTCTTTGTTGACAACACATTTTGCAAGACCATTCAGCGTTTCACTGATTGCCTGAATCGAATATCCAAAGGCAAGGCCAAGATTTCTCTGGCTCGAAGAATCTGATAAATCTCTCTGCATTCTTGATTTTGGAAGTTTGTTGGAAAGTGCCATACAAATATTATTTGACATATCAATATTTGCCTCACTGTTTTCAAAACGAATCGGATTCACCTTATGAGGCATTGTGCTGCTTCCAACTTCACCTTTTACAGGAATCTGTTTGAAATATTCTTTGGAAATGTACAGCCACATATCCACGTCAAAATCTACAAGGACATTATTAAAATGGCGGATTCCATCTAAAATATGACATGTGTAGTCATGGCTTTCGATCTGTGTTGTAAGCGGGTTAAATTCTACTCCCAGATATTCTTCTACAAATTTCTT
Organism: bacterium; assembly: GCA_029227655.1. Taxonomy (GTDB): domain Bacteria; phylum Bacillota; class Clostridia; order Lachnospirales; family Lachnospiraceae; genus Allocoprococcus. The sequence continues at coordinate 2,398 of JAQYAI010000100.1, read as the reverse complement.
AGCCACCACAGGCCAGTCCACGTTAGGGAACGCCGTTAAAATTGCACTGTAGTTACCTGTTGCACCATTGAATTTTGCCTTGATTCTGACATCTTTTACATTCTGGATGCTTGCGTACATTCTATATGCATATACCTTAAATTCTTTTCCAACTGTTGTTGGTGTTGCCGGCTGTCCATGGGTGTGTGCGAGCATTGCGTCATCTTTGTGTTCTTCTGCAAGAGCATCAATGGTATTTGCAATTTCTTCTGCACGTGGAAGCCATACATTTGCAAGGCCTTCTTTTAACATACATGCATAAGATGTATTGTTGATATCTTCTGATGTACATCCGATATGCACAAAACTGATCAGATAATCGTAACCCATTTCTTTTAACTGGTTTCCGATAAAATATTCTACTGCTTTTACATCGTGACGTGTCACTGCTTCAATCTCTTTGATTGCTTTAAAGGAATCGTAGCTGAATTCTTTTGAAATTGCTTCGATCTTTGGAAGATCGGCTTTGTCAAATTTCGCAAGGATCTCACTTTCTACATTTTCAATCAAGAATTTGAGCCACTGAATTTCCACATGTACACGGTATTTTACAAGTGCATATTCGCTGAAATATTCAGAAAGAGCATCTTTCACAGCCGAATAACGTCCGTCAAGTGGACAAATTGTCATACTTTCGAATTCCATTCTATTCATCTTATAATTCCTCTTCTTAATTATTTATCCTGCATACGTGCAAGTACAGCTTTGTATGTTTCGATAAGGTCCCCGATATCCTGTCTGAATACATCTTTGTCATATTTCTGGTTTGTATCTACATCCCAGAGACGGCATGAATCTGGTGAGATTTCATCAGCAAGTAAGATTTCTCCGTCTGCTGTTTTACCAAATTCAATCTTGAAATCAACTAATTTGAGGTTAAGTTTGAGGAAGAATGCTTTTAATAATTCATTGATCTTAAGTGTTGTTTCTTTGATGTATGCTAATTCTTCTCTTGTAGCTAATTTGAGTGCTACTGCATGGTCTTCATTCATGAGTGGATCGCCGTATTCATCATTTTTGTAGCTTGTCTCAAAAATTGGTTCGTCAAGAACGATTCCTTCCTTGACACCATATCTCTTGCAGAATGAACCTGCTGTGATGTTACGCACGATAACTTCTAATGGGAAAATTTCAACTTTTTTTACTCTGATGTCACGGTCATTGATTTTTTCGATCATATGAGTCTTGATACCAGCTTCTTCAAGCATATCGAAAATAATACATGAAATTGTGTTATTTAAAACACCTTTTCCTTCGAACTGATCATGCTTTGCGCCATTTCCTGCTGTTGCATCATCTTTGTAGTGAATGATGTATTCATTTTCATTCTGTCCTTCATATACCTGTTTTGCTTTTCCTTCATACAATAATTTTTCCATTTTTCTCTCTCCTGAATTGTGAATTATTTATATTGTTATGCCCTCCCGGGCTGGTTACCTAAAAAAGAGTCCACTGATCAGACGCTTCTGCCTGTACGGTCGACTCTTTGATTCTTATATTAGTGGCGTGATGATGACTGGTCTTTCAGTACAACGTCGTGAGCTCCACCTTCCACAATACTTACAGAAGATACTAATGTAAGTTTTGCTTTTTCCTGGAATTCAGGAATAGAAAGCGCACCACAGTTACACATTGTAGATTTTATCTTCAACAGTGTAATTCCAACGTTGTCTTTTAACGGTCCTGCATATGGTACATAAGAGTCAACACCTTCTTCAAACTTAAGGTTTGTCTCTCCGCCGAGGTCATATCTCTGCCAGTTTCTTGCACGGGCACTTCCTTCACCCCAGTATTCTTTCATGAACTGTCCATTGATTTTGATCTTGCTTTTTGGTGATTCATCGAAACGAGAGAAATATCTTCCCAGCATTACAAAATCACTTCCCATTGCAAGCGCAAGTGTCATATGATAGTCATGTACAATACCACCATCGCTGCAGATTGGTACGTAAATACCTGTTTCTTCAAAATATTCATCTCTTGATTTTGCTACTTCGATGGTTGCTGTAGCCTGTCCACGTCCGATTCCCTTTGTCTCACGGGTAATACAGATAGAACCTCCACCGATACCTACTTTAACGAAATCAGCTCCGCAGTCAGCAAGGAAACGGAATCCTTCTGCGTCAACTACGTTACCAGCACCGACTTTCACTGTATCTCCATAGTGTTCTCTGATCCAGTCAATCGTAAGCTTCTGCCATTCACTGAATCCTTCACTTGAATCAATACAGAGAACATCTACCCCAGCTTCTACTAACGCTGGTACACGTTCTGCATAGTCTCTTGTATTGATACCCGCACCTACCACATATCTCTTATGATCATCTAACAGCTCATTCTGGTTCGCTTTCTTTGATTC
>JAQYAI010000099.1 GCA_029227655.1 bacterium | reverse complement strand
GAAGGAGAAATTCAGAGGATTAACGGTGTGATCTATGTTGTAGACGCATATGGAACGTCTGAGCAGAACGAAGAGCCATCCTATGATATTGAGGCATTTTTCAGAGGCGAAGTAATCCTGTTTAAACATATCAGAGAATCTCAGGTTTCTTTTCGGTAATCCCAATGGAACAGATATCTTACATAGCAGCCAGACAGCAGGGTAGTGTCCGGCTGCTGTTTTCTGTTTTTCAGGGTAGGCTTCTTAAATCTCCTTTATCCTTTCCAGGGCTTCTCTGTATGCTTGAACCGGAACATTCGCTGTGCTCAGACTGATTTTCACTCTGCCATCTGCTTCGCCCACCGGTATGACAGCAATCTTCAGTTCCTTTGCCTTTTGCGTAAGTTCTGTGGCACTCCATCTGCTTTCAAATTCCAGGCTTATTCGAAATCCGGCTTCTTCAATCTGTGTCTCACAGGATCCATTCCAGATTTCCTTTGCTGCCGCAGCCAGCTCATTTGCTTTGGCCAGATGAATCTTTCTGGATTTTCGTATCTGCCTTTCCAGATGTCCGTCCCGTATGAACTGTGTCAGCGCAATCTGCTCCGCTTTGGATGCGGTCTGATTGTAAAATGCTTTTTTTCTTTCATATTGTTCCTGAAGATCGGGTGAGAGCACCATAAAACTCATTCGAATTGACGGCAGAAGCATTTTGGAAAAGCTGCCCAGATATATGACATCTTTTCCGGCTGCCAGACCCTGCAGGGAAGGGGCTGGTTTCTGAAAATAACGAAATTCCTGATTGTAATCGTCTTCAATCAGCAGGATATTCTTCTCAGCTGCTTCTTCAATCAGAGCGTATCGTTCATTTATATTCATAACGCTGCCGGACCGGGACATTTGTGATGGCGTTATGTAATATATCCCATCTTCGACCATTTTATAGTCATCTGTGATTTCAAATTTATAGTCTTCAAATACCGTAATTCCCTGCATATAGTTTGGATTATGGAAAGCGACCTTCTTCCGTTCTCCTAAAAGAGGACACAAAATATGCAAAAGACTCTGGACACCGGCCCCCACCACGATCTGGTCCGGTGTGCAGATTACACTTCGATTCTCCCGGAGATAATTGCAGAGAACTTCTCTGAATTCCAATTCTCCCTGGGGTTCTCCGTAGGACAATAACCGTTCGTCCTTTCTTAACGCACTCTTCATATAACGCCGCCAAAGCTCAAATTGAAAACTCTCTTTATCCACCCCAAATGAAACAAAATCATACTGTATGTCAGCTTCCTTTTTCAGTTTCCTGCTTTTCTGCAGTTCTGTGATCCGATTCTGTTTTTTTGCAATATCGGTCACATAGTAACCGCTCTGTGGTCGTGAAATGATATAGCCCTCCGCTGCCAGAAGCAGGTATGCTGACTCCATTGTTGTACGGCTCATTTGAAACTGGGCCGCGCCTTTCCGTATGGACGGGAGCTTCGTCTCCGGAAGCATCTTCTCGGATAGAATCAATTCTTTATAATAATTGTACACACGGAGATATCGCGGAACATCTTTCTTTTCCAATTCACTCTTCATCTTACAAACTGACACCTAAAAAATATTGATTATTGTGTATTTTCTTAGTGACACTTTTCTTATATTCTATAGAAAAACTTACAGAAACGCAAGAGGATATTTCAAATGGTTAAAAAAGTTGCTGTGATCAATGATTTATCCGGTCTTGGAAAATGTTCGCTGACAGCCGCTATTCCTGTTCTGTCCGTCATGGGCGTTCAGGCATGTCCGCTTCCCACCGCAATTTTAAGTAATCAGACCGGTTATGAAAGTTACTTTTACGATGATTATACGGATCATATCGATGCATATGCGGAGGAATGGAAAAAGAGGAATCTGACAATAGACGGAATCTATACTGGTTTTCTTGGAAGTGAATTACAGGCTGAAAAAATATTAAATTTTATCAATGCCTTTCGGCGCCCTGAAACCTTGCTTCTGGTCGACCCTGTCATGGGCGATGGCGGACAGACTTATGACATCTATACCGAGACCTTCGGAAAACAAATGAGAAAACTGGTAGAACGAGCCGATGTCATTACTCCAAATCTGACAGAACTGTGTATCTTAACAGATACGGACTATACCGCTCTAACTGCCCAGAAAGCTTCTCCTGATTACCTGAACATCATTGCAAAAACAGGAAAATGCCTTTTGGATATGGGAATCGGCACGGTCATCGTAACCGGTATCATATATCAGTCTCCATCCGATGCTACGGAAAAATATTATAACCTTGTCATGGAAAAAGAACAGGTCACAAGCATCTCTTCTGATATCCATGGCGGCAGTTATTCTGGAACAGGCGATCTGCTGGCTTCTGTTGTCTGTGCCGGTATGGTCCGTGGAGATACTGCCACAGACAGTGTCAGACGAGCAGTTTCTTTTCTTGAAACTGCACTGATCGAAACAGCCAGAGAACAGATTCCACGAAATGATGGAATCAATTTTGAACCATATTTAAAATTATTATTGTGATGAAGGAGGAAAAAATATGTCATCAACAACTCTGAACAAAAACAACACACGCAGTCTTTCCCACCAAAAAATCTTGTACCTTACCACTACTGCACTTTTTGCAGCCCTTGTCTGTATCACGACCGCTTATATTTTTCATATACCGGTCGGCTCCAACAGCGGGTATGTCCATGTAGGCGATGCCATCATTTATCTGGCAGCTTCCATTCTCCCGGCTCCATATGCCATGATTGCAGGCGGACTTGGAGGTGCAATGGCCGATCTTTTAACAGCTCCAGTATGGGCTCCTGCTACATTTATTATTAAAATGATAAATGTCATTCCATTTACCTGCAAAAAAGATAAAATTGTAAACACCCATAACGTGATTGCCTTATTCATCTCTGGAATCATTACTTTTGTTGGTTACTTTATTGCAGAAGGCGTCATGTTCGGAACATGGGCAGCACTGATTCCATCCCTTCTCAGTGGATGGGTTCAACCACTTGGAAGTGCGATTGTATTTCTGATATTGGGAACCGCACTTGACCGCATGAATTTCAAAAACAAATTTTTCAAGTAGAAAGGGCTATCATATGGCAGACATTATTTACACATATCATAACAACGTATATTTCAATATCACAAATCGCTGCACCTGCAAATGCGTTTTCTGTATCCGCGATGAGAAAGAAACTCTCGGCGAGGCGAAAGAAATGTGGCATGACCACAATCCTTCCTTTGAAGAAATCAAAGCAGCCGTAGATGCTTTCGATTTTGCTCCATATACAGAAGCGGTATTTTGCGGATATGGCGAGCCTACCTGCTCTTACGATAACTTAATCAAGGCAGCAAAATATATGCGTGAAAAAAATCCACACATTTCACTCAGACTCAATACGAATGGACTCGGTGAACTTTATAATAAGAAACCAATTGTTGAGGAACTGGCAACATACATCGATGTAGTTTCCATCAGCTTAAATGCACCAAATGCAGCGCGTTATCAGGAAATCACAAGACCTTGCTACGAAAATGCGTTCAACGATATGCTTGCTTTTGCTGAAAAAGCGAAAAAGGCTTTTAAAGAAGTCAAATTCAGCGTCGTCAGCATCATCAGTGAAGAAGAAATTGCAGCAAGCCAGAAACTGGCTGATGAAATGGGCATTCCGCTCAGAGTGAGAATTTATTCGTAACGGAGGTGGCGGACAATGAATAAGGATCTGACGGTAGGAAATCCGCAAACAGTTCTTTGGAAATTTTGTTTACCCCTATTTGGAAGTATTATTTTTCAACAATTATATAACATTGCCGACAGTCTGGTCGCCGGAAAATTTGTTGGAGAGAA
>JAQYAI010000098.1 GCA_029227655.1 bacterium | reverse complement strand
ATCTTTCGTTTTTTGTAACAGAATCCTCACAATTTTTCTCTAGGTATTCTAACATTTTTATGATATACTAAAGTATAAACGATAAATGGTGCTGCCTTGCGCGCAACGCTAAAATTAAAGAGGGTAAAGATATGTCAGGATTTAGAGATATTGTAGGACATACGGATATCATTCAATATATAAAGAACGCAATTAATCAGGACAAGGTTTCTCATGCGTATATTTTCAATGGAGAAAGAGGCTCCGGGAAGAAGCTTCTTGCTTATTTATTTGCACAGACGCTGCAGTGTGAGAAGGGCGGAGATGACCCGTGTTATGAATGCCATTCGTGCAGGCAGGCTGTTTCCGGGAACCAGCCGGATATTATTACCGTAAAGCATGAGAAGCCAAATTCTATCAGTGTAGATGATATTCGTACACAGGTAAATGAAGATATTCAAGTAAAACCATATAGCAGCAAGTATAAGATCTACATCATTCCAGAAGCAGATCTTATGACGGTACAGGCGCAGAATGCGCTTCTTAAGACGATTGAAGAGCCGCCGGCATATGCGGTCATTATTCTTCTGACAGAAAATGCGCAGAAGTTATTGCCGACGATCTGTTCCAGATGTGTGATGCTCAAGTTCCGTAATATTAAGGACCAGTTGGTGAAAAAATATTTAATGGAAGAGATGCAGATTCCGGATTATAAAGCCGATGTCTGCACAGCATTTGCCCAGGGCAATATTGGAAAAGCTGTTATGCTTGCCAATTCTGAATATTTCAACGAAATTAAAGAAGAAGCTGTCAGACTTTTAAGAGAAATCGACACCATGTCTGCCAGCGAGATGTCAGAAGCAGTAAAGCGCTGCTCAGAATTTAAGCTGGATATCACGGATTATCTGGATGTGCTTACGATCTGGTACAGAGATGTGCTGATCTATAAAGCAACGAAGAATATTGACAGAGTGATTTTTGCGGATCAGATGAAATACATCAAGGAACGTGCACAAAAGAGTTCTTATGAGGGAATTCAGATTATTCTGGAAGCAATTGAGAAAGCGAAAGCAAGGCTCAGGGCTAACGTGAACTTTGATCTGGTGATGGAGCTTCTGTTATTGACAATAAAGGAGAATTAGAAAATGATAAAGGTAATAGGAGTCCGCTTCCGCAAGGCGGGAAAGATTTATTTCTTCTCACCGGGGAAGTTAGAAATTAAAAGAGGCAATCACGTGATTGTAGAGACTGCGCGCGGGGTGGAATTCGGGAATGTGGTGACCGGACCGAAGGAAGTAGAAGAGAATAAGATCACACAGCCGCTGAAGTCAGTCATTCGCGTGGCCACAGAAGAAGATTACAGAACAGAAGAAAAGAACCGTAAGAAAGAAAAGGAAGCATTTGATATTTGTCTGGAAAAGATCCACAAGCATGGACTTGAGATGAAGCTTATCGATGCGGAATATACATTCGATAATAATAAAGTATTGTTTTATTTTACAGCGGATGGAAGAATTGACTTCCGTGAACTTGTAAAGGATCTGGCAGCAGTGTTCCGCACAAGGATCGAGCTTCGCCAGATAGGAGTAAGGGACGAGACGAAGATTCGTGGTGGAATCGGTGTCTGTGGCAGGGAACTTTGCTGTCACACTTATTTATCAGAATTTGCACCGGTTTCAATCAAGATGGCGAAAGAACAGAATTTGTCACTGAATCCATCTAAGATTTCAGGTGTCTGTGGAAGACTGATGTGCTGTCTTACGAATGAAGAAGAGACTTATGAAGAATTGAACAGTCATCTTCCGTCGGTGGGAGATATCGTGACAACACCAGAGGATCTTCGAGGAGAAGTGTCTTCACTTAGCGTGCTCCGTCAGCTTGTCAAAGTAGTCGTAAGTCTTGACGACGATGAAAAAGAAATTCGCGAATATAAAGTCAGTGAGCTGAAATTCAAGCCAAGACGCAAGAAAGAAGTCAAACTGACGAAACAGGAAATGAAAGAGCTTGCAGCTCTGGAAAAAGGTGAAGGAGCGTCAAAATTAGATGACAACTAATCTGAAGCCAGGAGAACGATTAGACGATTTACAATTTAAAGGTTATGAGCTGATTCAGCATCCGGGACGATTTTGTTTTGGAATGGATGCTGTGTTGCTTAGTGCATTTGCGAAGGTGAAAACGGGAGAATGTGTTCTTGATTTAGGTACTGGAACGGGAATTCTCCCGATTCTTTTAGCCGGAAAGACGGAAGGAAGGCATTTTACCGGACTGGAAATTCAGGAAGAAAGTGCTGATATGGCACGTAGAAGTGTTCAGCACAATCATCTGGAAGACAGAATTTCTATCGTAACAGGTGATATTAAAGAGGCATCCAGCGTTTTTGGAACAGAATCCATCGATGTAATCACGACCAATCCGCCGTATATGATTGGGGGACATGGACTTGCCAATCCTGACAGTGCCAAGGCCATTGCAAGGCATGAGGTGCTTTGCACGCTGGACGATATTCTGCGAGAGAGCAGTAAAATGCTGAAGTATGGCGGACGTTTTTATATGGTACACCGCCCGTTCCGGTTGGTGGAGATTCTGACGAAAATGACAGCAATGCACATAGAACCGAAGCGTATGCGTCTGGTCTATCCGTACATAGATAAGGAACCAAATATGGTTCTTATTGAGGGAATCAAAAATGCAAAATCCCGCATAGAAGTGGAACCACCACTGATCGTGTATGAGAAGGATGGGGATTACACGAAACGGATTTACGATTTATATGGAATGGAACAGAAGGAATAAGGAGCAGTTATGGCAGGAATATTATATTTATGCGCCACACCAATTGGAAATCTGGAAGATATGACATTTCGTGTGATCCGCACATTGAAAGAAGTAGATCTGATCGCAGCAGAAGATACGAGAAATAGTATTAAGCTGTTGAATCATTTTGAAATCAAGACTCCGATGACCAGTTATCATGAGTACAACAAAATAGAAAAGGGCCATAAGCTGGTGGAAAAGCTCCAGGAAGGAATGAACATCGCGCTGATTACAGATGCAGGAACGCCTGGGATTTCTGATCCAGGAGAAGAGTTGGTAAAAATGTGCTATGAGGCCGGAATTGAAGTAACCTCACTTCCGGGGGCGGCAGCATGTATTACAGCCCTCACTTTATCCGGACTTTCGACCAGACGATTTGCATTTGAAGCATTTCTGCCGACAGACAAGAAAGAACATCAGGAAGTTCTGAAAGAACTGCAGGAAGAGACAAGGACTATGATTCTTTACGAGGCACCCCATCGTCTGTTAAAGACCTTAAAAGAACTGGAAGAGGTATTTGGACCAGACAGAAAGCTTACCGTGTGCAGAGAGCTGACAAAGAAACATGAGACTGCATTCCAGACAACATTTTCAGAAGCAATCGCTCATTACGAAGAGACAGAGCCAAGAGGGGAATGTGTTCTCGTGATCGAGGGCAAGAGCCGGGAGCAGATTCGTCAGGAAGAAGTAGATAAATGGGAAGAAATGAGTCTAAAGGAGCATATGGATTTCTACGAAAAGCAGGGAATTGATCGAAAAGAAGCAATGAAGCGCGTTGCAAAGGATCGAGGAATGGCAAAGCGAGATGTATATAAAGCATTGTTGGATTAATGTATACAGGAGGGCGAAGAAATGAGTGATTATTTAGTAATTGGAATTGCCGGCGGATCGGGAAGTGGGAAGACAACACTCACAAATCAGATCGCAGCACAGTTTATGGAACAGGTGACTGTTATCAAACATGATAATTATTATAAAGCGCATGACGATATGGATTATGAAGAGAGATGTCGTTTGAATTACGATCATCCAAACGCATTTGATACAGAATTAATGATCGAACATTTGAAGGCGCTTAAAAAGGGGGAAAGCATTGAGTGTCCGATTTATGATTACACCATTCACAACAGAAGCAAAGATACCATTACGATTACACCGAATAAAGTAATCATTGTAGAAGGGATCCTGATCTTCGAAAATCAAGAACTTTGTAATCAGATGGATATTCGTATTTATGTGGACACAGATGCAGATCTTCGTATCATCCGCAGAATTCAGCGCGACGTTATGGAACGGGCGAGAAGTCTGGAATCTGTGATCAACCAGTATATCAATACCGTAAAACCAATGCATGAGCAGTTTGTAGAACCAAGTAAAAAGCATGCAAATGTAATCGTTCCTGAAGGTGGATACAATCAGGCAGCGATGGAGATGATTCAGAATCATATTAAAAATCATTTGAAAATGTAGCAGTACACTAGCCAGAAAGTGGCTGGGGCAATTTGTACATTTTGAGAGAAAAAAAAGGGCAATTGTGGCATGGAAAATGAGAGAGAGACAGGATATAATTTATGACATAAAGGCTCAGCGCATTTTGCGCAGATAAATAGGAGGAATTGATCGTGGCAGGATTAAAATTAAAACATATTCAGAAAGTTTATCCAAATGGATATCAGGCAGTTAAAGACTTCAACCTTGAAATTGAAGATAAAGAATTTATCATTTTCGTAGGACCATCAGGATGTGGTAAATCTACAACACTTCGTATGATTGCTGGTCTTGAAGATATCACAAGCGGTGAATTGTGGATCGGTGACAGAATGGTTAATGATGTAGAACCAAAAGACAGAGATATCGCGATGGTATTCCAGAACTACGCATTATATCCACATATGACAGTATATGATAACATGGCATTTGGTCTTAAATTAAGAAAAGTACCAAAAGATGAAATCGATAAAAAAGTTCGTGAAGCTGCTAAGATTCTTGATTTGGAAGCATTGCTTGATCGTAAACCAAAAGCATTATCAGGTGGACAGAGACAGCGTGTTGCTATGGGACGTGCTATCGTTCGTCAGCCAGAAGTATTCCTTATGGACGAACCTCTTTCAAACCTTGATGCTAAGCTTCGTGGACAGATGCGTATTGAGATTTCTAAATTACATCAGAGACTTGGAACAACAATCATCTACGTAACACATGACCAGACAGAAGCTATGACACTTGGAACAAGAATCATTGTTATGAATGGTGGTATCGTTCAGCAGTGTGATACACCACAGGCTCTTTATGATACACCATGCAACTTATTCGTAGCTGGATTCATTGGATCACCACAGATGAACTTCCTTGATGCTGTATGTAAGGTTAATGGCAATAAAGTAACACTTACAGTGGGAGATGCTGATATTGTTCTTCCAGAAGCAAAAGCGAAAAAACTTATCGAAGGCGGATACGATGGAAAGACAGTTGTTCTGGGTGTTCGTCCAGAAGATGTTCATGATGAACCGGAATTCATCGCAAAATCTCCTGATACAGTCATCGAATCAACAATTCGTGTATACGAAATGCTTGGTGCAGAAGTATTCTTATACTTTGATTACGATGGAGCTGGAATGACAGCGAGAGTAGACCCATCTACAACAGCAAGAACAGGTGACAAGGTTAAATTTGCATTTGATCCTAATAAGATCCATGTATTTGACAAAGAAACAGAACTTGTTATCACAAACTAATAAGCGAGTCTTGAAATTCAGAGGAATCTCGACAGAGGTTCCTCTTTTTCGTAGAAATAACTGTTTCGCCATGAAAGCTCGAATCCGCTGCACAGCAGCTACTTTTCGCTTCGGCTGAACGCCGTATGCTTCAAAAAGAAATAAAAAACTATGTGAGCAAGCTCCCAGTTATTATATTTCTTTTTGAAGCGCATGGCTGAACAGTAAAAAAAATTGACAGATGCCGCAAAAGCGGATATATTTTCTATGAATGCTTGTATGTGGTATGTACATAGAGTGAATACTGGAAATAAGAGGTGTAGGAGATGGAGTTGAGTCAGGCAACGTTTAAACGGATAAAGGAACTGATTGTCTTTGCAGCATTGGTTGTAGTTGTATTTTGGAAATATGAAGCAGTAATAGGAGTCATGAAATTCCTGTGGAATATTCTCTTACCATTTATACTTGGCGGGGCCATTGCATTCGTGATCAATGTGCCAATGAGCTTCCTTGAACGGAAGATATTTGGTGAGAAAGAAACCAGAAGTAAGAAAAAGGCAAAGTTTGCAAGACCTTTGAGCCTTATACTGACATTAGTGCTGGCAGTTGCAGTAATTGTAATTGTCATGTTCGTTCTCATTCCACAGCTGGGAGAGACTTTTGTAAGTCTTGGCGCAAATATTGCCGCATTTCTTCCAGAGATGAAGGACTGGATCAGTGATTTTACAAATAATAACGAAGAAATTATGGCTTTCGTAAATCAGATTCAATATGATCCGGATAAAATTATTTCATGGGCGGTAGGATTCGTAGGAACAGGTGCAGAAAGTGTTATGTCGACGACAGTCAGTGCAGTTGGTACACTTATTAGTGGATTTGCTACTTTTTTTATTGCTTTTTCTTTTGCCTGTTACGTTTTGTTTCAAAAAGAAAAACTGCATGTGCAGTCGAGAAAAGTGCTGTTTGCATTTTTGCCAAAGGGAAAGGCAGAAGCAGTTCTGGAAGTCTGTGCTTTGACTTATAAGACATTTTCAAGTTTCCTGACGGGACAGTGTGTGGAAGCTATGATTCTTGGAAGTATGTTCGTTGTGACCATGACGGTTCTGAAACTTCCGTATGCACTGCTCATTGGAATCATCATTGCATTTACAGCATTGATTCCGGTATTTGGAGGCTTTATTGGATGCTGGATTGGAATTTTTATGATTTTTATTGTAAATCCAAAGCAGGCGATTGTGTTCGTGGTTGTGTTCCTTGTGTTGCAGCAGATAGAAGGAAATCTGATATATCCTCATGTAGTAGGCGGGTCGGTAGGGCTCCCATCCATCTGGGTCCTCGCCGCAGTCAGCGTGGGTGGCGAACTGATGGGAATCGTAGGAATGCTGATCTTTATTCCACTGGTATCTGTGCTTTATGCACTGTTCAGGGAAATTGTGTATTTGAAACTGAAACAGCAAAGAATCAAAAAAGTGACGGTGGACACAGTAGAAGAATATACGGACGAAGAAGTGGAGAAAATGAAAGAACTATTCAAAAAAGAACATGCTGGTGATAGAAAAGCAGAATAGAGCATATACTTGTTAAAAAACAAGAGGTATGCGATGCTGAATTATTTATGGGCAGGAATGATTGGAATCGGAATCATGTTTGCTGCGTTTACTGGAAGAGTTCCGGAACTTACGAATGCGGCGCTTGATTCTGCGAAAGAAGCAGTGACCTTGAGTATTACAATGGTTGGAGTCATGTCATTCTGGTCTGGTTTTATGGAAATTGCAAAAAAAGCAGGAATTATAGAAATGGCTTCAGAGAAACTGGAGCCATTTCTTTCATTTCTGTTCCCTTCTTTGCCGAGAAAACATCCTGCGAGACAGTTCATTGCGACGAATATGATTGCTAACATTCTAGGTCTGGGCTGGGCGGCAACTCCGGCCGGACTTAAGGCAATGGAAGAGCTGGAGCATCTGGAGGAGGAACGACGGGCAGGGCGTGCGAAAGGAACCTCGCGAAAGAAGGGGACAGCAAGTAATGAAATGTGCAATCTACTGATTATAAATATATCTTCGCTGCAACTGATTCCAATGACAGTAATTGCATATCGCAGCCAGTATGGAAGCGTGAATCCGACGGCGATTGTGGGTCCCGGAATTGTGGCAACAGCAGTCAGCACACTGACAGCAATTATATTTTGCAAAATAGTGGACAGAAGCAGACGGAGGTAAAGAATGAATTTTTTGATTTATATGTCAGACTACATCGTTCCGTTTCTGATTTTGGTGATTCTCGTCTATGGGATCAGCATGAATGTGGAAGTCTATCATACATTTATCGAGGGGGCAGAAAGTGGATTTCGCACGGTCATAGGAATCATGCCCACACTGATTGGTCTGATGACAGCGGTGGGGATCCTGCGGGCATCGGGTTGCCTGGAATTTATCAGCGAAGTATTGGGGATGGTTACTGGGAAAATAGGTTTCCCGGGAGAACTGGTACCGATTTCTATAGTGAAAATGTTCTCTTCTTCCGCCGCAACAGGGTTATTGATTGATCTGTATAAGGAATTTGGTGCAGATTCTTTTGTTGGAAGAGCAGCATCGATTGCCATGTCGTGCACGGAAACGATTTTCTATACGATGTCGGTATATTTTTTATCGGTAAAGATAAAACATACGAGATATACATTGGCAGGGGGATTACTGGCGACAACGGCAGGACTGGTTGCAAGTGTCATGCTTGCGGGAATGATGGGCTGACGGAAAAATTTTACTATTGACGAAATGAAAAAAATGTGGATAATATTCTGTAAACTCATGTGACAAGACAGATGAAAAGAAAAACTGTAAAGCGCATGTGAAAAGTCAATATGTAAAAAAGAGGCTAAAGGGAGAAAAGACATGAAAGAATTTCTAAAGAAAAAGAATATTGTGTTTTCGGCAAAGAGATATGGTGTGGATGCCCTGGGGGCTATGGCACAGGGATTATTTGCTTCTTTGCTGATCGGGACAATTATCAGTACATTAGGGGAGCAGCTTGGAATTCCACTGCTGGTGACCGTCGGTACGTATGCGAAGGGCGCGACAGGAGCAGCGATGGCAGTTTCTATCGGCTACGCCCTTCAGTGTCCACCGCTGGTATTATTTTCACTGGCAGCAGTCGGGATGGCGACCAATGAGCTTGGCGGTGCTGGCGGGCCGCTTGCAGTTCTGATTGTAACAATTGTGGCTTCGGAGTGTGGGAAGCTCGTATCAAAAGAGACGAAGATTGATATTATTGTGACACCAATGGTAACGATTGGCGTAGGTGTATTGTTTGCACTGGCATGTGCACCGGCAATTGGACAAGCCGCAAGCAGTGTTGGGATGGCAATTATGTGGGCGACAGAACTGCAGCCGTTCTTTATGGGAATCATTGTATCTGTAATTATGGGAATTGCGCTGACCCTTCCAATCAGCAGCGCGGCAATCTGTGCAGCACTTTCCCTTACCGGACTTGCCGGAGGGGCAGCGGTTGCCGGATGTTGTGCCCAGATGGTGGGATTCGCAGTGATGAGTTTCAAGGAAAATAAATGGGGCGGCTTATTCGCACAGGGAATTGGAACATCGATGTTACAGATGGGAAATATTGTGAAGAATCCGAAAATCTGGATTCCACCAATTCTGGCATCAGCTGTGACTGGTCCGATTGCCACATGCGTGTTCAGGCTTCAGATGAATGGCGCAGCAGTCGCTTCCGGAATGGGGACCTGCGGATTTGTAGGTCAGATTGGTGTTTACACCGGATGGATTAACGATATTGCAGAAGGAACCAAAGCAGCAATCACAGGTATGGACTGGCTGGGCATGGTTCTCATCTGCTTCGTTTTACCGGCATTACTTACCGTTCTTTTTGCAATGCCACTCCGTAAATGTGGATGGATCAAAGAGGATGATTTAAAACTAGATTTGTAAAATCAGTCGTCAGGAAGTAATTTCTGTCGCACAAATTCTTTTACTATATCAAAAGGAGCGGGTCCTGCGGTAAGGACAGCTTCGTGGAAATCTGTCTGGGAGAATTCTTTCTGGAGTTCTCCCGCTATTTCTTTTTTCAGATCATAAATTTCCAGATATCCAAGATAATATTTCAGATAATTTGCAGGTGTTCCAATGATCATATGGTAAATGGATTCCAGGATCAGTGGGTCAGTGATTCCATAGGTGCCGAAGAAATTGTTCAAATCCGTCTGGCTCCACCCATCATAGTGGATGCCCATGTCTGCATAAGCGTAAAGTCCAAGAATGAGAGAATTATTCTTTTGCATAAGTGTTGCTTCCATCTCGGAAATCGGAGCCATATAATAGGCCATCATTTCTGTGTAAGTGGCCCAGCCCTCCACATATCCGCCGAAATCGAGAATACTGCGTACAGGGTCCGGATTTTGCGAATGAAAATAAACGGTCTGGTACAGATGACCGGGATACCCTTCGTGAGCCAGTGTGGTATAAAGGCTTAGGCTGTCATAAATCTGCCCCTGATTAATATAGATGACATTGTTCTGGTAATTATCAATGGCAGGAATCATGTAGAAAGCAGGACTTAAATATTCCTGCATGTCAGTCGGTACATATTTGATATCAGTTGTGACCGATGGTATTTCCGGAAATGCTTTTGCAGTTTTGGTCTTTAGATCATTTAGCAAAGAAGAAGGTGTGGCAGAGTCTAAAAGGGAGGTATTTTGTGAGGTGGAAGCGGGAAAAATAATTTCCTCCATGGAAGAGAGGTCATCCAGAATCTGTGATTTGGTTCGTTTTTGGAGTGTGGAAATAGAATCTGAGACACCTACTGTCTGGCGAACGAGATATTCGTAATATGATTTGCCGTCGGGTAGAAAGCATAATCCTTTCTGGTTTATTCCTGTTCCCATAAGGGATTTTAAAGATTCAATCAAACACTCATATGAAGGAAAGACTTTTGTTTCTATAATTTCTTTATTAGTACTTATATAGGTATCTTTTTCCGAAGAGGATAAATCGGGAAGTGCATTTATCCGGTCGTTAAATGTGCTGTATAAATAATTGTTTTTTCCCATATTTATAAAAGCGTTACATTGAGAGATTACTTCTTCTGCCTGATAGTCCGCCATGAACAGTCCCGCTTCTGATTTGGCATTTTCAAATTCAATGATCGTCTGAAAATATGTATCGGTCGTATCAAGAAGTTGTAAGTATGTGTCTACATCTTCGGAAGAATAGAACTGGAATTCTGACAGGAGTATCGGTAGCTGAGCATGGACTCCAATGGTAGGACTTAAAGGTTCCTGATAAAGAAGGAATCTGGTGCCCGAAGCAGAGGTTTCCAGGTAAAAATCGAGGATTGTATAGGTGAGTTGGTTTTCTGATGATAATTGCTCGAAATCGAAAGAGTGTAATGCAGAATGGTAATTTTCGATAGAAGCGCTTGTCTGGGTAATGTCAGTGGAAAGATTCCCATAAGAAATGGGGACATTTTCTAACCCGTAAGAAGAAGGATTTTCCAAAGTATAATGGAGGCTGATCGTGCTGGAAGTGACTTCCTGACAGAAAAGTTGATGTGTGAAGTCAGTAAAGGCTGTATTTTCTGATTCGGAAGAAGATTTGCATCCGGACAAAAACAGACCGTATATTAATATAAAAGAGACGAGTAATTTTTTTATAGAAGCTTTCATAAAAAACCTCAATCCTTTTTGAGAAAATATATGTGGAAAATGTGAAAAGTATGATATGATGATGCCAGGGTCAAAAGGTTATGCTTTTTATGCTTGCATGAAAAAGCATGACCTTGGGACCCGTAAAACATGAGAAAGTAGCCATTTTTCGGAGAAAAATGAGCAGATTTCGAATGTTTTTAGGATTTCGGGAGCGTGAAGCGCGGAGAAATCCGTGAGCATCATATGATGCCAGGGTCAAGCGCGGAGAAATCCGTTGGCATCATAAGGTGTCGCAAGAAAGGTTAGGTTGGTAAGAATGGGTATGACTGGAGCAGAACGTAGAGAAGGAATCATTGAAACAATTAAAAACAGCAGTGTACCTGTGTCGGGGACGGCTCTTGCAAAGAAATATGAAGTGAGCCGACAGGTCATCGTGCAGGATATTGCACTGATTCGTGCGGCGGGACATGATATTATTTCCACATATCGTGGATATATTTTAGAAGCGAGACCTACAGTGAAACGTATGTTTAAAGTGCTTCACACGGAGGAACAGTTGGAAGATGAGCTCCAGACGATCGTAGATCTGGGCGGGATAATTTTAAATGTAAAAGTTCGTCATAGAGTTTACGGTGAGATGAAAGCACCACTTAATATCCGCTCGCGAAAGCAAGTGCAGGATTTCATGGAAGATATCCGAAGTGGAAAATCAAGTCCATTGATGAATATTACATCACATTATCATTATCATGAAGTAGAAGCGGATTCGGAGGAAACGTTGGATCAGATAGAGCGTGCACTGGAGAAAAAGGGATATTTGATAAGGTAGCAAAATGAGGAAAGTGTTATGATAACACCGAGGTGAGAGGTTATGAGTCAGGTAACAACAATGACAGAAGGCGGTATTGTTAAACAGATCGTGAGATTTTCTATTCCGCTTATTTTGGGAAATCTTTTTCAGCAATTGTACAATACAGTAGATTCGATTATTGTAGGTAATTATATAGGAAGTGACGCATTGGCGGCGGTTGGTTCTACAGGGGCTTTAATCAATCTGCTGCTTGCATTCTGTATAGGAGCTTCGGCGGGGGCCGGAGTCGTAATTGCGCAGTATTATGGCGCACAGGATGCAGGACGAATAAAAGTAGCAGTACATACTACGATTGCAATCGCATGTGTGAGTGGCGCTTTTATGACTGCATTTGGAATTCTGTTTGCACCAATCTTACTTAGGGTGATGGGGACGCCGACAGAAATCATGGTACAGTCTGTAGTATACTTAAGAATTTACTTCGCAGGAATTTTGTTTTCTGTTATTTACAATTTTGCGGCAGGAATTTTAAATGCTGTTGGTTATTCTTCAAAGTCATTACAATTTTTAATACTTGCGGCAGGGTCAAATGTTGTGTTCGATATTCTGTTTGTCGTAGTTTTCCGAATGGGCGTGGAAGGAGTGGCACTTGCCACAGACATTGCACAGTTCCTGTCATTTATCTTCATTATGAGGTTCATGACGAGAAGCAAAGAACTGTTCAGAGTGAACTGGAAGGATGTCAGGCTGGATGGTCATATGGCTGGGAAGATCATTAAGATCGGACTTCCTACCGGAATCCAGAATATGATGATTTCCTTTTCAAATGTTACAGTTCAGTCCAGTGTAAATAGTTTTGGAGCAACGTTGATGGCGGCCTATGCTGCCTACGTGAAAATTGACGGATTCAATATTCTTCCGCTGCTGAGTTTCAGCATGGCGGCAACGACATTTACAGGGCAGAATGTTGGAGCCGGTAAGTATGACAGAGTCCGCAAAGGAAAATGGGTGGCGCTTGCGTTAAGCGTTGGCTATACGTTAATCAGCAGTACCCTTATTATTCTCTTTGGAAGACAAATAATTGGAATTTTTGTAAATGATCCGGAAGTAATTTCTCTTGGATGTTATATACTGAAATTCTTCTGTCCATTCTATTTTTTACTTGCAACGATGCATGCTCTTGCAGGTACGATCCGGGGGACTGGGAAAACAATACCACCGATGCTCATCATTCTGGTGGCGCTTTGTCTTTTCCGGGTTGCATGGCTGAAAATCACACTTCCGATGTTCGGCAATATGAAGTGGATTTTCCTTGTTTATCCATTATCATGGGCACTTGGTGCGGCAATGATGGCGCTATACACATGGAAGGGGAACTGGAGGCCATATAGAAAAGAACAATAAATGTTTTTTGATATAGAGAGAATGAAATTGCAGGATGTACAGTAAATGTGGTATGATAAAAAGAGACACTGGATGGAGTATAGGTTTGGAGGAAATATATGGAGAAGACGGATAAAAAATATAATGCATATGTGCAGATCTTAAAAGAAGAACTAATTCCGGCAATGGGATGTACGGAGCCGATTGCGCTTGCTTATGCAGCGGCGAAAGCGAGAGAAGTGTTAGGGACTCTTCCAGATAAAGTATCAATCGAAGCAAGTGGAAGTATTATTAAGAATGTGAAGTCTGTCATTGTTCCGAATACAGATCATTTAAAGGGAATCCCAGCGGCAGCAGTGGCCGGAATTGTGGCTGGGAGAGCGGAAAAAGAGCTTGAAGTTATTTCCGAAGTAACGAAAGAACAGATTGAAGAAATAAAAGAGTTTCTCAACACAAAGCCTATAGATGTCAAGCATGTAGATAACGGGTTTACTTTTGAAATCGGAGTCCGCGTTTCGAAAGGTGCGGAATATGCAAAGATCCGGATTTTAAATTATCACACCAATATTGTTCTGGCAGAAAAGAATGGGGTAGTTCTTTTTAAAAAAGAAGTGCAGGGAGAGGAAGAGACTGGGCTTACAGACCGGGCACTTTTGGACATGGAAAGTATCTGGGATTTTGCAAATACCGTGGACATAGAGGATATCCGTGAAGTGATTGGACGACAGATTACATACAATTCAGCAATTGCGGCAGAAGGGTTCCGCGGAGATTATGGAGCAAATATCGGAAGCGTACTTCTTGACATGGAAGGAGATAATGTGCGGACGAGAGCAAAGGCCAGAGCTGCGGCAGGTTCTGACGCAAGGATGAATGGCTGTGAACTTCCGGTCGTGATCAATTCGGGAAGTGGGAATCAGGGCATGACTTGCTCGCTCCCTGTGATTGAATATGCGGAAGAGCTGGATTCGGGAGATGATAAATTATATCGCGCGCTGGTATTGTCTAATC
Organism: bacterium; assembly: GCA_029227655.1. GTDB lineage: Bacteria > Bacillota > Clostridia > Lachnospirales > Lachnospiraceae > Allocoprococcus. The sequence goes on along the minus strand of JAQYAI010000098.1, from coordinate 2,112 downwards.
TGATTGCAATTCATCAGAAGACAGGCATTGGGCGCCTGAGTGCATACTGCGGAGCAGTCTGCGCGGGGGCAGCGGCAGGGGCCGGAATCGCTTATTTATGTGGTGGAGGATATGAGGATATCACCCATACGGTCGTGAATGCACTTGCAATTGTATCGGGAATTGTATGTGACGGTGCGAAAGCATCCTGTGCAGCGAAAATAGCGGCGGCAGTAGATGCGGGAATTCTTGGTTATAATATGTACAAGCGTGGGCAGCAGTTTTATGCAGGGGATGGTATCGTGACCAAGGGTGCAGATGCTACCATTAAGAATGTAGGACGTCTTGGAAAAGATGGAATGAAAGAGACGAATGAAGAAATCATCAATATTATGATTGATGGACTTTGTTAAAACATGGTACAGAGAAAGGACGGCAGCTACCGTCCTTCTGTTAGTTCTGTTGCATTTCACGAATGGTCTGCAGCATCTCCAGATCTTCCTGCGTTACTTTTAGATTCGAGGCAATTGTTTTCCCGTCTGGTGTTGTCACCTGAATTTCCAAAATTGCACCCTCCTGCATAGCTGCCTGAGAGGCTGCTTTCAAAAAGGGAGGGAATTTTGGATGTCTCTGGGTGAACTTGACCCAAAGTGCACTCAGCTGCATGAAAGCCATAGGATTCATACTCATAAAGGGCAACCTTCTTTCTTATAATTTAATATCGATCGGTTCGATGTCGTATTCCCACAGGAATTTATCCAAATCTTTGTATGAAAGGAATACAGTAGCTGTATTTTCTAATGGATGAATACCAAGACTCTTTGCGCGGGTAAGGTCCTTGTCGATGAAAAATTCTACAGCATGGTCTTCGTCATTAATAAGCCCAAATGGTGTGACACTTCCTTGCTTAAGCTTCAGATATTTTTCAAGGCGTTCTTCGGATGCAAAGCTGAGCGCGTTTACACCAACCTGGCGGGCAAGACTTTTCAAGTCAACTTTTTTCTTTTCAGCACATGTTACAAGGAAGTGACGCTTGCCTTTTGCATCTCTGAGGAATAAGTTCTTGCAGAGGATTCCTTTTTCAGGCAGTCCAAGACGGTCCATATCTTCCATTGTGTAAACTGGTTCGTGTTCCACTACTTCATATTTAATGTTCATTTTTTTGAGTTCATCATAAATACGCTGTTTTTGATTTTCCATCATGTATGTTCTCCTTTATATTAGAAATTTTATTCTCAAGCTGTATGATGTTGCATTGAGTATACCATTGTGGGATAGAAAATGCAAAGAAAGAAAAAATCAAAAAAGGTATTGACAAAATTGAAAAAATAATTATAATAATATAAGTAACGCGGGTGTAGTTCAATGGTAGAACACCAGCCTTCCAAGCTGGATACGTGGGTTCGATTCCCATCACCCGCTTTTTTTGTACCCATTTTTAGAAAGCCAGCCATTGGCTGGCTTTTTTTGATTTGATGTGCTACACTATTCTCAAAATAAAACTCTATAGGAAAGTTAAGAGGAAGAGAATGAACGAAAAAAAAAGAACAGAAGAAAAAACAGAGAAAGAATTTCTGGAAAGCACTTAACATGGAGATACAGGAGCATAAAAGCTCTTTTTTTGTATATGTAGTACTGCGTGCACTGGTCATACTATGCATGGTACTGCAGATTTTTAATCAGAATTATGAAAATGTATTTCTATGCGCACTGGTTTTGGTCTTGTTTATGGTGCCAAGCATTTTGCAGATGGAACTGAAAATAGAGCTTCCAACGACGTTGGAGATTATCATTCTGCTTTTTATTTTTGCGGCAGAAATATTGGGAGAAATTCAGGAATATTATATTAAGTTTCCGAGCTGGGATACGGTGTTGCATACGTTAAATGGATTTTTGATGGCTGCGATTGGATTTTCTTTGGTAGACATTCTGAACAGGGACGAGAAGATCAAATTTGAATTATCGCCGATATTTATGTCGATCGTGGCATTTTGTTTCTCTATGACAGTTGGTGTGCTGTGGGAATTTTTTGAGTTTGGAATGGACTACTTTTTAAAATTTGATATGCAGAAAGATACGATTCTTCATAGTATCAGTTCCGTCATGCTGAATCCGAATGGTGCAAATAAGGTG
>JAQYAI010000097.1 GCA_029227655.1 bacterium | reverse complement strand
AGAACAGCTTGCGTCTCCAAGGACAAAAAATATGTGGAACCGTGTGTTGAAACAAGTATATTGTCCTTGGGATGGAAGAAGCAAGTGTCCAAGGACAAAATATGGGACTTGCTGTGCCGCGAGTTGAGAGAGTTGTCCTTGTGGGGAACAGATTGGTCCTCCAGGGACAAAAAATATGTGGAACTCGGTGTTGAAGCAAGTAAATTGTCCTTGGGATGGAAGAAGCAAGTGTCCAAGGACAAAATATGGGACTTCCTGGGCCGCGAGTTGAGAGAGTTGTCCTTGGGGAGAACAGCTTGGGCCTCCAGGGACAAAAAACGCCCAGCACACTAGGTTAAACACTATAAAATAGATAGGAAGAGAGAGAATGATCACAAGTAACAGTAACCCAAAGGTAAAGAAGCTGCTCACTTGGCAGAAGAAACGGAAAGTACGTGAAGAAGATGGAATCTATATTGTGGAAGGTCTCCGGATGTTCGTGGAAGCCCCGCAGGACAAGGTGAGAGAAGTCTATGTGTCGGAGAGCTTCTATAAGAAGAAAAGAGAAGAACTGTGTCTGGATGCATGGGGAAAGAAGCTGGAGATTCTGTCTGATTCGGTATATGGACATGTCTCAGATACTAAGACACCACAGGGTGTACTGGTGGTGATGGAACAGATGAAGTATTCTTTGGAAGAAGTAATCGCAGGAAAAGAGGGAAGGGCATCACTTCTTATGGTTCTGGATAATCTCCAGGATCCGGGAAATCTGGGAACTATTTTAAGAGCAGGTGAGGCTGCAGGTGTGACAGGAGTTGTCATGAGCAGCGACTGTGTGGACATATACAATCCCAAAGTGATCCGCTCGACCATGGGGTCTATCTACCGTATGCCATTTATTTATGTAGAAGACCTGCCGACAGTCGTGAAGATGCTGGGCGAAAAAGAAATTCATACTTATGCGGCACATTTAAAAGGAAAGCGCAGCTATGAGGAAGAAGATTTTACAAAGGGAACCGCGTTCCTGATTGGAAACGAAGGGAATGGTCTTCGAGACGAAGTGGCTGATGCAGCAGAAATTTATGTGAAAATTCCGATGTGCGGGGAAGTAGAGTCATTAAATGCGGCGATTGCTGCGTCGGTGCTGATGTTTGAAGCAGCAAGACAAAGAAGACAAATTTGATATGTTGTAGAAAAGATAGAAGAGTGGTATGATAGTAAAACAACATTTCGGAACCGATCATAGAATCGGAAAATAGTTTTGACAGAGGCAGGAGAAAGAGATGAATTTAACAGGAAGACATTTTTTGACATTAAAAGATTTTACAGCAGAAGAAATTAACTATCTGGTAGATCTTGCGGCAGATTTGAAGGAAAAGAAGAAACAGGGAATTCCAGTAGATGTCCTCCACGGAAAGAATATTGGTCTTATTTTCGAGAAGACGAGTACAAGAACACGCTGTTCATTCGAAGTCGCAGCATATGATCTTGGAATGGGATGTACATATTTGGATCCTAAAGCTTCGCAGATTGGCAAGAAGGAAAGTATTAAAGATACAGCAAGAGTGCTTGGACGAATGTATGATGGTATCGAATATCGTGGATTTGAGCAGACAATCGTAGAAGAACTTGCAAAATACGCAGGTGTGCCTGTGTGGAACGGACTTACTAACGAATACCATCCGACACAGATGCTGGCTGATCTCTTAACGATCAGGGAACATCTGGGAAGAGTAAAAGGTGTGAAATTGGTTTACATGGGAGATGCCCGCTATAATATGGGGAATTCTCTTATGATATTATGTGCAAAGATGGGAATGCATTTTGTGGCATGTGCGCCTGAGAAATATTTCCCAAATCAGGAACTGGTGGATGAATGCCTGGAATATGCCAAAGAGTCAGGGGCAACCATCACACTTACTGAAAATGTAGAAGAAGGAACCAAAGGGGCAGACGTAATCTATACAGATGTATGGGTTTCTATGGGTGAGCCGGATGAAGTATGGGAAGAAAGAATCCGTGAATTATCCCCATATAAAGTGACGAAGCAGGTAATGGAGAATGCAGGAAGCCAGGCCATCTTCCTTCACTGTCTGCCGGCATTCCATGATCTGGATACGGTCATTGGAAAGGAAATGGGAGAGCGGTTCGGCCTTACCGAAATGGAAGTGACAGATGAGGTGTTCGAATCCGAACAGTCTGTTGTATTTGATGAAGCAGAGAACAGAATGCATACGATCAAAGCAGTGATGGCTGCAACATTAGGAGCATTTGTGGAAGAATAAGATGGAAGAAGAAATCAGACGATTTTTAAAAACCAAGTGGGCGGGGCAGAATCTCTTCTGTTATGATGAGATTGATTCGACCAACACTTGTGTGCTGAAGCTTGGAGAAGCGGGCGCTATGCATGGAACGGTTGTGGTTGCTGACCAGCAGAATATGGGCAAAGGGAGACGCGGAAGAAACTGGGTCTCTCCGCCAAAGACCAACATTTACATGAGCCTTCTGTTAAGGCCGTGCTTTGAGGCGGTAAAAGCACCTATGCTGACGCTTTTAATGGCTTACAGTGTGGCAGAAGCACTCATGGAGCTGGAACAGGTAGACGCAAAGATCAAGTGGCCCAATGATATTGTATTAAATAAGAAAAAGATTTGTGGAATCCTGACAGAGATGATGATGAAAGAACAGGCGATTGATTATGTGGTAATCGGTGTGGGCGTCAATGTCAATGTGGAAAGTATTCCACAGGAACTAAGGGAGAGTGCTACCTCATTAAGGATAGAGACGGGAAGAGAACTATCCAGGGCGGCACTTCTTGCACGTGTTCTGGAGAAATTTGAAGAGAACTATGAGCAGTTCTGCAAGGCTGGGGATTTGTCCCTGATTCAGGACGGATATAACCGGATTCTGGTAAATGCAGGAAATCAGGTTCGTATTCTGGAGCCGGGGAATGAATATCATGGACTGGCCCATGGAATCAACCATCTGGGAGAACTGCAGGTGGAAAAGGAAGATGGAACGGAAGTGTCCATTTTTGCTGGAGAAGTGTCCGTGCGCGGGATCTATGGATATGTATAGAAGAGGAGAAGAAGATGTATCAGGATAAAATTGTGTTATGCGGAGCCAATTCTTACGAAGAAAAATATTATCTGAATCCGGATTTTGAAAATCTGCCGGATCATATTAAAGATGAATTGAAAATCCTTTGTATTCTTTATGTAAATGATGTGGGTGGAATTCTTACATTGGTTTTTGATGAAGATGGTTCCCTGCAGCTTGAGGTAACCGCCGAAGAGTGTGATCCGATGTTCGATGACATCGGAAGTCAGCTGAAGATTAAGCAGATTCAGAATGACCCTGAGAAACAGGAGCTTCTTAGACAATTAGAATTATATTATAAGATATTCTTTTTGAATATGCCGGAAGAAGAGATTTTATCGCAGGGAGAGTTATAATGGGGAAAACACTGAAGATTGGTAACGTGGAATTAGAGAACCGATATGTGTTGGCACCGATGGCAGGAGTAACAGACCTGCCATTTCGACTGTTGTGTAAGGAGCAGGGCGCGGGACTTTTGTGTATGGAAATGATCAGCGCCAAGGCATTACAATATAATAATAAAAATACAAAGGCTCTTTTGGAGATAGATCCAAGAGAATGTCCGGTATCTCTCCAGTTATTCGGATCGGATCCGGATATTATCAGTGAGCAGGCAAAACGCATCGAGGAACTGCCGTTTCAGATTCTGGATATTAATATGGGATGTCCGGTTCCAAAAGTTGTCAAAAATGGTGAGGGTTCTGCACTCATGAATCAGCCTGAACTTGTATATGATATTGTGTACAAGACGGTGAGGGCTATTCAGAAGCCGGTTACTGTTAAAATAAGAAAAGGGTTCAATGATGAGTCGGTAAATGCGGTAGAGATTGCCCGGATCGTTGAGGAAGCCGGAGGGGCAGCAGTTGCTGTTCACGGAAGAACAAGAGAACAATACTATTCAGGAAAAGCAGACTGGGACATCATCCGTCAGGTCAAAGAAGCGGTAAGCATTCCGGTGATTGGAAATGGAGATGTCACAAACGGAGAAAAAGCGATTGCCATGATGGAAGAGACCGGGTGTGACGGTGTGATGATCGGACGTGGAGCACAGGGAAATCCATGGATTTTCAGCGAGCTTCTGGAATATGAGAAAACAGGACAGATGCCGCCAAGACCATCCAGAGAGATGATACGTGAGACCATGCTTTGCCATACTCGTCTTCAGATAGAATTTAAGGGAGAATATCTGGGAATCCGGGAAATGCGCAAACACGTTGCGTGGTACACGAAAGGGCTGGAAGGTTCCGCAAAACTGAGAGATGAAATTAATAAAGTAGAAAGTTACCAGGAACTGGAAGCGCTTTTGAAAGAACGAGTTTAATTTGAAAGAACGCATGCAAAGATATTGACACAAAAGAACTGTTTAGGTATAATATTTAAATTGTGACAGTATCTTTATTGTATCATTTTTGTAACAGTTCAGCCATGCGCTTCAAAAAGAAAGAAAACGACAGAGAGCTTGCTCGTAAAATTGTTTTCTTTCTTTTGAAGCATATGGCGCTCTGCCGAAGCGAGAAGTAGCTGCAGGGCAGCGGATTCGAGCTGTATGGCTGAACTGTTACTCATTTTCAAAAATGATGTAAGTGAAAAGAGGAGAAATAAAAATGGAAACAAAGAAAACGTTACTTACTTATACTGGATTAAAACAGCTGGAAGATGAACTTGAATTATTAAAGGTTGTAAAGAGAAAAGAAGTAGCTGCCAAAATAAAAGAAGCAAGAGAACAGGGAGATTTGTCTGAAAATGCAGAATACGATGCAGCGAAAGATGAACAGCGCGATATTGAAGCTCGTATTGATGAGCTGGAGAAGCTTCTCAAGAACGTTGAAGTCGTAGATGAAGACGAAGTTGGAACTGATGTAATCAATGTAGGATGTACCGTGGATGTTTATGACTGTGAATTTGAGGAAGAAATCGAATTCAAAATTGTAGGATCAACAGAGGCGAACAGTCTTGCAGGAAAGATTTCCAATGAATCACCAGTTGGAAAAGCACTGATTGGAAAGAAAGTTGGAGATGTGGTAGAAGTAGAAACACAGTCTGGTGTGATAGAATATAAAGTATTGAAGATCGATCGTTCTATCTAATTAGGAACAAAAGAGTGTCATTTGAAGAAAAGGAGAGAGTGTGATGGGAACACAGCAGAACAACGGCCAGGAACAGGATATCAATCATTTAAGAAAAGTCCGTCGTGAAAAGCTTGCAGAATTACAGGCAAATGGACAGGACCCATTTCAGATTACAAAGTTTGATGTTACACATCATAGCAAAGAGGTAAAAGATCATTTTGAAGAATTAGAAGGCAAGTCAGTTGTTCTTGCCGGACGTATCATGTCTAAACGTATTATGGGAAAGGCTTCTTTCTGTAATATCCAGGATTTACAGGGGAACATTCAGTCATACGTTGCAAGAGACAGCATCGGAGAAGAAGAATACAAAGCTTTCAAGAAAATGGATATTGGTGATATCGTAGGACTTGCTGGTGAAGTATTCAAGACAAAGACAGGTGAAATTTCTATCCATGCATCTGCAGTAACACTCCTTTCAAAGAGCCTGCAGGTACTTCCAGAGAAATTCCACGGCCTCACAGATACTGACATTCGTTACCGTCAGAGATATGTTGACTTAATTATGAATCCGGAAGTGAAGGATACATTTATCAAGCGTTCAAAGATCCTCAGCTCTATCCGCCGATATCTTGATGGACAGGGATTCATGGAAGTAGAGACTCCAATGCTGGTGTCAAACGCAGGCGGAGCTGCCGCAAGACCATTTTTTACACACTTTAATGCACTGGATGAAGATTTCAAACTCCGTATCTCTCTGGAATTATACTTAAAGAGACTGATCGTTGGTGGTATGGAACGAGTATACGAAATCGGACGTGTATTCCGTAACGAGGGTCTTGACACAAGACATAATCCAGAATTTACACTCATGGAATTATACCAGGCATATACAGATTACAACGGAATGATGGACCTCACGGAAAACCTGTACCGTCATGTAGCACAGGAAGTCCTTGGAACCACTGTGATCACATACAACGGCGTGGAAATGGATCTTGGAAAACCATTCGAAAGACTTACTATGGTAGATGCCGTTAAGAAATATGCCGGCGTTGACTGGAACGAAGTGGAGACATTGGCTGATGCAAAAGCACTCGCGAAAGAACATCATCTGGAAGTAGAGCCACACCACAAGAAAGGTGACATCCTCAACCTCTTCTTCGAAGAATACGTAGAAGAACATTTGATCCAGCCAACATTTATCATGGATCATCCAGTGGAAATCTCTCCACTTACAAAGAAGAAACCATCAAATCCAGACTATGTAGAACGTTTCGAATTTTTCATGAACGGATGGGAAATGGCGAACGCTTACTCAGAATTAAATGACCCGATCGATCAGAGAGAACGATTCAAAGCACAGGAAGAACAGCTTGCTTTAGGAAATGATGAAGCGAACACAACAGACGAAGATTTCCTTAATGCACTGGAAATCGGTATGCCGCCAACAGGTGGTATCGGATTTGGAATCGACAGAATGTGCATGCTGCTTACAGATAGTGCAGCGATCAGAGATGTACTTCTGTTCCCGACGATGAAATCACAGGGGGCTTCTAAGAACGAAGCACATAACGCAGCACAGGCAGCAGCTCCGGCAGAAGCCACAAAACCAGTTGAAAAAATTGATTTTTCTAACGTAAAGATCGAGCCATTATATGAAGAAATGGTTGATTTTGATACATTC
>JAQYAI010000096.1 GCA_029227655.1 bacterium | reverse complement strand
TAAGATGACTGAGACAAAAGAAATATATGGAGCCAAATCTACGATGATTTATGTGGGTCATCCAAAATGGTTCCGCCCACAGATCACGGAATTTGCAAATGGATATGGAACGCCAAATATCGGAACAGAATCCAGTACCTGCGCTTATGCACTTATGATGGCATGTATGAGCACATTCGGAAAAGGTGTGAGAATGCCGCAGGCAGACCTGCGCAGATGTAAAGCTCTTTGTGTATGGGGAGTCAACTCGCTTTACAGCAATTCAGTGACTGCAGGTGGAGCATTTATGAATGCGGTAAAACGCGGTGTAAAGCTGATTGTTATTGATCCAAGGTGTACGCCGACTTCTGAGTATGCAGATATTCACTTAAGACCGGTTCCGGGAACGGATGGTGCACTTGCACTGGGAATGGCACGGGTGATTATTACAGAAGGACTTCAGAATCAGGAATACATTGATAAATATACCATTGGCTATGAAGAATATAAGAATTATGTGATGGAGTTTACACCTGAAAAAGTAGAAGAAATCACAGGTGTTCCAAAAGAAGATATGATAGCTGCTGCAAGGCTTATGGCGACAGAGGCACCGTGTCCGATTCAGATGTCGGCATCCCCAGTCGTACATAATATTAATGGTGTGCAGAATGCAAGAGCAATTGCACTTTTGCTTGCACTTACAGGAACATTTGGAATAGAAGGCGGAACGATGCCGCCGGGACCAGGGCGTGTGATGCTCAGAGAAGCATTTTTAGGCACCATGCATGAAAGAGTAGATGCGGATCAGGACCTTAGCCATGAGGAGTTCCCGGCATGGGCAAAACTTACTTCTCAGGAAGCACAGGTCACAAGAATCGCAGATTACATAGAAGGAAAAGGAGATTATCCTATTCGGAATGTCCTTTCATTTGGAATGAATCATCATATGTGGCCGAGACCGGACCGCGTGGAAGAAGCATTAAAGAAACTAGATTTCTTTGTGAGCACAGATATATATCTGACAGACACCTGCAAATTTGCAGATATTGTACTTCCGGTCCAGACATCATTGGAGAGAGAACAGGTTACGGTTCTTGGACCAGATACATTATATTATCAGGGGCATGTTGTAGAACCAATGGGTGAGGCATGGACAGATATGGATATCATTACAGCACTTGCCGAAAAATTAGGATTTACGATTGGCGGAGATGAACCAATTCACAATAATGAAGATTACCTGAGAAAATCAATTTCAGCAACTGGACTTACATTAGAAGAGATCAAGGCTGCGCCAAATGGAAGAAAAGCAGAACATATCATGCCGGGGCGCACATCCGAACAGATCCTTCAGGTGAAGACACCAAGCGGAAAGATCGAATTTGTTTCAAGTATCATAGGATCATGCAATAAATATGGACACGAAGGTCTTCCAGTCTACCATGATTTCAGAGAAAAACTTCCGATGGATGAATATCCACTGATTTTGACGACTGGAAGTAGAAAACCACAGCTGTTTCACTCAAGAACTTACCGGATACCATGGCTTGCAAATCTGGAAGAATATCCACTGGTGGAAGTTCATCCGGAAGATGCGAAAGCGCTTGATATGGAAGACGGTGAAAAGATCATTCTTAAGACGCCGGTCGGCAGTATGGAATTGACACTTAGTGTGAATTCCTCATGTCTTAAAGGTGCAGTAAATGTATATCACGGAGCGGGGAATAAAGATATCAATCTCTTACTGGATGACAATTATCTTGACCCGGTATCAGGATTTCCTGGATTCAAGTCATACTGCTGCCGTTTAGAAAAAAAGGAGGTACGCCATGAGTAAAGTTGTATGTGATAAATCCCTTTGTTCAGGATGTCTTGCCTGTGTTGTGGCGTGTATGGATCAGCATTATGATGAGACAGAAGTCGATGCAGTATCACCACGCATCTATGAAAAGCGGACATCAGAAAGAACCGGACTGGTAAATTATATTACAAGAAGCTGTCAGCACTGCGCGGATGCTCCCTGTATGAAGGCATGCCCTTTGGACGTATTTGAGCGGACAGAAAATGGATATGTAGTGGCTGTGCATCAGAGAAGATGTATTGGATGTAAGAAATGCCAGAAAGTCTGTCCATATGATGTGCCAAGATTCAATAAAGAAGGCAAGATTGTAAAATGTGACGGCTGTTATGCGAGAGTTGCAATGGGGTTGGAACCCGCGTGCGTGAGAGCATGTAATACAGGCGCGCTTTCGGTGGAAGAATAAATAAGTAACAAGTAAATATTCGCGATAACTCAGAAAATCTCCCGTTTTCATACGAAATGAAGAATGAAAACGAGAGATTTTTGTATATTTTTTTCGCTTTGACACATACTATTCCCAAAACTATTTTACAGAAGGTGGAGTGAACGTAAAATGGAAGAACAGCGAAGAAAAATTAATATTATCGTCTTGCTGACATTTTTATTAGCGGTCGTCATCGGAATCATTTATTATCTGACTGGTGATCCGGGAGAAAATACATTGACACAGGGAACTTTAATCGTAAATATTCTGGGAAAGGATTTGCCATATGTCGAATTCTTACGATAAAAAAACTCTCTATATAAAAGGGGAAAATAATACAGAAGTCCAGAACCGCGATGTAATGCTGAAAGATATCTTGACCATTGAATGTGCGGATTCCAATATTGAGAATCAGATCAAAGTCCTGAAAATTCTGAAGTTCCCGGAAAAAGGGCAGCATCGTACGGTCATTTCTGTCTTAAAAATTATCAAATCAATTCACGAGAAATATCCGAATCTACAGATTGAAAATCTGGGACCGACAGATTTGATCGTTACTTATGAAAAACCGAAAGAAAAAAGCAGATTTGTGGAATATCTCAAAGTTGGTTTTGTTTCTGTTCTGGTGTTTTTTGGGGCAGCATTTTCCATTATGTCATTTAATAATGATATTTCAGTGACGAGAATGTTCGGACAGATCTATGAACTTGTAACTGGAACACCGTCTGACGGGTTTGGAGCACTGGAGATTTCATACAGTATTGGAATTGCAATCGGAATACTGGTCTTCTTCAATCACTTTGGTAAAAAACGATTTTCTGTTGATCCGACACCGATGGAGGTAGAAATGCGCCTTTATGAAAATGATATTCAGACAACATTAGTGGACATTTATTCCCGCCACGGAGAAGAAATCGATGTGGACTCATAATATGGTCCTGGCATTTCTGGGATTAAGTGCAGGATTTGGAATTGCTGCCGGATTATTTTCTTTTTTAGTTGGATTAGGAACTATTTCTGATTTTGCTGACCGCACACATACAGGAAAGTATGTGGTATTATATGAAGATTTCATTGTGGCAGGCGGAATCCTAGGAAATCTGTTCTGGGTATATGAAGTGGGCTGGCTTCACTTTCGATGGCTGCTTCCAGTGTATGGACTATTTTCCGGAATATTTGTGGGATGCTGGTCGATGGCACTGGCGGATGTGCTGAACATTTTTCCGATTTTTATCAGAAGAGCAAAAATCACAACCGGAATTTCGGCACTTATAATCGCGATGGCTCTTGGGAAAAGCCTGGGAGCTCTTTTATTTTTCTTTAGGCGTTGGTAGGAGGAGAAGCAGATGAGTAAGAAAAACGAATACGAAAAATATGTCAAGACGAAGACTCCGATGAGAAAGCTATGGCCCGATATGCGGCGGGCATTCATCGTAGGGGGAGGAATCTGTCTGGTCGGACAGTTCATTCTGAATTATTGTGAGAAGGCCGGTCTGAGTAAAGATATCAGTGCAGGGTGGTGTTCATTGCTGCTGGTCCTTTGCAGCGTGGTTTTGACCGGATTTGGGATTTACCCGCAGATTGCGAACTGGGGTGGTGCAGGGGCCCTTGTTCCAATCACCGGATTTGCAAACTCTGTTGCGGCGCCGGCAATAGAGTATAAGAAAGAGGGACAGGTCTTCGGGATTGGATGTAAAATATTTACGATTGCAGGACCAGTGATTTTGTATGGAATAGTTACCAGCTGGTGTCTGGGACTGATATATTGGATAGGAAAAGTGATAGGAGTGGTGTAGGCCGCTCCTTTATTATGTTTTTTAGGATGTAAGCAGATATTAATTCAAAAAATATTTGATTTCCTCCAAATATTGTAATAAAATACAAATAAGAGGTGAAAATATGATAAAAACATATGCTATGATGATAGAAGAGCTTAGTAGATATAGTGCCCCGGCAAATAAACTTAGCAGAATGACAAAAGAAGGTTCCTGCATCCAGATTGTAAAAGGTTTATATGAAACGGATAGATCGACTCCGGGGTATCTTCTTGCAGGAAGTATTTATGGACCATCATATTTGTCTTTTGATTTTGTACTTTCTCGTTATGGCTTGATTCCAGAGGCAGTTTATATATTTACGTCAGCTACATTTGAAAAGAAGAAATCAAAGAATTACACCACACCATTTGGAACATTTACTTATAGAGATGTACCGTCATCGGTTTATCCATGTGAGGTTAGAATACAGAGTGAGGGGGATTATATTTATCAGATTGCGACAGCTGAGAAGGCTCTTTGCGATAAGTTGTATACACTGTCCCCTGTTAAAAATAAAAAAGAATTGGCCAGTTTGTTGTTTGATGACTTGCGAATTGATGAAATAGAGTTTTCAAAGCTGGATAAGCAATGTCTGCTGAGGTTATGTGAATTATACCATTGTACAAATATGAAAATGCTGGCAAAGTTAGTGAGGTGACTTGTTCGTGAATAGTGTAATTGAGCAGATGCTTGCGCAATATCAGGCAGAAACAATTTATGATAAAAAGAATGCGTTGAAAGAAATTATGCAGGAAATTGTTCTGTGTGGACTTAGCAGAGCAGGTTTTTTTAAGGAAGCTGCATTCTATGGTGGAACTGCTTTGCGAATTTTTTATGGTCTTGACCGATTTTCGGAAGATTTGGATTTTTCTCTTATGATAGAAAATCCTGATTTTGATCTAGCTTCATATTTTCCAATATTAGAAAAAGAAGTGCGATCCTTTGGGATGAATGTGACAATTACAGAAAAGGAGAAGGTGCGAGAGGCTAATATAAAATCAGCTTTTCTAAAAGCAAATACAAAAGAACATTTGTTGCTATTTTATAGTGAGCATCCAATTGCAGGAGTTGCTGATTCGGAGTTAATTAAAATTAAATTTGAAGTTGATATTAATCCGCCTAAATTTGCAACATTTGAACATAAATATCGGTTGTTGCCAGCACCTTATGAAGTGAATCTGTATGATTCCTCATCGCTTTTTGCAGGGAAAATTCATGCAGTTATTTGTAGAGCATGGAAAAATAGAGTGAAAGGCAGAGATTTATACGATTATGTTTTTTATATGGCAAGACGTACCCCGGTGAATCTGAAACATTTAAGAGAACGATTGCTGCAGACAGAATATATTACAGAAGATACAGAATACAATTTGGAAGTGGTCAAGCAAATGCTTAAGGAACGCTTTGAAAATATAGATTATGAGCAGGCAAAACAGGATGTGGAGCCTTTTATACGTGATACAAATTCTCTGCTTGTGTGGGGTGCAGAGTTCTTTAAGCGGATTACAGAAGAATTACAAGGGGTTTAATTATAGTAATGAAAAAATAGGATTCTTTGCATGTAAAATAAAGTAAAGTATAGTTTCTTCTTTTCAAGACATTCTATATAAAAAGGTCACAGAATGTTTTGAGAAGGGAGCTATATAAGACATGGAAAATAAGTGGAATATTGGTCAGGGCGGAGACATGCCCATAGGTTTTGGTTTATCTTTAGCGGCGAATGCAAAATCGATGGAGGCCTTTGCCAAAATGACTGACGCGGAAAAGGAAGCAGTGGTGGAGAAAAGCCGACAGATGCATACGAGGCATGATATGGAAAACTATGTAAATAGTTTGGTAGAGACAAAGGAAGAGAATTTTTATTAATAATCTTAGTTGTAAAATCAGAGGTAGGAAGACGGTTTCCTATCTCTTTTTTTCACTTTCACAGAGCATCTGTTTTTCACTTATAAAAAGTGTTTTATGTATTATAGAAAAAATCTATAATGATATAGGGATTAGCAATTAGACAAAAACTATAACCTATAAGATAATAAATCTTGTTAATATATCGGAGGTAAGAAGATGTTCATCGATTTGCATATGCACGAAAAAAGGTATTCACTGGATAGTACTTTAGCTTTAGAGGAAATAGTAGAAATTGCAAAAAAAAGAGGGCTGGATGCAATTTGCATCACGGACCATGACAGTATGGGACTTCGCGAATACGCGGAAGAATATAGTAAAAAGACGGGGTTTCCCATTTTTGTAGGAATTGAATATTTTTCCTTGCAGGGAGATATTCTGGCTTTTGGAATTGATCATTATCCGGAAGACAGAATTTCAGCACAGGAATTTATAGATTATGTCCATGAACAGGGTGGTGTTGTAGTCAGTGCACATCCATTCAGACATAACAGACGTGGTCTGGAGGGGTACCTGGATATACTAAAGGGTGTAGATGCAATTGAGATTTTAAATGGAAGTACGTTGCCTGACGCGGCTATGGTGGCTGTTCAATATGCGAGAAAATATGGATTTGCAATTACTGGGGGAAGTGATTGCCATTATCCGGATAAAGTGGGCATTTGTGCTACTTATTTTCCAAATGAAATCAAAACAATGGATGATCTGGTTTCGGCGATTCGTAACCGCGAATGTCAGCCGGCATTTCATCAGGATTATTCGTATTATATATGGGATATCAATAAATTACTTTTATGATCGTGCAGGGAGGTTGACGGAAGTTGACTTCCTTTTTTTCTGTGGCCGTGTTACTATAGAAAGTGGAAAATGTTAAAGATGGGAGTGACCATAGTGAGACAAAAAATGATTCGAAATCTTATGATAATTGCGGGCGTACTATTGGGAATCGTTTTGATTATTTTAGGAATTATTGGAAGAAGCAGGAGGAAAATCGAATGGAATCGATGTTTCCAAATGGCAGGGAAAGATTGATTGGAAAAAAGTAAAAGAAAGTGGTATTGAATTTGCCTTTATCCGCATTGGTTATCGAGGGGAAGATGGAAAGATTTATAAAGATGATAATGCGGATTATAATATTCAGCAAGCACAGAAAGCCGATGTTCTGGTCGGTGTGTATTTTTTCTCAACAGCAATAAGTGAAGAGGAAGCAAAAGAAGAAGCAAATTGGACGAAGCAGGCAATTGCCGGGTACAGTATTTCTTATCCTGTTGTATATGACTGTGAAGGATTTAGCCGTGATGGCAGCAGAATGTATGGCTTGACGGCAGAAGAGCGGACCAATTATGCGATGACATTTTTGAAAATAGTTTCGGATGCAGGTTATGATACGATGTTTTATAGTTCTTTGAGCGATGCAGAAAATCAGAATGTCTGGGATATTTCCAAAATAGAAAAGGAACATAAAGTCTGGATTGCATCGTATTCAGATACGATTTATCCTAAGCAGGAAAAGCCGGTATATGGTGGAAAATGTCATGCATGGCAGTACACAAATAAAGGAACGGTAAATGGAATTGATGATAAAGTAGATATGGTAGTCTGCTATTTTACAAAAGAGAAAGAGGAGCCTAAAGATAGTAGTGTCAAGATAGCAGAGGCAGCAGCGCCTCTCACAGCAGAAGATAAAATATATACAGTTGTAGAAGAAAGTGCAAAGGCAGAAGCTGATATTGTGGATGGAAAACGATTCACGCCGGTGTCAGATGAAGTGACAGCAAAAGAATATGTCAATTTGCGCGATTTTCCAAATAAGAACAGTAATATCATTGCAACCTTACAAAGTGGAGAATTTGCGACGCGCACTGCAGAAAGTGACAGTGGCTGGTCAAGGTTACTTTACAATGGGTATACGGTTTATGCGGTTACAAGTTACTTGTCCCAAACGGTCGTTGATCCTGTGAGAGTAGAAGAGGTTTATGATTCAGAGGGATACGAAATTGTAAACGAACAAGTGACAGCAAAGTCAGAGACAAATCTTCGAACAGCACCATCCACAGATTCTTCGGACGTTGTATATACATTGAAAAATGGAGAATATGTAAAACGGGTGGGTGTGCATGGAAACGGATGGTCGAAGCTGGAATATAATGGGCAGACTGTCTATGCGATTTCATCGTATTTAGTACAGTAACAAGGAAGCTTTAGATATTGTTGGTTGTAGTTATTATTCCTCTGACAGCATCTTTAGCAGCATTTTCATTATATTCTTCGGACACTTCTACGGAAAGTACTACCACAGTTGAGCTGTATTGCACATTGGACGGGGAAGAGTATCTATATGAAATTACTTATGATGATCAGTATCGGATTATTTCAGCCGGCGGAGATGAATGGATTGCAGATCATGTGCAGACAGAACAATATAGTGATGCAAATATATTGATGGCACAGATTGAGGATTATTTTACAGACCGCGGTGGGACATTTGAAATCAGATAGATAGAGAAATATCAGCGTATTTTCCGATGGAAAGGATGTTAGAAAATGCTTAAATTGATTAAACCTACATTAGAAGAGTTGGTTTTTAAACAACATTTAGTTGGAGATAAAGAAACTATGTCATTTAACCAGGTGAATTGAGGAACATTGGATTTCCCCAAAGAAAGATGGGAAACTTGGTACCATAAATGGATTGCATCTGATGACCCAAATTTCTTTTACAGATATTTATATTCAGAAGAATTAGAAACAAATATTGGTGAGGTGGCATATCATTATGAAGAAAACACAGATAGATTTGTTTGTGATGTGATTGTTCTTGCAGAATATCGAGGTCGGGGTTTCGGAAAAAACGGACTTGACCTTTTATGTGATAGTGCAAAGAAGAATGGGGTAAATGTTTTATATGACGATATCTTATCGAATAATCCATCTGTAAATTTATTTTTGAAGAATGGATTTGAGCTGATATATAGCAATGAAGAAATAAATGTTGTAAAACGAGAATTATAAGGAGATAGAATATGACAGATAGAGAATTGTGGGAAAAATTCATAGCAGAGAACGAGGTCATGGATTGTGATTATCAGGCATGGGCATTTGGTGCGGATGCAGATATGCTTGCTGAACTGGTAGTAAAAGGTGAGAAAACAGCAACTGCGTCTGCTTATGTTTGGTATGAAATCGAAAATGAATCATTGCCGACAGAAGGTTTATATAATGTAGTTCTGAATTCTAAGGGGGAAGCAGTCTGTGTGATTCAGACTACGAAAGTATATGTAGTTCCTTTTAATGAAGTATCGGAAGCTCATGCTTATAAGGAAGGGGAAGGCGACAAATCACTTACATATTGGAGAAAAGTGCATAAAGAATTCTTTACAAATGAACTTCAAAGGGAAGGGATGGAATTTCGGGAAGATATGAAAATCGTTTGTGAGGAATTCAAATTAGTGTACGCGAAAACGATAAGCGGGGAGGAGCATAAATGATACGCGCGGTGATTTTTGACATGTATGAATCTTCTATTTGGTTCATGTGGTAGCAGCAGTTAATCTAAATGGAATTAGAGGAGATATTCTGAAAGATGATTAAAGTCGAGAGAGTTAATAGTTATGCGGACAGACGATTTTGCGATAAAGTTCTGAAACAACATGGAGCATTTTTAATTAATGGAAGTGATCCATATGAAGTGGAAATTATTTCCAAGTCAGATGCCGTTGTGCGAGGGGAAAATCCAGAATTCTTTAATAATGTTATTGAAGAATTTCGTTTCTATGCAGAACATATAACGAAATTTTGGGATGGAGCAAATAATCTTATTAAGACATATGATGAAATCACAATATTTCAAATTCCAATTAAAAAGATACAGCCATCTCAGTTTTTTGTTGATATTAGCAAGAAGGAAGTAGTTTCTACTTTTGTTAATGCTGAGGAAGATATCGTTATTCCGCTCATCAAATGGAAAGAACAATATGCCGCGCTCGATGGACACACAAGATTACAGGTGGCAATTGATAAAGGTTTTGATTATGTTTATGGGTTTATTTCAGAAACGAGTGATTATATCAATTATTTCATAGAGGAAGCGATTAAAAGAGAAGTTCACTCACCTTATGACATTATAGAACTAGAACATGATGAGTACGAAGTAAAATGGAATCACTTTTGTGAAATGTATTTTGCAAATCAGGAGTAAATAAGGAAACTAGATCATAAAAGAGAGGTTACATATATGGAAATTATGAGAATCAATGATATTAACAAGAAATAAAGAAATATCAAGAAAAATTCTGGAAGCCCTGCCGGAGTGGTTTGGAATAAAAGAAGCAAGGGAGAATTATATTGAAGAGAGCACAGAGCAGATTTTTTTCGGAGCAATAGATTTGGATGAACCGGTTGGTTTTTTGTGCTTAAAAGAAACAGGAAAAGATACTGTAGAACTGGCGGTTATGGGAGTAGTAAAAGAGCATCACCGACAAGGGATAGGAAGGAGTCTGTTTAAAGAAGCAAAAAAATATGCGTGTGAAACAGGATATACATTTCTTCAAGTGAAAACAGTTCAGATGGGAAGATACAAAGAATACGACAGAACAAATTATTTTTATCAAAGTCTTGGATTTAAGGAGTTTGAAGTATTTCCAACTTTATGGGGCGAGGATAATCCTTGCCAAATTTATGTGATGGCATTGGAGTTATAGATGGAGATGAGGTTTCGTGGCTCTTTCAGCGGATTGTCTTCAACTTACTTTTTTTCTTCCCTCAAGGACAATTTCTGTGAAAAAGATGAGCTTATAGGCGTAAAATTGTCCTTGGTTAGGAGTATGAAGCTTTTCAAGGACAATTCTTGTGAAAAAATGCTTTCTTTAAGCAATGCATTGTCCTTGATTAAGAGAAATATGTTAACTAAGGACAATCCTCGTTATCTTACTACCTATTCAGTTAATGCTGAGCAAAGATTGAGGGGGACAGAGGTGTTATTGTATGTATATTGAAACGGATAGATTGATTGTTCGGGATTTTATGCTGAAGGATGCAGATGATTTATATGAAATTATGGGTGATGATGAAACAATGGAAAATCTGGAGCCAGCATATAGTTTTGAGAAAACATCGAACTTTTTAGCTGTATTTTGCATAGAGAAAAAGGGGGCTGCTGCCGTTGTTCACAAAAAGAGTGGTAAAATGATAGGATATGTTTTGCTCAATGAAATAAATGATAAGATATATGAAATGGGATGGATTTTTAATAAAAAATATTGGGGACAAGGGTATGCGTACGAAGCATGCAAAGCAGTAATTGATTATGTTTTTGATGAGTTAAATGCCCATAAGATATTTGCAGAGACCATTGATGTGGTGAAATCAGCAGGCTTAATGAAAAAGCTTGGGATGAAGATGGAAGGAATTCAAAGAAGCCAGATAAAGAATGTATATGGTAATTGGGCGGATATATATTTGTTTGGGCTGTTAAAAGAAGAAAGAGGAAAATAAAGAGGAGAATGAAACGATGATTAGAGAATTAAGAAAAGAAGATTACCCGATGATAGATTTGTGTATGCAAAAGTTGCATGAACAGCATGTTAATGGACGTCCGGATTTATATGCACCTATGGAACATCCATACTCAGAAGAGGAGTTTACAGAAATTATAGAAGATGGAAAGCATATTGCAATTGCAGAGGTAGATGAGGAGGATACTATTTTAGGTTTTTGCATTGCGCTTCTGAAAAATAAGAGCGGAATGATTGAAAATATGAAAACTGCGTATGTGGATGAAATTTTCGTGCGAAGAGAATACCGCCGAAAAGGAATTGCCAGGAAATTGTTTGAAGAGATGGAACAAAGAGCAAAAGAATACGGAGTAGAAAGAGTGGATTTGATGGTCTGGGGATTCAATGAATCTGCGTTGGAACTATACAAATCCTTAGGAATGACGCCACAGAGATATATTATGGAAAAACACTTATAAAAATGATGGAAAGGAAATGTTATGGAACAGAATTTAATCTGGGTAGATCTTATGGATCATGAAATTGGATATGGAGAAAAGCTGGAAACGCATCAAAAGAATGTTCTTCACCG
The DNA here is from genome assembly GCA_029227655.1 of bacterium. GTDB lineage: Bacteria > Bacillota > Clostridia > Lachnospirales > Lachnospiraceae > Allocoprococcus. The sequence continues at coordinate 1,077 of JAQYAI010000096.1, read as the reverse complement.
TGCGTTTTCTGTTTTCTTGTATGCAAATGGAAAAATGTTAATTCAGAAGCGAGAAAAAAGAAAATATCATTCGGGTGAATTATGGGCCAATAGCTGTTGTTCACATCCAAGAAAAGGGGAAGATATTTTGGAAGCGGCAGGGCGCCGACTGGAAGAAGAACTCGGAATCAAACAGGGAATATGTGATTTGAAGGAAATTGATTCCTTTATCTATTTTCAGGCATATGATGGACTCAGCGAATATGAATTTGATCATGTGATCATTGCAGAATATGATGGCAAGGTTACCCCGAATCCTGAAGAAATTGAAGATGTAAGATGGGTAACTTACGAAGAACTGGAGATGGAATTGATGGAACATCCGGAACATTTTGCGGCATGGTTTTTGATTGCAGCGCCGAAAGTTCTTAGATGGCTGAAAGAGGAAAAATAAACAACAATTAAGAAGCATTTTTTGAAACCAACTTCCATTTTTTGACGAGATATAAGATAAAGGGAGAGAGGAGGAGAAAAGATGCAGGATGAAAAGATTTTAGATCTTTATTGGGAACGAAATGAGTCAGCGATCTATGAGACAGAGCAGAAATACGGGCGGTACCTGACGAAGATTGCATATAATATTCTTGCAGATATGGAAGACAGTAAGGAAAGTGTCAATGATACATATTTAGGCGCTTGGAATTCGATGCCTCCACATAAACCTGAGATTTTATCGACCTATCTCGTGAAAATCACACGGCGGATTTCCATAGATATTTTCAGAAAACGGAATCGGAAAAAGCGTCAGATTTCCGAATATACCATTTCGCTGGAGGAATTGGGGGACTGCGTTTCGGCGGGAGATACCACGGAGCAGGAAGTGGATGCTCTTCGGATGGAAAAACAGTTCCGAATAAAGAAAACAGAAAGAAACTGGAAAAAGTGGGGAACCCTTGTGGCAGGAATTTGTCTTCTGATTGTTGGTGTGAAAATGTGGACATCATTGACAGAATCAGATAAACTTTTTGAAACAATGGAAAGTGAAGGAACTGCGACAACAGAAACTATGGCAGATATGATTGCTTTTTTCATTTATCA
>JAQYAI010000095.1 GCA_029227655.1 bacterium | reverse complement strand
CGGGTGTAAATATTATGTTCGGATGTAATAATTTCTGTAGTTATTGTATCGTTCCATATGTGCGTGGACGTGAACGAAGCAGAAATCCAAAGGATATTATCCGTGAAATCGAAAAACTGGTGGCAGATGGTGTTGTAGAAGTGATGCTGCTTGGACAGAATGTCAACTCTTATGGAAAGACGCTTGAAGAGCCAATGACATTTGCAGAGCTTTTGCAGGAAATCGAAAAGATCGAAGGACTTGAAAGAATCCGTTTCATGACTTCTCATCCAAAGGATTTATCCGATGAGTTGATAGAAGTTATGAGTAAATCAAAATAAATCTGTAAACATCTGCATCTTCCTGTTCAATCCGGAAGTACCAATATTCTTGCCAAGATGAATCGTAGATATACAAAGGAACACTATCTTGAACTGGTAGATAAAATCCGTGCTGCTGTTCCGGATATTTCCCTTACAACAGACATCATCGTAGGATTTCCAGGCGAGACAGAAGAAGATTTCCTTGAGACCCTGGATGTTGTCAGAAAAGTAAGGTATGACAGTGCATTTACATTTATCTACTCGAAACGGACAGGAACGCCTGCTGCAGCAATGGAAAATCAGGTGCCGGAGGATGTAGTGAAAGACCGTTTTGACCGTCTGTTAAAAGAAGTGCAGGATATTTCAGCAGAAGTATGCTCTGTACACGAGGGAACTGTGCAGTCTGTTCTGGTAGAAAGTATGAACGATCATGATGCCACGCTTGTGACTGGACGAATGAGTAATAATCTGCTGGTTCATTTCCCTGGAACGAAAGAACTAATCGGTAAGATCGTAGATGTACATTTAGTAGAAGCGAAAGGCTTTTATTATATGGGAGAAATGGTCTAAAATCACATAAAACTGGAGTAAAATGCCCACACTATGTAGAAACATATAGTGAGGGTATTTTTTATGGCATTAAGAGCATTATCGAAAAAAATAAGTGAATATACATTTTTCTGGGCACTTGGAGGATGTATGTATTATGGGATTGAAGTAGCATTTCGTGGATTTTCACACTGGAGCATGTTCTGCATTGGAGGTCTTGTCTTCTTATTTTGTATCATGCAGGGCGTGAAAATGGAATGGTCAGAAGGATTATGGATACAGATAATACGAGGAGTAATCTACGCAATATCACTGGAATTTACTACAGGAATTATTTTCAATAAGTGGTTGAGGAAAAATATCTGGGACTATTCGGATCAGCCATTGCAGCTTTGGGGACAGATCTGTGTGCCTTTTGCCATCATTTTTTCGGGATTATTATTAATCGCCATTTTCTTAGGAGGATTTTTATCATCTGCAATCTATAAAGAGCCAAAACCACATTTTTTTGTTTTGTGATATGTAGAAAATATGTTATAATTAAATGTTAGTGGTGGTAGGTATGCCATCACTCTAATACGAAAGAAATGGAGAAAAATCATGGCAGAATTAACTCCGATGATGCAGCAATATATGAAAACAAAAGAAGAATATAAGGACTGTATTCTTTTTTATAGACTTGGAGATTTTTATGAAATGTTCTTTGATGATGCAATCACAGCATCCAAGGAACTGGAAATCACGCTGACTGGAAAGAATTGTGGATTGGAAGAACGTGCACCGATGTGTGGAGTTCCTTATCATGCAGTAGATGGATATTTGAACCGTCTGGTTTCGAGAGGATATAAAGTTGCCATCTGTGAGCAGGTGGAAGACCCAAAACTTGCAAAAGGAATCGTAAAGCGTGAGGTGGTGCGAATTGTTACGCCAGGAACGAATCTTGACACGCAGGCACTCGATGAATCAAAGAATAATTATATTATGTGTATCGTGTATGCAGGAGATAACTATGGACTCTCTATTGCAGATGTAAGTACAGGGGAGTACATGGTGACGGAGCTGGATTCAGATACAAAATTAATGGATGAAATCTGTCGCTTCATGCCTTCTGAAATTATCTGTAATGAATCATTATATGTAAGCGGGTTGAATTTGGGTGATTTGAAGGAAAGGCTTGGTATTGTGATCTACTCTCTGGATGCATGGTATTTTGATGATGTGTTGTGCAGAAGGACTCTGCAGGAGCATTTCCATGTGAAAGCACTGGAAGGGCTGGGGCTTGCAGATTATGACAGCGGGGTCATTGCCTCGGGCGCTCTTTTGAAATATTTGGAAGAGACACAGA
>JAQYAI010000094.1 GCA_029227655.1 bacterium | reverse complement strand
CACGTCTTCTCAATTCATCTGCTTCGTCTCCGAAGATTTCACTTACAAATGCACCAGCACCAACAGCACTTGAATATGCTTTACATACTGTTACGATCTGCTTGATCTCATATGGTGGGATTCCTGCTCCAATTGCACCATAAGCAGCAAGTGTGGAAGAAGATGTAACCATAGGATAAATTCCAAGATCCGGGTCTTTTAATGTTCCAAGCTGTCCCTCGAGCAGGATTTCTTTTCCATCTTTGAGTGCCTGATGAAGATATGCAGATACATTACATACATATGGAGAAATCATCTCTCTGTATTCTACAAGTTCTTTGTATAAGTCTTCCGGATCAATGAGTGGTTTGTGATATAAATGTTCTAATAAAACATTCTTCTGTTCTGCAACGCGAACCACTTTCTCTTTTAAAAGTTCATCGTCAAAAAGTTCGCTTACCTGGAATCCAATCTTCGCATATTTGTCTGAGTAAAATGGAGCAATCCCTGATTTGGTAGAACCGAAAGATTTTCCTCCAAGTCTTTCTTCTTCATATGCATCAAAGTTCTTATGATATGACATGACCATCTGTGCTCTGTCTGAAACCAGAATCTTTGGAGCCGGAACCCCCCGGTCAATGATTGACTGAATTTCCTTAAACAATACCGGAACGTCTAATGCTACACCATTCCCAATGATACTTGTTGTATGATCATAAAATACTCCCGATGGTAATGTATGAAGTGCGAATTTACCATATTCATTGATGATAGTATGTCCTGCATTAGCTCCGCCCTGAAAACGAATGATAATATCCGCTTTTTCAGCAAGCATATCAGTGATCTTACCTTTGCCTTCATCTCCCCAGTTTGCACCAACAACTGCCTTTACCATATTAATTCCTCCTGAATGTAATCCCTGTCTAATTTATGCAACTGCGCATATTACGCAAGAAATATCGCATCAAAATCTTTGATACAAATATCACAGACAGAATTATACTACTTTTTTATTCTGTACACAACTACTTTTCTACATAAGAGGTGCAATTAATTTCAATATCTGCCCATATATTTTAATAAATAATGTTCGATTGCGTACTTCCATCAATGTCACCTTATGACTTCTTTCTTTTGTCCTCTGGAAATCACGTTCAATATCATAAACCACAGAATTGTGATAAATGAAAACACCACATTCAAAGTGAAGAAACAGACTTCTGTAATCCAGATTGACCGTTCCGACGGTTGCCGTATCGTCATCCGATGTAAATACCTTAGCGTGCACGAATCCCGGTGTATATTCAAAAATCTGAACCCCACTCATGATGAGTTCTTCATAATAAGTCTTTGCCAGATAAAATGCATATTTCTTATCTGGAATCCCCGGCATGATGATCTGTACTTCAATCCCACTTTTTGCTGCACGCTTCAGAGCTTCTATCATATCATTATCCAGAATCAGATATGGTGTCATGATATGTACATACTTCTTCGCGTGATTCAAAATGTGGAAATACACTTCTGCCCCTACATTTTCGTCATCATATGGACTATCACCATACGGAATCATGTACCCTTCTTCTCTTCGGAATCCTTTTGCCTTTGGCGTCAGATATTTCTCATAATTTTCAGGCACCCGTTCAGTCACATTCCACATCTGCAGGAACATCATGGTAAAACTCTGTACAGCATCTCCCTGAATCATGATTGCTACATCTTTCCAGTGTCCGAAACGCTCTTTCTTATTAATATATTCATCTGCCAGATTCACTCCGCCGGTAAATGCCACTTTTCCATCGATCACACAGATTTTTCTGTGGTCACGGTTATTCTGACTGGTAGAAAGAATCGGTGTAATCTTTTCAAATTGCTTGCACTTAATTCCCATCTTGCGCAACGTCTTTGGATAATCATATGGAAGCAGCTTTACACTACACATACCATCGTACATAAAACGGACTTCCACTCCCTGCTCTGCCTTTTCTTTCAGAATCTCCAGAATCGAATCCCACATGATACCTTCTTCTACGATAAAGTATTCCATGAAAATGAATTTTTCCGCTTTTTTCAGTTCTTCTAGCAGTACGGCAAACTTTTCCTCTCCCAACGGAAAATATTCTGCCTTTGTGTTTCCATATGTCGGAAATCCCACCTGTTTATATAGAAAATAAGACAGATTTACATTCGCCAGCCTGCTGCTCCTCATAGCGCGCACAACATTATCATTCTGCCTCATATAAGGCTCCGTCTCCATCTTAAGATCATTCAGCCGGTTCTTCAATATCTTCTTGGTAAGCTCCAGTTTTGTATATAAATAAAATGCTACACCAGCAAGCGGAAATGCCGCTACAAAGATAATCCATGTCAGCTTGAAGGATGGATTTCCTTCTTCATTAATAATATAAATAATGGTAATCACTGTCATGATAACAGATAACCCATATAAATAATTTGTGTGCTTACTTGCACCACTGATTAGATATAAAAAGAATCCAATCTCCAATAATAGGAGTAATATCACAATCGCTGTACGACTGTAAATCACACCAAACATTTTACTTCTCGCCTTTTTCCCAACTTCCTTCACTTTGGAATCTGGCTGATTGCTTCTCTTCTCCATGTATGTTTTCACCCCTTTGTCTGTATCTTTTATCGTACCACAAATTCATAATTCACTCAAGCGACTTCCAAAAGTAAAAATTTTTTATCCGATTACTTTATAAATATTTTACTTCCCCTTTTCATAAAAAAGTATTACAATAAAAATGTCTATTATTTATACCATTGGTGTGTAACTGAAAGGAGAACTATTTATGTCTAAAAAATTTGCTAAAATTATCGGTGGTCTCGCAGCCGCAGGTGCTGCTGCAGCTGGTATTTTCTACTGGTATAAGAAGAAAAACTCTGAAGAAGATTTCGAAGATGAATTTAATGAAGATTTTGAAGCTGAAGAATTCGAATTAGACGAAGATCTGAAAGAAGTTTCTGATCGTGGATATACGACACTGACACCTTCAGCAGAAGCTGAAACCAAAGAAGAACCGACTTCTGAAGAAACTGGTTCTGATGAAGCTGCTCCGGAAGAAGCTTCCTCTGAAGATGACGTGCCAGCCGAAGATGCGGCACCGTCTGAAGAGGCTGCCACCCCTGAAGAAGAACCAAAAGAGGAATAATTTTAAAAAGATTGTGTCTTGCAAACGCAAAACACAATCTTTTTTATATTCTCCTGACTCTCATTGAATTCTATGCGATGCTTCGAGGCGGTTTGTCCCTATAGAATGATTCTTCCCATATTAAGGACAATTTTCCTATTGCATCAGCTCAATAATGACCTGAATTGTCCTTCATTTGTTCTTTTCAGCCTTCTGAGGACAAATTTTAATCTTTCCTAGCACACTTGCCTATAAATTTGTCTTTGAGAACATTTTCTTCCTTATCCAAGGACATTTTTCACCTTCTCCAACACTTTGCCACCCTAATATGTCCTTGGTTGACTCCTTCAATTTCCTAAAGGACAAATTTCTCTTTCCCTTAAATATGTATTTAAATCCAGTCTCGTCTGTCTTTATTCCACCAATGATTGATTTCTTCATTTTCCCAAATAAAATAAAGAACACTCCGCCCACAATCTAAATTGTGATAACTGAATCTCCATATCAATCTGAGTATTTCTGTTTTCAACCTCATAAAAACAGCTATTCAACTAAATTTACCTGCCAGATAAGGTTGTTCGCATTGTACTTGAATTCTACAACAATTTCCTGTTTCTCATTTTCTACTAATGCGTGTACTTTCACTTCCTCATACAAATCTTCTTTTTCTAACAGTTCTATGCTTTCTACTTGCATGAACTTTTCTTCTCTAAGATACTTATATGATGCTTCACTGTTTAAAAATGATTTTAAACAGTTTTCTGAAAAACAATCTCCAATCTCATTTTCCCAGATTTTCATCGCACTATCATATGCAGCATCGATTTTCGCCTGCTTTTCCTCTGGTATTTCTTCACCAATTCCAACATAACCAAACATATCCTTATTGTATAACTCTGAATTTGGACATGTCATCATCATATCAATTACTTTTTTTGCATTTTCACTTACCTCTGGTTTTGAAGAAGATTTACACCCAGAAATAGACATTGCCAGTAAAAGTATACTTAAAATAATCAAATAACAAACTCTGAATTTTTTTCTAAACATATGCTTTCCTTCTTGTCGTAAAAAAGATTATTGAATCACCTTTTTAATAAGTATCAAATGCACCATATCTCCTTTCGTATTTTAAAGCATTTGAAAAATATATTTCTCCAATGACCAGCCAAAATACATTAATTACACAATATGCGATTGCACTTATGATACTCACTGTATTTCCCATGTATACATCACGAACGATTTCAATTCCAAGTGAAAATGGAATCAGACACACATAACTATTTCTTGCTGGTGACAATGCATTACTTACAATTAACATACCTGTTTGTAAAATCATCACAACTGACCCTAATTTCTTTTGTTTTACTGAGATTCCACCTAAAATTAACCCGATTCCATACATTCCAAGTATAGAGGGAAAACTAAGTAAAACAGAAATCATAACTATATAGATATTTTCCACCTTAAATCCCATCGTTACTGCACAGAATAACATAATGAAAAGATAAGAAAAACAGTCAATCAAAATAGTCACTACTGTCTTTGCAAAAACAATCGCCGGAACTCTATATACGGACTGCATTCTGATTTCAAAACTTCCTCTAGAAAGTTCACCGTGTATGATGCTGGAAGATGCCCCTAATGCGGCTGACGCATTCTGCCAGAAAATATAACCAATCAATACCAGAATCTGTCCCATTTCCCGGTTTACTTGATAAAAAGAGCTAAATACAGAACTAACTCCCATATAATATATCGCAATAAATGCCCCTACAAAAATCATCATATCTGTATAAAAGCTGGTTTTATAACTTATATTTTCCTTCACACTTAAAATAGTTTCCCATTTAACTGCATTCCATAAGCCTCTCATAGTGCTGCTTCCTCCCGTAATGAAAAATAAATTTTCTTTACTTCCTCAATCTCCATATTTCCTTCTATTTCTTTTTTGATCTCTCCATTCATAATAAATATGTATTGATTTACAATCCCACATAAAAAATCCAACTCATGAGAAGAAATAATGATAGTTTTGCAACTGTTCTCATTTACATTGCACAAAGTCTCTTGAAGTTCTCTCTGTGCATCAATATCTAATCCATTGGATGGTTCGTCCAAAATCAATATGGAAGCCTCTGTACATAACCCACACAACAAGATTGCTTTTCTTTTTTCACCCGTCGAAAGACTTTCCACTTTACGCTCCATGAAAGACTCAAATTTAAGCATTTTCGCATAAATCTTCATATTTTCTTTCAGCGTCTTTTGTGCACATCCTTTCATAGCGCCAAAAAACATCACATTGTCGTGCACCGTATTCCTATACCTGAGCCCTCTTTCTCCTGTTGGAATGAATACAATATTTTTACGGAGCCACTTTCCATCTACTGCTTCTCCATCATGCAAAATCTGTCCTGCTGAATATTCCAAAATACCTGACATACTTTTTAGAAGGGAAGTCTTACCTGCACCATTTGGCCCAATTAATCCATAGATCTTTTTTTCATTTGTTTGAAAAGTAAGTGTAACATCACTCAGAACTTTTTTATCCTTGTACATTTTATCTACATTATCCAGCTTTATCATTTACAGCCTCCTTGTTCAATTAATTATTTTCTCTCCAAATCACTTACGTTAATTTAAATCCATGAGGAATTCATGCCTGTTATCCACAAATTCTGCAATTTTTCCCTTTTATGCAAAAAATGAATTATTATGTTAACAATAGCATATACTCCAAAAAAAGTTTATGACATTTCATGTAAATTTTCTCTTCAAACCTTGAAATGACAAAATCTACCCATTTCATACAGATTGCCGAGAAAGGTGGCGGTGCTGAGCGTGGTAACGTTTAAATCGCTCTTTGAACAGGAAGTCGGAACTGTTGATAAAGGTATCTACAATCTGATATCGATATTCCATTTTGTACAGCCTTAACAGTTCCCTTCCATCGAAAAAGAAGTCCGCACATGTTTCATCTTTTTCTTGTTCTAGAGCATATGCAATCGTGATCAAAGACCGTCCAATGCCATTTCCTTTCCCTGCCTCCAGAGACATCCGTATCTTCTCTTTACTCGTCTCAACAGCTTCAGAAATCTTTCCTGTTTCTTCATATGCTGTTGCCAGATTTCCTTTTGCCAGATCCCACTCCAGTATGTGAAAGACAGGATTAACCAAAGACTTTTCCATGTTTTCTATTTGAAGTCTCCATATATTAATTGCGTTTTCTTTGTCCCTTTTTTCGGAATAGTTGGCTGCCATTTCATTCAGAATACAATGTTCCTCTGCGGTAAAGCATACTTCCCCCATGTTTTTGTCCTGAATGTCCAGTGTCATACTTAATATGTTTTGTAGCTGATCGATACATTGTTGGAAGTCCAATTCCTGATTGATGCTCTTTATTTTTATCTTTTCTCCCAGAAGGAACTGCTGATTTTCCGGAATCGTCGGATCTAACCTCTCCTCTATTTCATTCAGCAGCTTCCGTGCGTCATCAATTTCAAATCTTAATATGCGGAAAAAATATTCCCGCTTCAATTCCAGAACGTCATAATCCTCCGTCATAAGAATTGTCTCTACTCTTCTTCTTTTGCGGTCCATCTGTTCCATTAACTGGTAGAAATTTTTATCTCTGGGCTTTCTCTTCCCGCTCTCAATTCTGGAAAGTTCTTCCTGTGTACAGATATTTTCACACAGTTTTTCCTGGGGAATTCTTTTTGCTGCGCGTGTTCTTCGAATCAATTCATAATCCAGTTCAAACCTGCGGTTCAGATGCTGAAATAGCCGGAAT
>JAQYAI010000093.1 GCA_029227655.1 bacterium | reverse complement strand
TTTCTGATACTGTTTTACAATTGCGTTCTTTGGTTCTGTCAGAATACGGACCAGATCATTTTGGTTCAATGACTGAAGCGTTACTGTTACTGGAACACGTCCCACCAGTTCTGGAATCAATCCAAACTTCACCAAATCCTGCGGCAATACCTGACCTAATAACCGGTCAACATCATGTTCATTCTTTCCTGAAATATCTGCACCAAATCCAATGGATTTCTGATCCACTCGTTTTTCAATGATCTTATCAATTCCTTCAAACGCACCACCACAGATGAAAAGAATATTGGTCGTATCAATTGGAATCAGTTCCTGATGTGGATGCTTTCTTCCTCCCTGTGGTGGAACATTTGCAACCGTTCCTTCCAAAATCTTAAGCAGAGCCTGCTGAACTCCTTCACCCGAAACATCTCTTGTGATGGATGGATTTTCTGATTTTCTTGTAATCTTGTCAATCTCATCAATATAAATAATTCCATGTTCGGCTCGTTCGATGTCTCCATCCGCCGCCTGGATAATTTTCAACAGAATATTTTCTACGTCTTCTCCTACATACCCGGCTTCCGTAAGTGCTGTCGCATCAGCGATTGCAAATGGAACATTCAGTATTTTTGCCAGTGACTGCGCAAGAAAGGTCTTGCCGCATCCAGTAGGTCCGATCATCAAAATGTTGCTCTTTTGTAATTCTACACCCAAATCTCTCTGAGACAGGATTCTCTTGTAATGATTATAAACAGATACAGCAAGAACCTTCTTCGCTGCATCCTGACCAATCACGTAGTCATCAAGAAATGCTTTAATTTCTTCTGGTTTAATAAGATTTATATCTTCAAAACCATGATCCTCTTCCATATATCCCATTTCTTCTTCAATAATTTCTACACATACATCTACGCACTGGTCACAAATATACACTCCATTCGGCCCGGCAATCATCTTGCCGACCTGTGCCTGTGTCTTATTGCAAAAAGAACATCTTACGACTTCTTCGTGTCTGCCTGCCATACTATCTACACCTCATACTAAATATTAAAAGATTGCCCTAAAAATACCTTGTCAAATAAAAAGCGGAGTGTCCGGCTTCGGACACTCCCTTATCTTTCTACCGGCTTGTAACAACCTTATCAATCAATCCATATTCTAATGCTTCTTCAGCAGTCTTCCAATTATCTCTTTCCGTATCTGCTGCAATTACTTCATATGGCTGACCTGTATTTTCTGCCATCAGTCTGTTCATTCTTTCACGGATACGAAGAATGTGTTTCGCGTTGATCTCAATCTCAGTTGCCTGACCCTGAGCACCACCGCTTGGCTGATGAATCATAATTTCTGCATTTGGAAGTGCAAAACGTTTTCCTTTTGTTCCTCCCGCAAGAAGGAATGCTCCCATACTTGCAGCCATTCCCATGCACATGGTAGAGACGTCACATTTGATGTAATTCATGGTGTCATAAATTGCCATCCCTGCTGAGATCGATCCGCCAGGACTATTGATATAGAACTGGATATCCTTTTCCGGATCCTCTGCCTCGAGGAATAACATCTGCGCAACGATTACGCTTGCGCTGGCATCATTTACCTCCGTATCAAGAAAGATAATTCTTTCTTTCAAAAGTCTGGAATAAATGTCATACGAACGTTCTCCACGGCTTGTCTGCTCAATAACATAAGGTACTAAACTCATGCACATGCCTCCTAAATAAATACTCTCAAATGATTATTTTTCAACAACGTTATCTGTAATCACTTTCACAGCTTCTTCGATAGCGATGTCTTTCTTCATCTGTTCTTTTTCGCCTTCGCCCATGTAACTCTTAAGCTCTTCTGCTTTCATAGAGTACATTTCTGCCATCTTAGCTACTTCTTCATCTAACTTTTCATCTGAAATTGTAATGTTCTCAGCATCAACGATAGCTTCAAGAACCAGTCTTGTCTGGATACGTTTTTCAGCCTGTGGCATCATTTCTTCCAGCATCTTGTCTACTGTCATGCCTGTGAACTGCATGTACTGATCCATAGTAAGACCCTGCTGCTGAATTCTCTGAGCGAAAGATTCCACCATCTGTCTTGCTTCTGTCTTGATCATAGCTTCCGGGATGTCCATTTCAGATGCTGCGATAATCGCTTCGATTGCCTGATCTTCCTGAGCTTTCTTTCCTTCTGCAACTTTCTGATCTTTAATCTTAGCTTTAATATCAGCTTTTAATTCTTCTAATGTATCAAATTCAGAAACTTCTGATGCGAATTCATCATCTAATTCTGGAAGTTCTTTTGCTTTGATTTCATGTACGGTACACTTAAATGTAGCAGCTTTTCCCTTAAGTTCTTCTGAATGATAATCTTCTGGGAATGTTACATTCACTTCCACTTCGTTTTCTACTTCAACGCCAATAAGCTGTTCTTCAAATCCTGGGATAAATGTTCCAGAACCGATGGTAAGGTTGTAGTTTTCACCTTTTCCGCCTTCGAATGGAACACCATCAACGAATCCTTCGAAGTCTAAGATAACTTCGTCATCGTTCTGAACCGGACGTCCTTCTACTGTGATTGTTCTTGCATTTTTATTTCTTTCTTCTTCAAGTTTCGCGTCGATTTCTTTTGTTGTTACACGGTTAGAATATTTGTCAACTTCTACACCTTTGTATTCACCGAGCTTCACTTCTGGTCTTACTGCAACTAAAGCTGTGAAGATAAATGGTTTTCCTTTTTCAATCTGTGTCACTTCAATCTCTGGCTGTGAAGCAAGTGTTAATTCACATTCATCATAAGCTTTTGCATAAGCTTCTGGAATTAACGCATTCGCTGCATCTTCATAGAAAACTTCCGGGCCATACATCTTTTCTACCATCTGGCGTGGCACTTTTCCTTTACGGAATCCTGGAACGCTGATATTCTTTTTCTGCTTGTTGTATGCGTTCTGGAGTGCTTTTTCTAAATCTTCAGCGGAAACTTCGATTGTAAGTTTCGCCATATTGTGTTCTAATCTTTCCACCTGTAAACTCATTATCATTTCCTCCTAATTATATGCGAAAAGTCGACAGACTTATCTACATTACACTGATTTTAAGAGTATAACATAGTTTTTACATCTTATCAAGAGCCAAAATGCACTCAATAAACTCATTAATTTCTTTTTCATCAAGCTCTGGCATGTTTGTCCCATTTCTTGTGACGGTAAATGTAAATGTTTCCGTATCTCCATATTCCATCTGGAGATATGCCTCGCCCAGTAAAGCATATGACATTTCCAGATAATCTATGAGCATTAATTGTTCCTGCTCTTCTTTGGTTCCCTCATAATAACCACTATCCATTCTACCCTCAAGTTCTGCTGAAAGAGCCTCAACCCCTTCTATAAATAGAGTAAACACATTGACCGGATGATATTGCACTTCGACCTCATAAGTGTCTGCATCCATTTTCTTTGCTTCTCCCACTTGATATCTCATCGTCCGGAAAATTTCTTTCACAAGATACGCAAAGTAACCATTATACTCTCCTTCATCGTCTACACCGCCGGTGAGATATCCTTCTACAAATGCATCAATTCCATTCTCATACATCTTCTTCAGGTCGGAATCTGACGCATCGAGAAACTCTTTTGCTCCTTCTGTCTCTCCCTGAAAAATCAGATGAAGATTCGCCTGCACGTATTCACTTGCTCTTAACTCCCTCTTACAGCCCGTCAATAAAAGAAGCACAACTACCAAAAGATAACATATGAATCTACGTTTCTTCATTCACACTTATCCTCTCTTATATACGATCTGCTCTGCAATCTGATCTGCCGTCTCTTTATCACGAAGAATTTCAATCAAGCGAAGTGCAAAATCAATTGATACACCCATTCCTCTTCCTGTTGTGATATTTCCATCCGTCACAACACCCTCATAAGAAACCTTCGCCCCTAGAAGTCCATCTTCCATGGATGGATATGCTGTCGCAAGTTTTCCTTCCAAAAGTCCCATTCTTCCGAATATGGTTGGAGAAGCACAGATTGCCGCAATCTCTTTTCCTTCTTCATAAAATCTTGTTATCAGTCTTCTCACACCTTCATGTGCTTCTAGATTCTGCATTCCGAGAAGTCCTCCCGGAAGAACCAACATCTTCGTCTCTGATATGTCAGCCTCATCAAACACGTAATCCGCTTCCACGCTGATCTTATGCGAACCACTCACCCATTTCTTTTCCATAATAGAAACCGTATCCAGTGCGATGCCTGCTCTGCGAAGTACATCCACCACAGTGAGTCCTTCAATTTCTTCAAAACCATCTGCCAAAAATACAATTACTTCATTCATTTTTCTATCCTTTCTGCGGACCAATCCGCGTGTAAATCTTCTCATTCCAATAGTTAAATTGTAGCAGAGCCTTTTTCAAAAATCAATGTCGACTCTTATTTGCCTCTTCCAAACATCTTCCGGCCATTTTTCTTTTTAAGGGGATGCCGACCGTTTTTCTTAATTTCAAGTGGTGTTTGTCCTTCATTCATATTCGTCTTATCTCTCAAGGACAATTCCAACTGGAAATTCCTCCTTTTTTTGCTCAGTCTGTCCTTCACTCATACTATCCTTCCCCTCAAGGACAATTTCGACCTAGAATGCCTTTCTCCTTCACTAAGTTTGTCCTTCACTCATATTCCCCTTCCCCTCAAGGACAATTCCAACCATGAAGGTCTCTCACCTTTCCTAAGTTTGTCCTCCACTTATTTCAACTTGCTCACCAGGGACAAACGCAGTCAAATTGTAACAGTTCAGCCATTCAGCTCGAATTCGCTGCACAGCAGCTACAAACATATTGAGTTATTCCCGTAAAAAAACTATACTATATGATATAAATACATTTCAGAAGGAGTCTTAATCATGGAAATAGAAAGAAAGTTTTTAATAAAAGAAATGCCGTCAAACCTTGAAGATTACCCTCACCGCACTTTAGAACAGGGGTACTTATGCACAGGACCCGTCGTGCGTGTAAGAAAAGATGGTGAAAGATATGAATTAACTTATAAATCAAAAGGTTTTATGGCGCGCGAAGAATACAATCTGCCACTCACAGAAGCCGCATACTTTCATCTGGCACAGAAAATTGATGGACGCATGATTACAAAAGAACGCTACTGCATTCCTTATCTGGATAAATATACCATCGAGCTTGATATCTTCAAAGGGTATCATGCCCCACTCATTCTTGCCGAAGTAGAATTTCCTACAATAGAAGATGCGGTCAGCTTTCTTCCGCCAGACTGGTTTGGCGAAGATGTGACCGCTTGCCCCGAATATCACAATAGTGTCTTGAGCCAGAAGTAGATTAACTATGGATAAAAATAAGTGTGTCCTTCCACTTTCCCGTGAGCAAACAATCGGAAGTTTTTTGCGATGGAAAAGTGGAAGGACACACTGAATTTATTCGTATTTTAAATCCCAAATGGTGTAATGCTACGCTCTAGAATTCCATTCATATAAGCAATGGCAATTCCATAATTCGTCATTGGAATGCCCTGATCTTCTGCACATTTTAAACGATACTTCATTTCTCGTTCATTTAATGTACAGCCGCCACAGTGGACGATGAGTGCATAAGGAGACAAATCTGCCGGAAACTCTGTTCCGCTCGTGAATACGAATTCCAGCTCTTTTCCTGTATGCTTTCTAATCCAATTTGGCATTTTAACAGTGCCGATATCTTCACACTGGCGGTGGTGTGTACATCCCTCTGAAATCAATACTTTATCACCATCCTTCAGATGTTCTAATGACCTTGCTCCAAGTACATTATTCTTCAAATTCCCTTTATAGCGCGCCATCAGGATAGAAAAGGATGTCAACATAATATCATCTGGTGTATACTTTGATACTTTTCCAAATACCTGGCTGTCTGTGATGACATATTTCGGCTTCTTCCCTAAATTAGCCAGAGTTGATGGAAGTTCTTCCACTCCCGTCACAATAGAAATGGCTCCAGCATCCAAAATATCTCTTATCGTCTGCTGCTGTGGCAGAATCAGACGTCCTTTCGGTGCAGAAGAATCAATCGGCACCACCAGTACCACAAAATCTCCCGGTTCCAGCAAATCTCCTACAATTTTCTTCGACTCTTCCTCTTTTGGAGCCTGCTTTGCAATCAATTCCTTTAACTCATGAATATGATAGCCTGTATGTGCGCTTACAGAAATTGTATTTGTGTCACCGTTTTCTTCCGCGTCTTCTGATAAATCGGCTTTGTTCTTTGCGATAACATATGGAATTTCTTTTGCTCGAATCCACTCCAGAATTTCGCTGTCTTCCTTCGTCATTCCGGTTCTGCTGTCAATGACCAGAACTGCAATATCCGTCTTATTCAAAATCTGATATGCCTTCTGCACGCGAAGCATTCCAAGCTCGCCTTCATCATCAAGACCTGGTGTATCGATCATCACAACGGGACCTAGTGGCAATAGCTCCATTGCCTTCAGTACTGGATCGGTCGTCGTTCCCATCACATCTGAAACAATCGCCAGATTCTGTCCTGTAATTGCATTGATAATACTGGATTTTCCTGCATTTCGTTTTCCAAAAATTCCAATATGGATACGGTCAGCAGAAGGTGTACTGTTAAGTCCCATTGTGGTTCCTCCTTTTATCAAATCTTAGAAACGGAAATCATTTCCTGTTCCTTCTTCAATTGCTTTCAGATTCTCTATTACTTTCGCACGAACTGTCTCGTTCGGAATATTCGAAAGTTCTCTCTCAATAATCGCATCTCCAATTTCTTTGGTTTCTGGCGAAGCATAGTCTACCAAATATTCCTTTAATGTCATCAACGCATTTGGATGACAACAGTTCTGAATCTGCTTACTCTTACAAAGTTCCATGAAACGGTCCCCGGTACGTCCTGCACGATAGCATGCGGTACAAAAACTTGGAATATAATCCATTTCCATAAGCCATTTTACGACTTCATCCAGCGTACGTGTATCACTGACATCGAACTGTGCAGAGGATTCTTCTTCTGGTTCCGGATCTGCATATCCGCCTACACTCGTCTTTGATCCACCACTGATCTGCGAAATTCCCAAATGAAGTACTCGTTCACGACATTTCTTACTTTCACGTGTAGAAATAATCATACCTGTGTATGGAACTGCAATACGGATAATAGCAACAATTTTCGCAAATGTATCATCATCAATTCCATTGGTAAAAGTATCTTTTTCAATATCATCTGCATCACAAAGTCTTGGTACACTGATCGTATGTGGACCAACTCCCCAAACTGCTTCCAAATGTTCTGCATGCATCAAAATACCAGCCAACTCATAACGATATTTATCTAATCCAAAGAGAACTCCAAGTCCTACATCGTCAATACCACCTTCCATCGCTCTGTCCATTGCCTCTGTGTGATAAGCATAATCATGCTTTGGTCCCGTCGGATGAAGTTCCAGGTAACTTTCTTTATGATAGGTCTCCTGGAACAAAATATAAGTTCCAATTCCTGCTTCTTTTAATTTGCGGTAGTTCTCCACTGTCGTAGCTGCAATATTTACATTGACACGGCGAATCGCACCATTTTTGTGTTTGATACTATAAATCGTCTTGATACTTTCCAAAATATATTCAATCGGATTATTCTTTGGATCTTCACCCGCTTCCAATGCAAGTCTCTTATGCCCCATGTCCTGAAGTGCAATTACTTCTCGTTTGATTTCTTCCTGTGTCAGTTTTTTACGAGGAATGTGCTTGTTCTTCATATGATAAGGACAATAAGTACATCCATTGATACAGTAATTTGACAAATAAAGTGGAGCAAACATAACAATTCGATTGCCATAAAAATCTTTCTTTATCTGTTCTGCCAGTTTATATACTTCCTGGTTCAAATCTTCCATTTCACAGGCAAGTAATACGGATGCCTCACGATGGGAAATACCTTTGCACTGTTTCGCTTTCTCAATAATCTGCTCAATGAGCTCCCTATTATCCTTATTCGCATCGGCATATGCCAGTGTGTCGAGAATCTCCTCATGACAAATGAATTCCTCTGCTTTTCTGGATGCTGGATTATACATAATAATTACCTCCTTAAAATGTTTCTTCGCACAGTTTCGAGAACGAAAAAGTCTGTACCCAGACAGGCACAGACTTCGATATCCCTAATATTAATTCCTAATATTCTTTCCTAATATTATTTCTTAATAATTCTTCCGATCCATGCGCCTTTTTGCTCAGATGATTCTTTACAATCAGTACGTATAACTAGGAATAGTATACCACGCATCGGGCGCAAAATCAAATTATTCTTTTCTCTTACAGCTAATCTTCCAATCCAAACCCATCATGCACTGCGATCAACGCTTTATCTGTATCTTTTTCATCAATCAATACCGTGATCCTGATTTCTGACGTAGAGATCATGTTGATATTAATATTGGAATTATAGAGTGATTCAAACATTGTTGCTGCCACACCTGGGTTCGTAAGCATTCCAGCGCCGACAATTGAAATCTTGGCAACTTCTTTATTGTATAAGATTTCTTTGATGGTCAATGACTTCTTTCTTGATTCCAGAACATCCATTGCTTCTTTCAGATCATCTTCGGATACCGTAAAAGAAATATCCTTTGTTCCTTCACGACCAACAGACTGAAGAATAATATCCACATTGATATTATGTTTCGCAAGTGTATTGAATATTCTGAACGCAGTACCTGGCTTATCTTCAATTCCCATTACAGAGATTCTTGCTGTATTTTTGTCTGCCGCAACACCGGTAATTAACATCTTTTCCACTTCAACTTCCTCCTTGACCACAGTTCCTTCTTCTGTATTGAGGCTTGAGCGCACGACAAGCTCAACCCCATATTTTTTTGCCATTTCGACCGAACGATTATGTAGCACCTTCGCACCAGATGTTGCAAGTTCCAACATCTCATCGTATGTAATCTCCTCAATTTTTCTGGCATTTGGAACGATTCTTGGATCCGCAGTATACACCCCGTCTACATCGGTATAAATTTCACATTTATCAGCGTGAAGTGCCGCAGCAAGTGCAACTGCTGTTGTATCAGAACCCCCGCGTCCCAGTGTCACGACATCATCATATTTATTGACTGCCTGAAACCCCGTAATGATCACGATCTTGCGGCTTTCCAGCTCATGTTCAATTCTGTCTGTATCAATTCGCTTGAATCTGGCATTTCCATATCTCGCTGTTCCATGCATCTTTATCTGAAATGCATTTAACGAAATAGCCGGAACATGTAAATACTGCAAGGCCATGGCCAGAAGCGCAACAGAGACCTGTTCCCCTGTTGCCAGCAGCATATCAAGTTCTCTCTTCGATGGAAATGGATTAATTTCTGCTGCTTTTTCCAAAAGCTCATCTGTAGTATCTCCCATTGCCGAAAGAACAACTACCACATCATTTCCACACTGAAATTCCTCTGCGCAGCGTCTTGCCACATTAAATATTCGTTCTGTATCAGCAACAGAACTGCCCCCAAACTTCTTTACTACCAGCATCTCTTCCTCCTATTCGCCAAGCAGATGATCCATCAGTCTGTATCCTTCTTCCCAGACGATTCCGCTTTTCTTTGCGTTTTCTTCATTATATGTAGCTATTCCGTTCTCTGCCTTTGTGCTGTCGTATAACATATATGGCACTGGTGTTCCTGTATGTGTTCTTACACGGATTGGTGTTGGATGGTCTGGAAGAATCAGCATTCTGAAATCTTCTCCCGCCTTTTCAAGCCCTTCTTTTACCGGCCCGATAATTCTTTCATCCAGCCATTCGATTGCCTGAATTTTATTCTCAACGCTTCCCTGATGCCCCATCTCATCTGGTGCTTCTACATGGATATAAGCAAAATCATAGCCTTCTTTTGTAAGTGCATCAATAGCAGCCTGTGCTTTTCCTTCATAATTTGTATGAAGTCCACCATTCGCACCCTCTACAATCTTTAAGCCCATTCCTGCTCCTACGGCAATTCCTTTTAACAGATCTACTGCCGAAATCATAACGCCTTTCTTGCCGGTCTTTTCTTCAAAAGAAGTAAGAGAAGGCCTTGTTCCTGCTCCCCAGAACCAGATAGAATTGGCTGGATTTTTCCCCTGTTTCTTGCGCTCGATATTGATTGGATGATCTTTCAGAATATCAAAACTCTTCTTCATCATCTCACGGAGAGCTTCATCCTGTGGCAAATATTCCCCGATCTTCTTTGTCAGAATATCATGTGGCGGTGTCAGTTCTACTACCTTTCCACCCTTCCAGATCAACAGATGACGATAACTTGTTCCCACATAAAATTCATATCCATCGCGCGCCAGCTCCCTGCGAACTGCGTCAAGGAGCACGGCTGCATCCTCTGTACTGATTTCTCCGGAACTATGATCGATGATCGTCTTTTCCTCATAAGGTTCTTCTTCTGTAAGCGTTACAATATTACAGCGAAATGCCACATCATCATTTGCCATCTGTACTCCGATACTGAGTGCTTCCAGTGGGGAACGACCTGTATAATAAATGCGCGGATCATAGCCGGCTACCGAAAGATTTGCCGTGTCGCTTCCCGGCGCCATTCCTTCTGGAACCATTCTGGCAATCCCCTGTTCTGAGACTTTAGACATTTCATCCATGACTGGTGTCACTGCTGCCTCTAAAGTAGTCTTTCCTCCGAGTATCTCAAGCGGTTCTCCCGCCATTCCATCACCAAGTACAATTACATATTTCATTACTCTCGTTCCTCCAGTCATCTCTTTATCGTACATTTTATTGTGTTTTTCAGCTTCCTATTCTTCCACCCTGATCATATGGCAGATCTGTGGATAGACCTTCGCCTTTTCTTCATATTCTCCTTCTGTCATAACAGATGTCAGGACGCCAAATTCTCCTTGTATTCCTTCTGGATTTATAAATGTGACTTCACCGAAATCTTCCCGGATCTTTTCTGCCATTTCCGCCTGTACTCCTGTCATTCTGACAAGGAACCTCTTCGATGAGGTCAATCTGTCTTCTAATTGTAATTTTTCTTCTGTCCAGAAATTCATGATATCTGTATGCGGATTCTTCACTTCTGCAACGATGTCAGCTACTACCGCACTTGCTGTAGGAAGCTTTCCTGCCCCACTTCCATAGAACATGGCATCTCCAAGCATATTTCCTCTTACACATACTGCATTAAATACATCGTGCACACTGGAAAGCGGATGCTCCTGTCCCAGCAGACATGGTGCAACGGAGGCATACCATTTTCCATCCTCCTTTTTACATTCCGCCAGAAGCTTGATCGTCATTCCCAATGCTTGGGCATACTTCATATCTTCTACGGTGATCTTGCTGATGCCTTCTGTATAGATTTCTTCAAAATCTACCATTTTCCCCGAAATAATCGATGTCAGGATCGCAATCTTTCTGCAGGCATCATAGCCTTCCACATCGGCAGTCGGATCTGCTTCTGCATATCCGTTCGCCTGCGCTTCTTTTAAAACTTCTTCGTAATCTGCCCCTTCATAGAACATCTTTGTCATCATATAGTTTGTTGTCCCATTGAGGATGCCGGTAACCGCTTCGATTTCATCCCCTGTAAGTGAAGATTCAAGTGCTCTCAAAATCGGAATTCCTCCGCCAACACTTGCCTCAAACAGGAAATTCACATGATTACTGCGGGCTGTCTTAAGAAGATCCGCCCCACATTTTGCAACCAACGCTTTATTGGAGCTCACAACACTTTTTCCAGCCAACAATGCTTTTTTTACAAATGTATTTGCCGGTTCTACCCCGCCCATGACTTCTACCACAATCTCTATCTCTTCATCATTCAGGATGACATCATAATCGTGAACAATCTTTTCCTGAATCTTCTGTCCAGGAAAGTCTCTTAAATCCAGCACATATTTCACTTCAATCACATCCCCTGCTCTCTGTGAAATAATTTCCTGGTTTCTCTCAAGTACCTCGACTACACCCGAACCTACAGTTCCATAACCTAATACTGCAATCTTCATCTTATCTAGCTGCTCCTCTGTTTTAAATATGCATTAATGAATTGATCCAGATCTCCGTCCATTACTGCAGTCACATTCCCATTTTCTTCATTCGTACGATGGTCTTTCACAAGTGTATAAGGATGCATGATGTAGGAACGGATCTGACTTCCAAAATTAATGTCCCTGACTTCCCCACGAATTCCTGACATTTTTTCTTCCTGTTCCTGTTTCTTTATCAAATACAGTTTTGCCTTAAGCATCTGCATTGCCTTGTCCTTATTAAACAGCTGGGACCTCTCATTCTGGCATTGTACAACAATCCCAGTTGGAAGATGCGTGATTCTTACTGCCGATGAAGTCTTGTTGATGTGCTGTCCACCGGCTCCGCTGGCGCGGTAGGTATCGATCTTCAGATCTTCGTCATTGATTTCTATATCCACATCTTCGTCTATACTTGGTATTACATCACATGATGCAAAGGATGTCTGCCTCTTCCCCGCCGAGTTAAATGGCGAAATGCGCACCAGACGATGTACCCCTTTTTCTGACTGGAAATATCCGTAGGCATTTTCACCATTGACCTCGAATGTAATCCCTTTGAGCCCTGTAATATCACCATCCTGATAATCCAGCACAGAAATCTTAAATCCTTTTTCCTGTGCATATCTTGTGTACATACGGTACATCATGTTCACCCAGTCACAACTGTCCGTTCCACCCGCACCCGCATGCAATGTCACAATTGCATCATTCTTATCATATTCTCCAGACAAAAGTGTCTGAATGCGAAAATCCTCGAATTCACGCTCAAATTTCTTCAATTCTTTCCGGATATCTGGGATCATGGATTCATCCCCTTCTTCTTCAGCCATCTCGATCAGCATTTCCACATCTTCATACTGAATCTTCAGGCCCTCTATATGCTCCAGAAATTCTTTCAGCACTTTGAGCTCTTTCATCACCTTCTGGGACTCTTCCGCATTATCCCAGAACTCCGGCTTTTCTATTTTCTTTTCTAATTCTTCAACATGCCTTTCTTTTGCCGGCAGGTCAAAGTGAATCCCTCATTTCTTTCAGAGGTGCTCCGTAGGAGCTTACTATTGCTTTCAATTCATCTAACGCAATCACTCTATCACCTCAACTCTTTCAACGCTGCTCTTTTTATATAGCATACTATTTACGTCCGCAGCACTGTTTATATTTCTTTCCACTTCCACATGGACATGGATCATTTGGATAAATCTTCTTTTCCGCTCTTGTCTTCGGTGCTTTTGTCGTACTGTTATCTTTATTTGTTCCAGTTACTTTAGCAACCTCTTCACGCTGTACTTTCTGTTCGACCTTCACATGGAACAAGAGTCTGACTGTATCTACGGTGATGGAATTTGTCATTTCACCGAACATTTCATATCCATACATCTTATATTCAATCAGCGGATTCTTCTGTGCATATGCCTGAAGTCCGATTCCCTGACGGAGCTGATCCATATCATCGATATGTGCCATCCATTTTGCATCAATTGTACGAAGAAGGAATACTCGTTCCACCTCTCTTAAATGCTCTGGTTCCGGAAATTCTGCTTCTTTTTCTTCATAAGCTTTTGCAGCACGTTCTTTCAGCATATGTTTCAGTTCTTTGATTCCTTTGCCCTTTACATCTTCTTCTGTCACAGTACCAATCGTCGGAATAACATCCTTAAGATCACGGTTCAGTGCACCAAGATCCCATTCCTCTGGTTCCACTTCACCGGAAAGACTGGCATCCACGGTATTCTCCACAAAATCTGTGATCATATGGAAAATAGATTCTCTCATGCTTTCTCCATCGAGAACCCTGCGTCTTTCTGCATAAATGATTTCTCTCTGCTCATTCATGACCTGATCGTATTCTAACAGATTCTTACGGATACCAAAGTTGTTATTTTCAATCTTTTTCTGTGCTTTCTCAATTGCACTTGAAAGCATCTTATGCTGGAGTTCTTCTCCTTCTTCTACCCCGAGTTTATTGAATACTTCCATCAAATTTTCCGAGCCAAACAGTCTTAGGAGATCATCCTCCAGAGAAAGATAGAATCTTGATTCCCCCGGATCCCCCTGACGTCCTGCACGTCCGCGGAGCTGATTATCGATACGGCGTGATTCATGGCGCTCTGTACCAATGATCTTAAGACCACCAACTGCTCTTGATTCCTCATCCAGCTTAATATCGGTTCCTCGACCAGCCATGTTCGTCGCGATCGTAACCGCACCATGCTGACCGGCCTGTGCAACGATTTCAGCTTCCATTTCATGGAATTTCGCATTCAGAACATTATGCTTCACGCCTCTCTTGGTAAGCATTCTGCTAAGAAGTTCTGAAGTCTCAATGGTAATAGTACCTACAAGTACAGGCTGTCCCTTCTCATGGGCTGCACAGATTTCATCGATAACTGCATTAAATTTCTCTCTTTTTGTTTTATAAACAACATCATTTAAGTCTTTTCTCTGTACCGGAAGATTGGTCGGAATTTCAATGACATCCATTCCATAAATATCACGGAATTCCTGTTCTTCCGTAAGAGCGGTACCTGTCATACCACTCTTCTTTTCATATTTGTTGAACAGATTCTGGAAGGTGATCGTAGCCAGGGTTCTGCTTTCTCTTTTTACTTTTACATGTTCTTTCGCTTCGATTGCCTGGTGAAGACCATCTGAATAACGGCGTCCCGGCATAATACGTCCTGTAAATTCATCTACGATCAGAACTTCGTCATCTTTCACAACATAGTTCTGGTCTCTGAACATCAGATTGTGTGCACGGAGTGCAAGGATAATATTGTGCTGAATTTCAAGGTTCTCTGCATCTGCAAGGTTTTCAATATGGAAGAACTGCTCCACTTTCTTCACACCTTCTTCTGTCAGATTTACATTTTTTTCCTTTTCATTGACAATATAATCTCCGGTCTCTTCAATCGTCTCACCCATGATGGCATCGATCTTCGAGAATTCACCACTTGCTTCCCCACGCTGAAGCTGCCTTGCAAGTATATCGCATGCTTCATATAATTTTGTGGATTTACCGCTTTGACCAGAGATAATAAGTGGCGTTCTTGCCTCATCAATCAGTACAGAGTCCACCTCATCGATGATCGCATATTTCATTCCTCTCTGTACAAGCTTTTCTTTATAAATGACCATGTTATCTCTCAGATAATCAAAGCCCAGTTCATTATTTGTCACATATGTAATGTCACAATTATAGGCTTCACGGCGTTCATCATTATCCATTCCATTTAAAATAACTCCGACTTTCAGTCCGAGGAATTCATGAACCTGTCCCATCCACTGGGCATCACGTTTTGCAAGGTAATCATTGACAGTGACGATATGAACACCTTCTCCTGTAAGTGCATTTAGGTAAGCAGGAAGTGTAGATACCAGTGTCTTACCTTCACCAGTCCTCATTTCGGCAATACGTCCCTGATGTAAAATAACACCACCAATCAGCTGCACTCTGTAATGGCGCATTCCAAGTGTACGCGATGCTGCTTCTCTTACAGTTGCGAATGCTTCTGGCAAAAGATCGTCCAAGGTCTCTCCTTTTGCGAGACGTTCTTTGAACTCTGCTGTTTTTCCACGGAGTTCCTCATCAGAAAGCTTCTGAAATTCCGGTTCTAATGCTTCAATATGATCTACAATCGGATAAATTCTCTTTAATTCATTCTGACTGTGTGTTCCAAATATCTTCTCAAATAAACCCATTTTTTGATTTTGCTCCTTGTTAAATAGACTTAGCACCGGTGGCCAAGGGCAACAATCCGACACTATCATTTTATTTTATCACTTTTTTGTTTCTTCTTCAACCAGTTTACAAACTGTTCACAAACTCTTATTTGGTTGTTTACATTTTGACGATATCTTTGTACGGAATATTACCGCCAAATAAATCCAGGGCACTGCCGATGGTATAATCAATTTTCCCTTTACTGATCTTGGAAAAATAATCCAAATCTTCCATTGTTCCGATTCCTCCGGCATAAGTGATTGGAATTTTCCCCCACTCACTCAGCATTTTCACAAGCGCCGTCTCTATCCCGGACGCTTTTCCCTCTACATCTACTCCATGCACAAGAAATTCATCACAATATCCCGCAAGTTCTGTGAGCACCTCTTCTGTGAGTTCGACCTGGGTAAATGTCTGCCACCGGTCCGTCACGATATAATAAACTCCGTTTCTTTTTCTACAGCTTAAATCAAGCACAATATGCTCTTTTCCTGCTGCCTCATATAATTTTTTCAGATTCTGCCAATGAATTTCGCCGTTCTTAAATACATAAGAAGTAACAATGACATGACTGGCCCCGGCATCCAGATATTCTTTTGCATTTTCTGCCGTGATTCCTCCGCCAATCTGCATTCCCTGCGGATACGCCAGGAGCGCCTTCATCGCCTGCCTCTTTGTGGCCTCATAATATTCTGAAGAGACTGGATTCAGCAAAATGATATGGCCTCCCACAAGTCCATCCTTCTGATACAATCTTGCATAATAATCTGCCTCATACTCAGAAGAAAAATTTGTGATTGCCTGGTCATCTTGATCTTTTAGGCTTCCTCCTACAATTTGTTTTACCTTTCCATTATGAATATCTATACATGGTCTGAATTTCATCTTTACTGTCCCTTTACATTCAAGACTCGCTTGCCTCTCCCATCTAACAGACTGCCGCCTCTCCCAGGCTTTGGGCAGGCGGCAGACAAGTCTGTTATCTGTTATTATTATTTGTATTATTATTGGTTGTGTCATTCAGGGTATCATTGATACCTCTATCCACACCGTCTACCGTATCACGTACACCTTCTCCTACACCTTCTACCGTGTCTGTAATGATATTTCCATTCTCTGTACCCGTATTGTTATTGTATGTTCCATCTGTGGCGTCATTCACCGTATTATTCTTGTCAGTTGTGTCATTTACAGCATTGTTCCCATCCGTTGTGGTCCCGTTTGTACCATTGTTATCGTTTGTGCCGTTATTTCCACAGGCAGCAAGACCAAGTGACATGACACACAAAGAAAGTAATAACATTTTTCTTACATTTTTCATTTCTATATCTCCCTTTTTGTAAATATTTTGATGTAATACCTACTATTTACAAAAAGGAATTTTTTATGTACATTTTATAATCTTTCTTTAATTCTACCGCTCCGATACGCCTTCAAAAGTTCCACCAGATCAGAAATGCGTTCTCTAAGCGCACCACCTTCATCCATATCTCCGACCGTTTTCCTTGCCATGACTCTTCTTACAACTACACTGTCAGAATGGATATCTTTTTCTTTTTTGATTGCTGCATCCATAGATTCAAATGGTTCGTGTGCCGCAAGGATCATTCCGTAGGAATTGTAGATTAGTGTGTATCCTGCAATTCCGGTTTCTCCCTGATATGCTCTTGAAAATCCGCCATCGATGACAAGCACCTTACCGCCGCATTTAATCGGATTCTCTCCATCTTTTTTCTTCACAGGAACATGGCCATTAATAATATGGGAATTTTCACCTGATAATCCAAAATCATTCATGATTCTTTCGATTACTTCTCTGTTCTCCAGATATCTGTAATATGGATTCTTCCTTTCTTTATGTGTTTCTTTTTCTGCAACAAAATATCGTTCAAATGTTGCCATTTTATCTTTCCCGAAAAGTGGTGAATTCTCATTCTGCCAGATGTACCACATCAGATCCCGTCCCATTTTACGTTTTACAGGATCGACCGCAAAAAATCCCTTTCTCACATAAGTTTCCAGTTCATCATAGAGGGCGCGTCCTTTGAATTTCTTTCCATAGATTTCCACCTCTTTCAACTGTCCATCTTCCGTAAGTGGAATACATCCATGGTATAAAAGGTTTGCATTATAGATTTTATACAAAGAACCCTTATTCAATAAGAACCGGATATGCTTCTGTAATTTCTCACAGTTCGTAAATGCAAAGACAAGACGCTCTACAATTTCCGCCTCTTCGTCCGAAAGATCATATGGATGTTCTTTATCAATTGTTGGAAAATTCATATCCAGCATCTGATAAATCTGCCCTTCAATTTCTACGGTTCCTTCATCATAATTGATCTTATCAAGGAAATTTCTTTTGGCAAATCCATACTCTGGATATTCTTCAGAACATTTTCCTTCCAGCTTGAACTGAATAATGCTGATTGCCTTATGCATCCTCATATTCAATTCTTTTTCCTGTGGTCTTTCTTCGACCTGCCCTTTTAACTGGAAACATTCACATGGATCATCTGCGTACATTTTCCATGCAAAATTTGCGAGCGGAAGAAGATTGATTCCATAACCATCCTCTAAAATATCCAGATTGCCATAACGTGCACAGATTCGGATAACATTGGCAATGCAGCACTCCTGTCCTGCTGCCGCACCCATCCAGAGCACGTCATGATTTCCCCACTGAATATCAACAGAATGATATTCCATAAGCTTATCCATGATAAGATGCGGACCTGGACCTCGGTCATAGATGTCGCCAACGATATGAAGATGGTCCACGATCAGTCTCTGGATCAGTTCACTAAGTACAACGATAAATTCTTCGGCCACACCAATACCAATGATTGTCTCGATAATTGAGTCATAATAATATGCCTTTTCCGGTGCATCCGTCTTGGTCATAATGAGTTCTTCCAATACATAAGAAAATTCTTCTGGCAGTGCTTTACGCACTTTCGAACGTGTATATTTTTTGGAAGAATTTCTGCTGACTTCAAGCAGACGGTACAGTGTCACACGATACCAGTCTTCCATGTTCGTCTCATTCTGTTTTATTTCTTCCATTTTTTCTTTTGGATAATAAATGAGCGTTGCGAGGGTCTGCTTGTCTTTACTGGTCATTGTATTTCCAAATACATCTTCAATTTTTCGTTTCACGGAACCCGATCCGTTCTTTAATACATGATTAAAGGCTTCATATTCTCCGTGAATATCAGTTAGAAAATGTTCCGTTCCTTTCGGAAGATTCAGAATCGACTGTAAATTAATGATCTCTGCCGACACTGTCGCGATCGAAGGATACAGCTCTGACAGTCGTTCTAAATACTTTTGTCTTAATTCTTCCATAAAATTCTCCTGTCTTTTTAGGTTAAAACTGAATAACGTCGCTCATGCCGTACATTCCAGCCGGTTTTCCTGCAAGATATTTTGCCGCCTCAACAGCCCCTTTGCCAAATACCGCTTTGGAATATGCCGTGTGCTGGAATGTGATCACTTCGTCTGCTCCCGCAAAGATCACATCATGTTCTCCCACGATCGTTCCACCACGCACTGCGACGATTCCAATTTCATTTTTCTCGCGTTTCTTTCTTTCCTGACTGCGGTCATACTTATAAGTATATTCGTTGTTCAGTGCTTCATTCACTGAATCAGCAAGTGCGACTGCTGTTCCACTCGGTGCATCCAGCTTCTGATTGTGATGCTTTTCCACAAGTTCAATGTCAAATCCTGCCGGTGCAAGAACTGCTGCCGCTTCTTTTAATAATTTCATCAGAAGATTAATGCCAAGTGACATATTCGCCGAGCGAAGCACTGCCACTTTTCTGCCTGCATCTTCCACTTTCTGAAGCTGTTCTTCGGAAAGTCCTGTGGTACAGAGGACAACCGGAAGATTTCTTTCGACACAA
This sequence comes from bacterium, assembly GCA_029227655.1. Lineage (GTDB taxonomy): Bacteria > Bacillota > Clostridia > Lachnospirales > Lachnospiraceae > Allocoprococcus. Next base: position 28,423 of record JAQYAI010000093.1, on the reverse strand, counting down.
GTCTCAAGAAGTTCGTCCACCGCTGATGCATTTGAAAAATCGATGACAACTTCTGCCTCCACCTTACATTCTTTTAAACTCGCAAAGACTGGATACTCATTTGTAATTCCCTGGAAAGTATCGATTCCGGCAACAATCTCAATCTGCGGATCTTCCTTGATCAGACCAGAGATTACCTGTCCCATCTTTCCATTACAGCCATGCATGATTGCTTTTACCATTTTAACCTCCTCCATTCTATTATATTGTGCAAATTTTCACAATTTCATAAATACAACAAAGGAGCCAAAAAATTGGCCCCTTTTTGCAATTCTTTTAAACTAATTTTAATCCAAATTTTGTCATTTCTGCTGCCAGTTTTGCCGCATTAGCCTCTGTCATCTCTGTAAGCGGCATACGAAGTGGTCCAACTTCCATTCCCATCAGATTCAATGCTTTCTTTACCGGAATCGGATTCACTTCACAGAATAATTTTTCTATGAGTGGAAGTGCATCAAGCTGCATCTTACAGCTTCCAGCCACATCACCGGCAAAGAACTTCTCACAGATGTCATGTGTATACTCTGGTGCAATATTTGCAAGAACAGAGATAACTCCCTTACCTCCTAGAGAAAGAATCGGCACGATCTGGTCATCATTGCCAGAGTAAAGGTCGATCTTTCCGTCTGTAAGGTTCATGATCTTCGCAATCTGTGAAATATTTCCAGACGCTTCTTTCACTGCCACGATATTGTCAACGTCTCTATATAATTCTGCAACTGTTTCAGGTGCTATGTTCACTCCTGTACGGCTTGCAACACTGTATAAAATGATTGGAGCCTTCGCTTCTTCTGCTACCATCTTATAATGTTCGATAAGACCTCTCTGTGTACATTTATTATAATATGGTGTAACTAATAGAAGTCCGTCTGCTCCATCTTCTACCGCTTCTTTCGACATCTGGATCGTTGTATATGTACTGTTCGATCCTGTCCCTGCGATTACAGGAATACGTCCCTTCACACGATCAATGGCGAACTTTACGACCTCCATGTGTTCTTCTTCTGATAAAGTAGAAGATTCTCCGGTAGTTCCACAAATAATGATGCTGTCTGTCTTATGATTACAATGATAGTCCAGTAATTCATCTAATTTATTATAATTTACACTTTCATCAGCATTAAGTGGTGTTACAACTGCTACACCTGAACCAGTAAAAATAGACATATACTTCCTCCTGACTAAACTTTTCTCGATTTTTTTACTAAATTACTATAAAGTTTAGCATTAAATGCAAATCATGTCAATTGAAGGATATTATTCATTTAAACATTCTAATTTACTCACAGAGACTTCATATGCAACTCTTCTCTGTGTTTCTGTTTCGGACAATTTTTTTACATATTCCCTGCTCTGAATACGTCCGAGAATCTGTACATGTTCTCCCACTTCAAATCCCGATGCAAACCTGGCATTTCTGCCCCAGCAGATACATGGAATGTAATCTGATTTTCCATAAGGCCTGTTCACCGCAATTAACAAATCTGCAATTTCCCTTCCAAGCGGTGTCTTGCGGTACACCGGCTCTTTACATATATAACCATCCAGTAAAATATGGTTCGTTTTTGATCCCTCCGGCTCCTCGTCCATGAATTCAAGTTCACGCACGAACACGGAAAGTACCAGACGGTTTTTCTGTTCTTCATGTCGGTTGTATGACCGGAACTGCCCCTGCACAGAAATATACTCTCCTCTGTAATCCTGAGTCACATCGATCAGCCGATCCGAAATCATAAGTGGTATTCTGTCATCCGAATCACTCAGTCTTTTCACGAGGACCTCTACGATGTAAAATCCCTCTCCGAACACTTCATGGCTGAATGAAAATTCACTGTCCACCCGCCCCATTATAGTTACCTGGTTATTTTCAATAATCTTATCTGACATACGTTGTAAATCTCCTTCCTTTTCATCACTGTATTTTAGGTCAATACCTAATCTATGAAGGAAGTCCCCTCTTTAGAACCAAAATTTTCATATCTTCATTTTTTATTTTGCACCTCTTGTAAAATTGTGTAAGTATGTTAAAATAGAGTGTTACAAATACTTAATTTATTACAAAGAAGGGTTTGAATAATGAAAACAAAGCGTGAAGACATTAGAAATATTGCGATTATTGCCCATGTTGACCATGGTAAGACAACTTTAGTAGACGAACTTCTGAAACAAAGTGGCGTATTCCGCGAAAATCAGGATGTTGCAGAGCGTGTCATGGACTCCAATGACATCGAACGTGAACGCGGAATTACCATTCTCGCAAAAAACACAGCTGTTTATTATGAAAATACAAAAATCAACATCATCGACACTCCCGGACATGCCGACTTCGGTGGCGAGGTAGAGCGTGTCCTTAAGATGGTAAATGGTGTTATTCTTGTGGTAGATGCTTTCGAGGGTGCAATGCCTCAGACAAAATTTGTTCTGAAGAAAGCACTCGCACTGAAGCTTCCGGTCATTGTATGTATCAATAAGATTGACCGTCCCGAGGCACGTCCTGCTGACGTTATCGATGAAGTTCTTGAACTTCTCATCGATTTAGGTGCAGACGACGACCAGCTTGACTGCCCATTCGTATTTGCTTCAGCAAGAGATGGATACGCTACTTATAATACCGATGATGAGAAAGTGGACATGACTCCATTATTTGAAACTATTCTGGATTACATCCCTGCTCCGGAAGGTGATCCGGATGCAGGCACACAGGTACTTATCAGCACCATCGACTACAACGAATATGTCGGAAGAATCGGTGTCGGGAAAGTAGACAACGGAAGAATTTCTGTCAATCAGGAGGTGGTACTTGTGAACCACCATGATCCAGATAAGAAGAAAAAAGTCAAGATCAGCAAATTATATGAATTTGACGGTTTAAATAAAGTAGAGGTAAAAGAAGCCGGAATCGGCTCTATCGTAGCAATCGCCGGAATCCCAGACATCGCCATCGGTGATACCATCTGCTCTCCTGAGAATCCACAGCCAATCGAATTTCAGAAGATTTCAGAACCTACTATTGCAATGCAGTTCATCGTAAATGACAGTCCGTTTGCCGGAAAAGAAGGAAAATTCGTAACTTCACGTCATCTTCGCGAACGATTATTCCGCGAATTAAATACAGATGTAAGCTTACGCGTTGAAGAAACAGAAAATACCGACAGCTTTAAAGTTGCCGGACGAGGCGAACTTCATTTATCAGTTCTCATTGAAAATATGAGACGTGAAGGATATGAATTTGCAGTAAGCAAAGCTGAAGTTCTGTATAAGACAGATGAAAAGGGCAAGAAATTAGAACCAATGGAAATCGCATATGTGGACGTTCCGGATGAATTTACTGGTATCGTTATTGAAAAGCTCAGCCAGCGAAAAGGAGAACTCCGCAACATGGGAATGTCCAATGGCGGATACACCCGTCTGGAATTCTCTATCCCATCCCGCGGACTCATCGGATACAGAGGAGATTTCCTTACAGATACAAAGGGAAATGGTATTGTCAACACTTCTTTCGATGGCTATGCACCATACAAAGGAGATATCCAGTACCGTTCACAGGGTTCTCTAATTGCGTTCGAGACAGGGGAAGCCGTAACTTATGGTCTTTTTAATGCCCAGGACAGAGGAACTCTCTTCATCGGGCCTGGCGAAAAAGTATACGCTGGTATGGTCGTTGGGCAGAATGCAAAAACAGACGACATTGAGCTTAACGTATGCAAGACCAAACATTTGACAAATACACGTTCTTCCAGTGCAGATGAAGCGCTCAAACTGACACCGCCTAAGATTCTCAGTCTGGAAGAAGCTTTAGACTTTATCGATACAGACGAACTTCTGGAAGTAACACCAAAATCACTCCGTATCCGTAAGAAGATCCTTGATCCTAAGATGAGAAAGAGAGGCATCAGCTAATGGCATTTTTGTGGACACTGTCTGAACTTCGCACGCCTTTTTTCGACCAGGTCTTCCAGTGCATCACCTATTTGGGTCAGGAACTGATTCCTGTTATTGTTATCTGTGCACTTTACTGGTGCTACAACAAGAAACTGGCGACTACCATCGGGTTTACCTATATTACATCCGGTCTTATGGTCCAGGGGCTGAAGATCACGTTCCGCATTCCAAGACCCTGGGTGCTCGACCCGGATTTTGAGCCGGTAGAAAGTGCAGTTGCAGCCGCCACGGGATATTCCTTTCCAAGCGGTCATACCCAGAGTGCAACCAGCCTTTTTGCCCCGCTCGCCCTTTTCTTTAAAAAATGGTGGCAGAAAGTTCTATGCGTGGCAGTCTTCCTGCTTGTAGGACTCTCCAGAATGTATCTTGGCGTACACACTCCGGCAGATGTGTGTACAGCCATTCTTCTGACATCCTCAGTTTCTCTTATTTTATGGAAATGTCAGAAATGGCTCGAGAGACCCGAATCCACAAAGCAGATTACCTGCATCCTCCTCGCTGTTACTGTACTCTTCTGCATTTATGCATCCATTCTGTACTATCAGGGTCTTATTGAACAGCATTATGTTGCAGATTGCTATAAAATGGCTGGTGCTGCCATCGGCTTTGCGATTGGATGGTATCTGGAGCGCACAACGCTTCAGTTTACTAATGAAGGATGTTCAAAAAAAGAACTTCTCATTCGCCTGATAGCCGGACTTCTTCTGACAGTTATCTTTTATGTCATACCAAAACTGCTGCCATTCGAATTCCTGCTCTGGAAAATGATCCGCTATGCCTTCATCATTTTCTGGATTGTATATGGTTATCCATATTTATTCACACGCTATAGAAAACAGTAATAAATATTTTATTTATTTTTCATTGCGTGCCTCTCCTGTCATAGAGTATAATGAATATATAGTTAAGAAATGTTTTCTTGACCAGCATCCGTCTGAAGTCATTTCCTTCATTCAGCCGGAAATATACAATAAAGGAGTTGAGCTATATGAAGTTTATCATTAGCGGAAGAAACATCGATATTACACCAGGACTTAAAGAAGCAGTCGAATCCAAATTAGGAAAGCTGGAAAAGTTTTTCACACCGGAAACTGAGGTTATCGTCACACTCAGTGTAGAAAAAGACCGTCAGAAGATCGAAGTTACAATTCCTCTCAAAGGCAACATTATCCGTTCCGAGCAGGTAAGCACTGATATGTATGTATCTATTGATTTAGTAGAAGAGATCATTGAACGTCAGCTCAGGAAATATCGTACAAAATTGATCGACAGACATCAAGAAGGACATGATTTCCGCAAAGAATTCCTCGAAGAAGAACCTTCAAATATTCCTGAATTTGAGGAAATTAAGATCGTTCGTACCAAACGCTTTGGAATGAAACCAATGTTCCCGGAAGATGCATGTATTCAAATGGAACTTTTAGGACATACATTTTTTGTATTCAGCAATGCTGAGACAGATGAAGTCAACGTTGTTTACAAACGTAAAGATGGAAGTTATGGTCTGATTGAACCTGAATTCCAGTAAGATATACTTAGAAATTAAGGGTGATGCAATTTAGCATCACCCTTTTTAATGTCTACTCTGAAAACAAAATCATTTCTTTGTCAACTTCTGCGAAGTAACATTCTTCGCCCTCTTCTATCCTGGCCTGTCCATTGGTTCCTTCTATGATCTCTGCTTTCACAGAACCGATCTGGTCAATGGGAATCAAGACTTCAATATCCACTTTATCTGTATAAACCGTATCCAGAACCGAAAGTTTTCTTTGTCCTAAAATATACTGGATCTTGCCAAGTCCTGTATAATCTGTTCCGATTTTCAGCTTTCTTCCCCAGTTCTTTTCGATGACCGTGCTCGCATGAAGGCCGGCTTTTGCCGCTCCCTGATAGGCCCTTACAAGCCCACCTGTACCAAGAAGTGTTCCTCCAAAATATCTGGTGACCACAACGATCGTATCATGAATCTCTTCTCCCAGAAGCACGTCCAACATTGGTTTTCCTGCTGTTCCACCCGGCTCCCCATCATCACTGCATCTTTGCACCTGAAACCGCTCCCCAATCACATATGCAAAACAATTGTGCGTGGCATCCCAGTATTTTTTTCTCATACTTTCAATAAATGCAATCGCTTCATCCTCACTCTTTATCGGCCGCACCGTCGCAATAAATCTTGATTTTTTCTCAATAATTTCTGCTTCTCTCCCCATATAAACTGTTCTGTATTTTTCTAACATTTCTTATCTCCGGATCATTTCATTTCTTTCTATCATATCACGACATTGCCCACATTTCCAAAGTTTTTCTTAAATTTCTATAAGGACCTCTCTAAGTTTTGAATTTTTGCTTTATTTAAATTGTCATATTTGTTATAATATCTCCGTATAAGGAGGCAAAATTTATGAATTATAGTAAAAGAAAAGCTTCTAAAAAGCACAAGGAAATTAACTCGAAATCCAAAATGCAGAAAAAGCGGGTCGGAGTCCGCCTTTTCAAAGGATTTCTAATCTTTGTCATATTGATTTGTATTGTTGGAGCTGCCGCAGTCGGATTATTGGTAAAGCAGGTCATTGATGACGCTCCGGAAATCACGGCAGAAAGTATCAAACCTCAGGGCTATTCCGGGACTATCTTTGCAGATGATGGAGTCACGGTGACCGGAAAGCCAACTTCCAGTGGCGCCAACCGTATTTACAAGACAATTGATGAAATTCCGGTTGATATGCAGCATGCCTTTGTTGCGGTCGAAGACTCCCGTTTCTATGAACATAATGGATTTGACCCAAAGGGAATCCTGCGAGCAGGTATTGTCGGTATCACCTCTGGTTCATTCTCACAGGGTGCAAGTACCATTACGCAGCAGCTGATCAAGAATAACGTATTCCCGAACTTTGTTAACGAGAGTGAAACAGAAAGAGTCAAACGAAAGATTCAGGAGATTTATTTATCCGTTCAGATTGAAAAGATGCTTAGCAAAGATGCGATTCTTGAAAGTTATATGAACACAATCAACCTTGGACAGAATACACTTGGTGTTCAGGCTGCATCCCTTCGTTATTTTGGAAAGGATGTCTCTGAGCTTACCCTTTCTGAATGTGCAACGATTGCAGGTATTACCCAGAGTCCTGGTAATTACAATCCAATCACGAATCCAGAAGCAAATGCAAAGAGACGCAAGAAAGTCCTGGATGACATGCTAGAACAGGGTTACATTGATCAGGCTGTATACGATGAAGCGATGGCTGACGATGTCTACGCACGAATCCAGACAGTCAACACCCAGATTCTGGAAGAAGATAATATTACTTCTTATTTTAACGATGCACTGGTAGAACAGTTAATGGATGACCTCACTTCTCCAGAAGGACTGGGTTATTCAGATACGCAGGCATACAATGCAATCTACGGAAGTGGTCTTACTATTTTTTCTACACAGAATCTGACGATTCAGAGAATCTGCGAAGAAGAATTATGTAATGATTCTAACTTCCCATCCACCATTGAGTGGGGCGTTGACTATGCCTTAACAATCTACCGGGCAGATGGTTCACAGGAAAACTACAGTTCCGGCCACCTTAAAAAATTTGGTGCTGAACAGTATCAGGATTATCAGGGACGTCTCTTCTCTTCGCAGGAAGAAGCTTACGCACGTATCGAAGCATTCCGTGCAAGCGTTTCCAAAGAAGACGATGTCAGTTATGACGAATATGTAAACTTATCTCCACAGCCACAGTGTGCAGTTTCGGTGATCGACCAGTCGAACGGACACATCAAAGCGCTCGTCGGAGGCCGTGGAAAGAAGACGACCAACCGTGGACTTAACCGTGCCTACACAGGAAGCAAACGTCAGCCTGGTTCTTGTTTCAAGATCTTAGCAGTATATGCTCCTGCACTTGACATGGGAAGCCGGACGCTTGCAAGTGTGGAAGTAGATGAGCCGTACCAATACTCTACCGGTGATTCCATTGGTAACTGGTGGGGCAACTATTATGTCGGAAGTGTTACGGTTCGTGAAGCAATTGCAGAATCCATGAATATCCCGACCGTAAAAATATTGCAAGATATTTCTGTCAATACCGGATATGAGTGGGTCACAGAAAAATTTGGCATCAGCACGTTAACAGACACTGATTATATAGAGTCTCTGGCACTCGGCGGTATCACAAATGGTGTTTACAACTATGAACTTACTGCCGCTTATGCTGCCATTGCGAACGGTGGTGTTTATAACGAACCAATCCTGTATACAAAGGTACTGGATCATGATGGAAACATTTTAATTGATAATACGAAAGAACCTGTCACGATCATGAAAGATACTACTGCTGCACTTCTCACAAGTGCAATGCAGGATGTTGTAAACTCTGGTACTGCCGCTCCATATGCACAGCTCGACAATATGCCGGCTGCCGGAAAATCAGGTACAACATCTGATAATAAAGACTTCTGGTTCGCCGGATACACTCCATACTACACCTGTTCCATCTGGCTTGGCTATGACGACAACAAGGAAATGAATGGAAGAAACTGGTATTACCATGAAAGAATCTGGTCAAATATCATGGAACGCATCAACGATGAATTAGGACTTGCCTATAAGAGTTTTACAATGCCGTCTTCTATTGTAAAACGAACGGTTTGTGCTGAGACCGGTCTGCTTGCCTTGACAACAGATCATGATACCGGAGATCTGATTGGAATCTGTGAACATACCATCACCGAATACTTCGCTCCCGGAACGGCTCCAACAAAGACATGTGAAGGTCATGAAATCGAACCACCTCCGGAACCAGAACCAGAAGAACCAGCAAACGGAACCAATACAGGCGATACTGGCGATACTGGTAATACCGGTGATACTGGCAATACCGGCGATACTGGCAATACCGGCGATACCGGAACAACACCTCCGACTGATACACCAGACACACAGTAATTAACAATGATTAAATAATTAGCCAAAATAAGGCGTACCGCTTTTGTACCGGTACGCCTTTCATTTTATCCTGCATTACAATACTAATTTTGCTGCCCCACAGATTCCCGCATCATTTCCCAATGTAGCAAGTCGGAACTGTATATCTTTATTCGCAAAGAATGCTTTTTCCATGTATGCTTTCTCTATGTATTTAAAAAGGATTTCCCCTGCTTTCGATACACCTCCGCCAATTACGAAAACAGTTGGATCACATACGACTGCAATATTTGCAAGCGCATGTCCAAGATAATTTCCAAATTCTACCGCGATTTCATCTGCCACTTCATCTCCGGCTTTTACTGCATCAAATACATCTTTTGCCGTATTGTCAGCTTTTTTGCGGAGAATACTTGGTTTATCATCTTTTGCCAGTCTTTGCTTTGCAAGTCTTGCAATTCCTGTTGCTGATGCATATTGTTCAAGACATCCTTGTTTTCCACAACCACAGCAATCTGTCTCCTCATAATTCACACATAAGTGACCGATTTCTCCACCAGCGCCGTGACCACCAACAAGACACTTTCCTTCCATGATGATTCCGCCGCCTACCCCCGTTCCAAGGGTTACCATGACCATATTCTTGTGGCCTTTTCCGCCACCCTGCCACATTTCTCCCAATGCTGCAACGTTAGCATCATTTCCTGTCGCAACTGTAAACCCGGTAAGCTCTTCTAATTCTTTTTTCACTTCTTTGTATCCCCATCCAAGATTCGCCGTATTCTTCACGATTCCATCTTCCTTAATCGGGGCTGGAATTCCCATTCCTATACCGATAACTGCTTCTTTTGAGATTCCTGTTTCTTCTAATTTCTCTTTAATTGATTCTGCAATATCCGGAAGAATGTTTTCTCCGCCATTTTCTTTTCTGGTAACGATCTCCCACTTTTCTTTGAGCATCCCATCTTCCTGAAAAAGTCCCATCTTTACTGTTGTTCCACCAACATCAACACCAAAACAATACTTCATCTTTACTCTCCCTTACTTTCTACTCAGATTTTCCTGCACACGGCGATATAATTCTTCTACCGCATTATATCCCATCTGCTTTTGTCTATGATTCATCGCAGCGCATTCTACGATAATCGCCGTATTTCTTCCCGGACGAACAGGAATCCGATAACATACGACCCGATTTCCCAGATATTCTTCGTACTCTTCATTCAGCCCCAGACGATCGTATTCCTTTTCTTTGTCCCAGTCTTCCAACCTGATCACCATATCAATATTCTGCGTTTTTCTGACACTCTGAACACCGAACAGAGCTTTTACATCGATAATTCCAATTCCCCGCAGTTCAATAAAATGGCGTGTGATCTCTGATGCTGTTCCAACAAGAGTTTCATCACTTACCTTGCGGATTTCCACCACATCATCCGCCACAAGCCGATGACCTCTCTTTACAAGTTCAAGTGCAGATTCACTCTTACCAATTCCACTTTCTCCGCGTATCAGCACACCAACACCGTACACATCAACAAGCACCCCATGAATCGAAATGCAAGGTGCCAGCTGCACATTCAGCCAACGGATCAATTCTGCCATAAATGCCGAAGTCGCTTTGTCCGTAATATAGATTGGAATTCCTCTCTGAACAGCCTTATTGAGGAATTTTTCTTCCGGCATATGATTCCTACAATAAATAAACGCTGGAATCGAATATGATAAAATGCTGTCATAGATGTGCTCCCGCTTCTCCTCTGGAAGCTTCATCAAGTACGTATACTCTACATTACCAATGATCTGCAGGCGTTCAGACTCAAAATGCTCGAAATAACCTGTCAGCTGCAGTGCTGGACGATTCACATCCGGAATGTTCACAACACGGCCACTTACATCAACATCAGGAGTCAGATTTCTCAAATCCATTTTTTCTACTACTTTTTGTAATGCTACTCCCATTTCTTTCCCTCCTAAAATTTCCGACTTATTTCCTAAAGAAATTATACACGTTTCTCGCAGCTTTTTCATCCATTGATGGAATTTTTTTCAAATCTTCTATCTCTGCTGCTTTGATATCTTCCAAAGTGGCAAAATGTTTCATCAAAGACTTCCTTCTTGCCGGACCAATTCCCGGAATATCATCCAGAATCGAATGCACCTGTCCTTGACCTCTGAGTTTCCGGTGAAACTCTATCGCAAAGCGGTGTGCTTCATCCTGAACACGGGTAATCAGGCGAAAAGCTTCTGAATTCTTATCAATTGGAATCTCTATATTATTATAATAGAGCCCTCTCGTCCTGTGATGATCATCTTTTACCATTCCACATACCGGAATATCCAGATTCAGTTTCTTAAGGACATCCAATGCCACATTTACCTGCCCTTTTCCACCGTCCATCATGATCAGATCAGGGAATGTTTGAAAGCTTCCAAGCTCTTTTTCTTCTGCCTGTTCCTCCAGCCCGTGTGTAAACCTTCGTGTGAGGACTTCTTCCATACTTGCATAATCATCTGCCCCTTGTACCCCTTTAATCTTGAACTTTCGATAATCGTTTCGCTTCGGCTTTCCCTTTTCATAAACGACCATAGAACCAACGGAAGCAAAACCATTGGTATTAGAAATATCAAAAGCCTCCATACGGACAATATCTTTTAGCCCAAGCAACTTTTCTATTTCTTTTACTGCTCCTATGGTTCTTCCTTCTTCTCTCTTGATTCGCTCTTTATCCTTTGAAAGGACCATCTGGGCATTTTTGCGCGCCAGTTCTACGAGACGTTCTTTCTCGCCTTTTTTCGGCACTCTGATACGCACTCTGTGACCACGCTTCTGTCCCAGCCACTCTTCAATGACCTTCAGTTCATCGATTTCCATCTGGAGCATCAGTTCCGCCGGAATATATGGAGTTCCCGCATAGAACTGCTTGATAAAACTTTCCAGAATATCCTTTTCCTCATCGCCTTCTGCCACTTTCAGATAAAAATGGTCGCGCCCGATCAGTTTCCCGTTACGAATGAAAAAGACTTGAACAATCGCATCTTCTTTTTCTTTTACAAGCGCGATCACATCACGGTCCTCATCACTGGTATAAGTAATCTTCTGCTTTTCTGAAATTGCCTTCACACTGTTCATCAGCTCTCTGTATTCAATTGCTTTTTCAAACTCCAGATTATCCGAAGCTTCCATCATCTTCTCTTCGAGATCATGCAGCACTTTGTCATGATTTCCATTTAAGAACCTGAGCACTTCTCCAATCGCTTCTCCATATTCTTCCTTTGAAATATAACCCTGGCAGGGCGCATCGCACTGTTTGATATGGTAATACAGACAAGGTCTTTCTTTTCCGATATCTTTCGGCAGATTCCGATTACAGCTTCGGATCTTATAAAGCTTGCGCACCAGTTCAATGGAATCTTTCACTGCATTTACACTGGTAAACGGTCCAAAATACTTTGCCTTATCCTTCTTCATCTGCCTTGCCATGGTAATTCTCGGAAATGCTTCACCTACCGAGACTCTGATAAATGGATACGTCTTATCATCCATCAGCATCGTATTGTATTTCGGTCGATGCTCTTTGATCAGATTGCATTCCAGCACCAGTGCTTCCAGCTCAGAATCCGTCACAATATATTCAAATCTGGAAATGTGTGTCACCATCTGTTCGATCTTTGCTCCCTTGTTCCTGCTGCTCTGAAAATACTGACGCACACGATTCTTCAGACTAACGGCTTTCCCGACATAGATAATTTCATCTTTTTCATCATGCATAAGATAAACGCCCGGTTTTCCCGGCAGTTTTTTTAGTTCTTCCTCTATAACAAAAGTATTCGTTTCCATATCAATTCTCTCTCTTTATTCATACTACATGTAGTTTACCATAAAGTCAGGTTCAATCCAATAAACAGATTCTCCCAAGACAAAAAAACAGAAGTGAAAACATTCCACTTCTGTTTTATTTCAACTTAATTTTCATCTATATCCTGTGGGAGAATAAACCCATCTTCATCTACCTGAAGTTCTTTCTTCTGTTCTGGAACCTCTGCTTTTACAGGTTCTTCGATTTTTTCTTCAGCAGTCGTTGTATCTGAAGACTTTGACTCTTCTTTAGAGTCTTCCTTCGATTCTTCTTTCTTTTCTTCCTCTGGTTCTGGAATTCCTTCACATTCTCTATAGATCTTCATGAATTCTTTACCAGTGATCGTTTCTTTTTCAATCAGGAATTCTGCAATCTTATCCATCGTATCTCTATGTTCCGAAAGAAGACGCTTTGCTTCCGCATATGCTTCTTTGAGCATTTTCATGACTTCCTGATCGATTTCAGATGCTGTGGCTTCGCCACAGTTCATGACCGGACGTCCATCCAGATAACGGTTCTGAACAGATTCTAAGCCAATCAGACCGAATTTTTCTGACATACCATACTGGGTCACCATCGCACGGGCAATTCTCGTTGCCTGTTCGATATCGTTGGAAGCTCCTGTCGTAACGGTATCAAATACAAGTTCTTCTGCTGCACGTCCGCCAAGCATACCAACTAACATGGCATCCAGCTCTGCCTTTGTATTGAGGAATTTCTCTTCCTCTGGTGTGTGCATTACATATCCAAGCGCCCCCATCGTTCTCGGAACGATCGTGATCTTCTGCACCGGTTCCGAATTCTTCTGAAGTGCACTTACGAGTGCATGACCAACTTCATGGTAAGAAACGATCTGACGTTCCTTCTTGCTCATGATACGGTCTTTCTTTTCTTTTCCTACTAATACCTGCTCTACAGCCTCAAAAAGATCCGACTGTGATACAACACTTCTTCCATGTTTTACCGCGTTGATGGCAGCTTCATTGATCATATTTGCAAGATCTGATCCAACCGCACCGGAAGTTGCAAGTGCAATCTCCTCCAGATTCACTGTCTCATCCATCTTCACATTCTTTGAGTGAACTTTCAGTACATCTACACGTCCTTTCAGATCAGGCTTATCAACGATAATCCGACGATCAAAACGTCCCGGACGAAGAAGGGCCGGGTCAAGAATCTCCGGTCTGTTCGTCGCCGCAAGGAGCAGAAGCCCTTTATTCGTATCAAATCCATCCATCTCTGCAAGCAACTGGTTCAGCGTCTGTTCTCTTTCATCATTTCCACCGAGATGGGATTCACGGCTCTTACCGATCGCATCAATTTCATCAATAAAAATAATACATGGTGCCATCTGCTGAGCCTGTTTGAAAAGGTCACGAACACGTGATGCACCTACACCGACATACATTTCCACAAATGCCGATCCCGAAAGTGAAAAGAATGGAACTTTCGCCTCCCCTGCAACAGCCTTTGCAAGCAGGGTCTTACCTGTTCCGGGAGGTCCCACGAGAAGTGCTCCCTTTGGAAGCTTGGCGCCGATTCCTGTGTATTTCCCGGGATTATGAAGAAAATCAACTACTTCCTGTAAGGATTCTTTTGCTTCATCCTGCCCCGCCACATCTTTAAACGTAACACCTGTAGACTTTTCTACATACATCTTGGCATTACTCTTTCCAACGCCCATGATGCCTCCGCCGCCTTTTGACATACTCCTTGACAGAAAATAACCGATAAGCACAAGAAATCCGACTGGCAGAATGAGATTCAGTAAAAGGCTCATCATGACTACGCCCATAGAATCTTCGATTTCCTGCTCAAATGTTATATTCGCTTTTTCCAACCTTTCAGGGAGGGTATCATCCTTGACCAGTCCAGTGTAATATTCCACTTTGCCTGAGAACAATTCCAGTATGTTATCTGTGGATACTTTCTCCTGATTCTTCGGTGTAATAATAATCCGGTCTGATTCCAGAACTACCTTCTCGACCTCACCCTTATCTACCATCTCCAGGAATTCATTGTAAGTGATCTTCTGCATCTCCGAATCCTGTCCCATGTTGTACATTGTAATCACAAGAATCAATGAAATAATTCCCACAAAAATAAGGGCTCCCCACCCCGGCTTCCTATTCTTAGGACCACTTGGATTCCTGTTGTCATTAGAGTTGTTTCTATTGTATTGGTTATCCATATATTTCCTCCTCAACGTAATACCTCTATATTATAAGTTTCCGCAATTTATAAATCAATAAAAAGATTATGAAAAGATTGTAAAATTGACACCTTTTATAGTATACTAGTCTATGTATTTGTAAAACTATGAGAGATATTGCAGAGAAGGATGGGATAGCATTATGAAAATTGGATTTGATAACGAAAAATACTTGAAAATGCAGTCAGAACATATTCGTGAGAGAATAAACCAGTTTGACAACAAATTATACTTAGAATTTGGTGGAAAACTTTTCGATGATTTCCATGCATCAAGAGTTCTTCCCGGCTTTTGTCCTGACAGTAAGCTCCGTTTATTAAAAGAGCTTTCAGACGCAGCTGAAATTGTAATCGTCATCAGCGCACATGACATCGAAGGAAATAAAGTACGTGGTGATCTTGGAATTACATATGACACAGATTTACTTCGGCTGAAAGACGAATTTGAGACACATGGATTATTCGTAGGAAGCGTTGTAATCACCCAGTATTCTGGACAGAACAGCGCCAATTTATTTAAAGCCCGTTTAGAGAAAATGGGCATCAAAGTTTATATCCACTATGTGATTGACGGATATCCGGCTAACATTCCGCTTATCGTAAGCGATGAAGGTTTTGGGCGTAACGATTATATTGAGACAAGCCGTCCACTTGTAGTCATTACAGCTCCAGGACCCGGAAGTGGAAAGATGGCAACATGCCTCTCTCAGCTTTATCATGAACATAAACGTGGAATCCATGCAGGCTATGCAAAATTCGAGACATTCCCTATCTGGAACATTCCACTGAAACATCCGGTAAACCTTGCATACGAAGCTGCCACAGCCGATTTGAATGATGTCAATATGATAGACCCATTCCATTTAGAGGCATATGGTGTGACAACTGTAAATTATAACCGTGATGTAGAAATTTTCCCTGTCCTTAGTACAATGTTCGAACGCATTTATGGAGAAAGTCCTTACAAGTCACCTACAGACATGGGCGTTAACATGGCAGGAAACTGTATTTGTGATGACGAAGCCTGCCGCGAAGCATCGAATCAGGAAATCATCCGCAGATATTACCAGACAATGGAACGTGTCCTTACAGGCGCATGCTCAAGAGATGAAGCATATAAAATCGAATTACTTATGAATCAGGCCGGCATCACCATTCATGACCGTAAAGTCGTAGATGCTGCTCTTGCAAAAGCAGAAGAAACAGATGCTCCTGCTGCCGCAATGGAACTTCCAGACGGCAAGATCGTTACAGGTAAGACATCGAAACTTCTCGGTGCTTCTGCCGCCCTCTTATTGAATGCATTAAAAGAACTTGCCGGAATTGACCATTCGGTGAAAGTAATTTCACCAGAAGCCATTGAACCAATCCAGAAGGTAAAGACTGAATACCTCGGAAGCAAGAACCCTCGTCTCCATCTTGACGAAGTGCTCATCGCACTTTCCATCAGTGCTGCTTCAGATCCTGTCGCCGAGCGTGCACTGAATCAGGTTCCTAATTTGAAAGGCTGTCAGGCACATACCTCTGTTATGATTGCCAGCAATGACATCCGTCTGTTCAAGAAGCTTTCGATTCAGGCAACCTCAGAACCTAGATATGAGAATAAACCACTTTATCATTAAAATGAAATAGATTATTAAAGGGAAAAGACTCCACACAAAAGTCTTTTCCCTTTTTTAATTACATATCCTCCAGGAACGCCTTCACATCCTCTTCTTTTGTCGCCCAGCTTGTACATAGACGGATCACACTTCTTGATTCATCATACCGTTCCTGATAAGTGACCCCGTATTTCTTCGTGATTTCTTCTAATTTTGTATCATCTAAAATGATAAACTGTTGGTTCGTCACGCTTTCCTTAAAGAAAGTATATCCTTTCTTTGTCAATCCATCTTTTAACAGCATTGCCATATCAATGGCATGTTTTGAGATTTCATAATACAGACCATCTTTGAATAATTCCAGGAACTGCAAGCCAAGAAGTCTTCCTTTTGCAAGCATCCCTCCATGCTGCTTGATACAGTAGCGAAAATCTGGTTTTAAAAGCGGATTACAAATCACAACGGCTTCGCCAAACAATGCGCCCACCTTGGTTCCCCCAATATAAAATACATCGCAGTATCTCGCAACATCTGCAAGTGTCACATCCGTTCCCGGTGCCGCAAGGCCATATCCCATTCTGGCCCCATCCAGATAAAGATAAAGACCACATTCCTGACATACATCATGCAATGCTTCTAATTCTGCCTTTGTATAAAGCGTTCCAAGTTCTGTCGGATGAGAAATATATACCATCTTCGGCTGTACAATATGCTCATGTGCATCATCCTTCCAATGAAGCTCAAAAGCTTCTTTCACCTGTTTTGCATTAATTTTACCATCCGTTCCCGGAAGTGCAAGCACCTTATGCCCGGTTGCTTCTACAGCGCCCGTTTCATGTACATTAATATGTCCACTGTCTGCACAGAGCACTCCCTGGAAGGAACGAAGCGCTGATGAAATCACTGTAAAATTCGCCTGCGTTCCTCCCACAAGAAAATGCACATCCGCTTCCGGTGCATCGCAGGCTTTACGAATAGCATCTCTTGCGGTCTCACAATATTCATCTTCTCCATATCCAACTGTCTGTTCCAGATTTGTCTCCATCAGGCGCTGCATGATTTTTGGATGAGCACCCTCAGTATAATCACTGTTAAATAAAATCATCCTTTTACCTCCACTTGTAACTATTTTATTTTAATGCAAATCTATATATTGCCACATCAAGATGTTTTCCAAATTTCACACCAGAATTTTTTAAAATTCCGGCATATTCAAATCCAAGCTTCTCATGCATATGAATGCTCACTTCGTTCGTTCCTGTTATGAGTGAAAATAGAGAATCAAAATTTCCCTCTTCCTTCGTGAGCTTAAGCAATTCTTTCAAAAGCTCCTTTCCAATTCCCTGCCCACGGAACTCCTTTGCCACATACACACTTACTTCTCCTGATATGTCATAAGCAGGCTTTGGAAATAATTTGGACACACTTGCATAACCGGCCACTTTTCCATCCACTTCTTTTACAATTAGAATATACTTTCCCTGATGTGCGTCGAACCATTCTTTTCTCTGCTCATAAGTACGTGGCACCTCATCAAATGTGGCCACTCCATGTTCCACCTCATAATTATAAATATCCAGAAGTTCTTGCAAATCTTCTATGGTTGCTCTGCGAATCATTTCTTCGGCCTCCTTTTTTCAACTGTTCTTATTATACAAAACCTATGCCAGCATTTCAACTTTTCCTCTCCGATTCTCCGTAATGACAAGTCAAGGTACTTTCGCGAAGAATTTCTTTCAAACCAGAAAAGAGTGCCATCTGGCACTCTCTCTTCTAAAGTAAACTTAATATTTTCTTTTTATAGTTCATAAATTCTTCTGTTAAATTAAAATCTGGTTTTCTTGGCTTTGGCTCTTCAATCACAATTTCCTCTGTAATCTTCCCAGGCGCTCCAGTGAGCAGATAGATCCTGTCAGACAAGAGAATGGCTTCATCAATATCATGCGTAATAAAAAGTGTGGACATTTTAATTTTATCCATTACATCAAGATACCATCTGTGCATCTCACTCTTCGTCATGGTATCAAGGGAACTGAACGGCTCATCCAGAAGTGCAATTTCGTTCGAGAACATATACGTTCTGAGCAGCGCCGCTCTCTGCCGCATTCCTCCCGAGAGCTGATGTGGATATTTCTTTTCTGTTCCTTCCAGTCCAAATTCTGTAAAATGTGCTCTCGCCTTTTCACGTGCTGTTTCTTTCTTCTCCCCTTTTATCAAAAGTGGGAGTGCCACATTATCCTCAATAGTCCTGTACGGAAGAAGAAGATCCTTCTGAAGCATATAGCTGACATGTCCGGGATGTCCTGTAATATCTTCACCATTCAAAGCGACGGTTCCATTCTCCGGTTCCTGAAGTCCGGAAATAACATTGAAAAGTGTCGTCTTTCCGCCACCGCTTGCTCCAAGCAGACTCACCAGTTCTCCCTCATGAAGCTCCAGCGATACATCCTCTATTATTGTCTTGTCATCATAAACAACCGTCACATCGGTGACTTTCAGTTCTGCCATAAATTAATTCTCCAGATATTCATTTGTAAATCCTATATTTTCCGGAACCTTTTCTTCTGAAAGACCCTTTTCATTAATCCAGTTATAATATGCATTCCAACGCTGTGGATCAATATATCCCCAGCTCTTGGCATCTGCCTGATACTGATCTTTCATATACTCCTGACTTGCCTGTACCAGTTCCTCATCAAGTTCCGGTGCAGCCTCACATAAAATTTCTCCAGCTTCTTCCGGATGTTCAATTGCGAATTCATATCCCTTTTTTACAGCTGAAAGAAACGCTTTTGTTACTTCTGCATGTTCTTCCATCCACTGTGAATTGCCAATGATAACCGGTGTATAGAAATCAAGTGCTTCATTGATATCTTTAAATGCAAAATAATCGGTGTCAAGACCAGCCACTTCTGTTGCAATTCCAGCCCATCCATAGAAAATCCAGATTGCATCCACAGATTTGCTCTGAAGCGCTGAGACTTCATCTGTAACTGTACTTGGAATCATTTCAATCTTATCATAATCTCCGCCGTCAGCTTCTACCACATCCTTAATCGTAGCTTTTTCCAGAGCAAGGTCCCATGTAGCATATTTCTTTCCTTCCAGACCTTTTGGCCTGTCCATACCTTCTCCAGCTCTGGAAATAATTCCAGAAGTATTGTGCTGAAGAATTGCTGCAACAGCTTCAATAGGAAGTGCATTTGCCCCTACTAAAGCAGGAAGCATGCTGTCCTGAAAGGATACACCAAACTGCGCTTTTTCTGATGCAACCAGAATTTCTGCACCATCTTCCGGCGGCTGAACAATGTTGATCTTAATTCCAGCATCCTCAAAATATCCTTTGGCATCTGCCACATAAATTCCGGTATGGTTCGTATTTGGAGCCCAGTCAAGAACAAACGTAATTTCTTCCAGTTCTTTTTCCTGACTTTCTTTCCCTTTCGTTTCTGCTTCTTTCTTTCCAGAAGCACAGCCCAGCATGGAAACTGCCATAGCTGTAACCAATAATATACTTAATAAACGCTTTTTCATTTACTTTTTCTCCTTCCAAGGCATACATTTCTTCTGCAAAACGTCTACGCCCCACATAAGCAGGAGACTGATTGCCGAAATCAAAAAAATGACCGCAAACATTTTATCAAAAGAAAATGATTTCTTTACTCTCGTCATATAAACCCCAAGTCCATGATATCCACCCAGCCACTCCGAAATCACAGCACCGATCACAGCGTAGGAAGCGGAAATCCTAAGACTGGAAAAAAACTGTTCCAGCGATTCTGGGAATTTTACATACCAAAAGATCTGCATCTTGGACGCTCCCATAGAGCGCATAAGATTCATCGTATCCTTGTCTGCGGCACGGAATCCATTTAATAAACTGACCGTAATCGGGAAAAATGTTGTCAGTACGATCAGAATGACCTTCGGCAGCATTTCATATCCAAACCACAAAACCAAAAGCGGCGCAATTGCAACCGTTGGTATGGTCTGTGTCAGGACAATCAATGGATAAAATGCCTGATATAACCGGTCAAAACGGTCCATAATGACCGCTATCACAAATCCTACCAAAATTCCTACACCAAGTCCTACAAAAGCTTCCAGAAGCGTCACTTTCGCATTTTCCATCAAAATAGGAAATTCTGAAACAAATGCTTTTATTACATCAATGGGAGACGGAAGCAGATATTTCGCCACAATTCCTGTCCCACTTACAAACTGCCAGACCGCTAATAATATACAGATAGCCAGTGTCGGCCAGACCTTACTGGTGGTGTTTTGTGACTTTCTTTTCAATGGTCAGCACTTCTCCTTCTGGTCTATATGTCACTTTGATGTACGCTGCCACCGATGGTGCACCTGCACGAATTGCGATGTGCTGGCATTCTTTTACGATGTCCATCAGTTCATCATAATCACCCTCAATTGCTGTCTCAAATGGTCCTACATAATAATTAAGTCCCGTACTCTTAATGTAATCAATCACCTCATCTACAATACGGATTAATTCTTCATCATTTTTTGCCTCTGGCAGTGTCTGAATTGCTACACTTGCATTCATTTTTCTTCCTCCTTTTTCCTCGTGAAAATCAAAAACCCCGCAAGATACATCCTGCGAGGTCTGAAATACATGAACACTACTATTTGCTCTTCCTACGCTGGCATTATCCAGATCAGGTCACAGGTCAAAGATGCGTAAATCTTACTCTCAGCCGGCTGCTGCCAGCTCCCCTTGCCATTGTCTTTTATCGAAGTAAAGTTTACAACTTCATCCCATGTTTGTCAACATTTGAAACAGGACTAATGAAAAAAGATAAAGGTAAGAAAACTTGACAATAACATTGCTATCCACACAAATGCAACTCTTCCTACATAACATGTAATCGCAAAAAAGATGCTTCCCTTCGTCTGCTTCTTATATCCTCCTAAAAGTCCTATGATAAGACCTAATATACTGCTGAACACGCCCAAATTACATACATATGGAGATATCATATTTATAGACACCACATCAAACATTGACAAAATTGACAGACTTTCTTCTGCTGTATAAATTCTTATAAGGAAAATCAAGAAAACCTTGCATATACTCCAAAACATCACCACAGTACAAATGCCCAGACATACAAAAGAAATCTTATTAAATATAACAAGCGAATTCCAGAAACTTTTTAATTTACATATTACTCTTTTCCAGTTCTTTACCGCTACTATAAGATACATCAGAGTCACCAGCATCAACACAATTCCATTCACCTTTAGCATTAAAATCCGGTTCACAGAAAAGTACTCACAATTCCAAAATCCCACCTTTCTCCGATCTCTATAAGAAATGAAATATCCGACTCCAAAAACTACAAGTGCAATGCTGTTTCCAATTGCTGAAAAAAGATCAAGATATCCCTTTCTCCACTGCCGAATCTGAACTCCCAGCATCACTGCCACTGTAATTCCCAAAATCAGCAAATATTTGCACACAACTGCCCTTGCAAGTTGACATTCCACATCATTCATCACATCACTGTATGTCGATCCTGCCGGTAAAAGGATTCTTGTCATGATCAGAATATACAATACAAAGAATAGCTTTCCACTTTTCAAAGCTTCCAAAGTCTCTACTACAAACTCTTTTAAGCAGTTATATCTATTGGAACTTCTTCATAATCCGATTCCTTTCCCAAAAAATCAAAAAAATGATGCTTTGGTTTTTCTTTTGTCTGTTCTTCTGAAGATGCTTCCTCATCGCCAAGCAGTTCATCCACCGTTGTTCCCAGTGCCTTCGCCAGTGGCTTTAACAATGAAATCTCAGGAAATCCTTCCCCTGTCTCCCATCGAGAAATCGTCTTATTGCTCACATTGATCTGCTCTGCCAGCTTCGTCTGCGTCATTCCTTTTTGTTTTCTAAGCATCATAATCTTCTTTCCAAATTCAGCTGCATCCATCCTGCCACCCCCCTCTTTCTCTTACTCAAATCATACCTTATATCACATAAAAAGTCTAACCATGATGGTCAGAATGAAGTCCATGAATCATAGAATTTTGCTCAATCACATAAATAATAAGTCAATAGTACCTATGCGAAAAAATTATAATACAAGATACTCTAAATCTTGGTTTGCGTATCTATCTAAAAAAATTTGACTATAGGTTACTTGCACAGCTCCGACAACGTATATATGCTGAAAAATCATTCTCTCAGATACTCAATTTTACATTAGTTTATAAATAATATGATAATTGAGTACCTCTGGCGATTCTTTTTCTCTATAGCCACCAATCCCCAAAAAATGCGTACCCCAGATACCACTTTTCCACCATAGGTACCTTATATCCTCAAGGTAGGTGTCCCAGATCTTACTTTTTTCCCATAGACACTTTGGCTCTTCATCTCACCACAAAAAAGATTCCAAACTCATATTCAACGTCATTAAATTTAACATTGTCCATGTAGTCCAGAACCTTTTCCAAATTCTTATTTAATTATTCAGTGGTGACAGTACCACTTTGCCTTCTGCCCTTGTCTTCTTCATATCAATGATTCTCTGGTTCTCACTTCCTCTGAAATTCAGACGAAGATTCTTTTTATCCTGTTCAAATCTTCCGTCTACCAGAATATCAATATTGTCGAGAATCTCATCTGTCACCTCTGTGTACTTTCGTCCGCCTGGTGCCAAATCCGTATCGTATATAAATCCTGTGTAGATCCAGATATTTTTATCCGGAAGCTCTCTTCTTACACGACGGATAATTTCGATGATACCGAACTGGTTGGATGGCTCAAACGGCTCTCCTCCAAGAATCGTCAGCCCATCATAATACGGCTGTGACAGTTCATCAAAAAGCAGTTTCTCTATCTCTTTATCATAGAGCCTTCCATAGTTAAAATCCCATGTTTCCGGTTGGAAACATCCCGGACATCGGTTGGTACATCCGGATACGAAAATACTTACTCGTATTCCTTCTCCATTTGCACTGTCAGCCCTCAAAATTTCTCCTATATGCATCATTTTCTCCTCTCAGGAAATGCTTTCTTTAGAAACTTATTCCTTGCAGATAGTTCCATTTGATAAATGAAGCACGCGGTCTTTGATTTCCTGTGTACGTCCCTGATTCCAGAACTGTGTTCCGATATATCCGCAAGTTCTTCTTGCCACAAAGAGCTTATCCTGGTCTGTATTTCCACAATTTGGGCATCTCCAGATCAGTTTACCAGATTCATCTTCTTTGATTTCAATTTCTCCGTCATAACCGCATTCTTCGCAGAAATCACTCTTTGTATTAAGCTCTGCATACATAATGTTGTTATAAATGAACTGCATCACTTTAAGTACCGCTGGAATATTGTTCTGCATATTTGGAACTTCCACGTAACTGATTGCTCCACCTGGTGACAGCTTCTGGAATTCAGCTTCAAATTTTAATTTGCTGAATGCATCAATCTCTTCTGTCACATGTACATGATAACTGTTCGTAATATAGTTCTTATCTGTAACACCTGGAATGATTCCAAAACGTTTCTGTAAACATTTTGCGAAACGGTATGTGGTAGATTCCATCGGTGTTCCGTACACAGAATAGCTGATATTTTCTGCGGCTTTCCACTCGGCACACTTGTCATTGAGACGCTGCATCACAGCAAGTGCAAATGGTTTTGCATCAGGATCTGTATGAGATTTGCCAAGCATTCTCATACACATTTCATAAAGACCTGTATAGCCTAACGAAATCGTTGAATATCCATCATATAATAATTTATCAATTGTCTCGCCCTTTTTCAGACGTGCAAGTGCACCATGCTGCCAGAGAATCGGCGCAACATCAGAAACAGTTCCTAACAAACGTTCATGTCTGCATCTAAGTGCTCTGTGACAGAGTTCCAGCCTTGCGTCAAGAATTTCCCAGAATCTGTCCATATTTCCATTGGAAGAACATGCAACATCAACAAGGTTGATTGTTACTACACCCTGATTAAATCTTCCATAGAATTTATGTGTTCCATCCGGGTTCTTCTGCTTATCTTCGACCGTAAGGAAAGAACGGCATCCCATACATGTGTACACATTTCCACCCTTGAGTTCGCGCATTACTTTCGCAGAAATATAATCTGGAACCATGCGCTTTGCTGTACATTTGGCAGCAAGTTCTGTCAAATACCAATATTTTGCATCCTCAGTAATATTGTCTTCATCCAATACATAGATCAGTTTCGGGAATGCAGGTGTAATCCAGACACCCTTTTCATTCTTTACGCCCTGCATACGCTGGATGAGCACTTCTTCAATGATCATCGCAAGGTCATCCCTCTGCTGTCCTTCCGAAACTTCATCCAGATACATGAACATGGTTACGAACGGAGCCTGTCCATTACATGTCATCAGTGTGATGAGCTGATACTGAATCGTCTGAATACCACTGCGGATCTCGTCTTTCAGTCGACGTTCTGTAATCTTTCCAATGATTTCCGGATCCAGAGATTCTCCCAGTTCCGTTCTCTCTTCGACTACATTTTTATAAATTTTCTTACGACTCACATCTACAAATGGAACCAAGTGTGACAGTGTAAATGACTGTCCGCCATACTGATTACTTGCTACCTGTGCAACGATCTGAGTGGTTACATTACATGCCGTAAAGAAGCTCTTCGGTGTTTCGATCATTGTCTCACTGATAACCGTTCCGTTCTGGAGCATATCTTCCAGATTGATCAGGTCACAGTTATGCTCCTTCTGTGCAAAATAATCCATATCATGGAAGTGAATAATTCCTTCTTCGTGTGCATGCACGATTTCTTCCGGAAGAAGCACACGCTTTGTCAAATCCTTACTTACCTCACCCGCCATGTAGTCACGCTGTGTAGAATTGATCACCGGATTCTTGTTCGAATTCTCCTGTTTTACTTCTTCATTCAAATGTTCAATAAGTGCAAGGATTCCATTATCTGTTGTATTTGTCTTTCTCTTTAACTCTCTCTTATAACGATAACGGACATATTTCTGCGCTACTTCATAACCACGCATCTCCATAATTCCCGTTTCTACCATATCCTGAATATCTTCCACATGAACAGCATGTGTAGACTCATTCGCCTTCTGTGCAATGGTTTCAGCAATGGCACGAATCTGATATTCATTCATCTGATGAATATGATCCGTTCCTGCATTCGCCTTCTGAATTGCATTCACGATCTTAGATAAGTCAAAGTTAACCTCTTCTCCGTTCCTCTTGATAACCTTTGTTTTAACTGCTAAATCCATCCTTATCTCCTCTTTCTATGGTCACTATATGTATACTAAATATTGAGACACTTTTTTGTTTCGTCACAATATTTTGTGTTCGCATAAATTATGATACAGCATTATGTAGAAAAAGGGAAGAGGGTTTTTCTATTTTTTTTATTTATAACCAAATTGACATTTTCAATCCAAAATTTTTGTTAAAAATAACAGTTTGCATTTTTTTGCATGTAAATACTTGACAGCGTCTTTCATTCAGATTCCCAGTCCAACCTTCAACATTCTAATATTTCTTACTATATGTTTCCATTGCTTTCGTAACTTCCGTCAAATCATATTTCTCTGTCAGAGGAAGAATTTTCTCTGACATATATGCATTGTAATAACTTAAAAAATCATCATACGTCTGGTCTGCTATGGTATCCTTTCCCGTCCGGAAATCTTCGTATTTTTCAGCATATAGTTTTTCTGACATTCTATTATATCGAATACGGCCTTTTTCTTTCTGCAAAATTTCTTCTACCGAAGTATCCGCTTCTTCATAAAGGACCAGATATTCTGCATAAAAGTCATCATAATTTTCCGCCTGTCTGATTACATCCATTTCTTCTTCTATCGCCTCTTTGAGCTCCTCATCGGTAACTTCATAGCCAGCCTCGATGAGTGCCTGATACAAGCGGTATTTTTCCTCTATCCATTTTTTTGTATCTTCCAGAGCTGTCTCTTTTGTGTATCCTTCCAATTCTCTTTGCAACAGATCTGTTGCAAAATAATATTCCAGACCATCTTCTGCAAAAGACTGTTTCAATTCTATCAGTTTTCTTACATCTTCTTTCTCAAGCGACATTGAGAAAACACCAGGTCCGCCTTCAACATCTCCAAATTGAATGATTTCACTGAGCGCCTCTTCACCATAGAAAATGGTTCCGCTCATCGTCTCTATATACCACTCGCCATCTTTTCGGAAAAAGTAGAACATATCCCTTTCCTCATCATTATAAATCAAAGAAATCACCTGATAAGAATTCGGATTTTTATCTCTTTCAATCTCTTTTCCCTCTTCGAGAGGTATCGCCTCTTCTAACTTCCCCATAAAAGCTTCCACTTTCTCTTCACCGAATTCATCCGGCGTCGACTTATAAGAATCAAGCTGAATCTTGGCGACTTCATCTACATCGCCATGCTTTAGCGATATCGCTTTCTCCTGCGTCCCGCAATCTGCACATGTAAGGCCTATCACTCCAAGCAAACATAACAATAAAAACTGCTTCCTCATATAACACACCTCCTGATATTAATCTCTTGTTCCCCATCTCCTATAATATCCAATTCCCACAAGCAAAAACCGGCTTTCATTCGCTTTTACAAAAGACATATTTTCAGAATCATTTTTCACACGGAACGATATTACTCAAAAAGAATGAATTTACTTTTTTATCATCTACTGTGATCTGGCCTGTTGCCTTTTGTACTACCTCATCCTTATTCTTTTTATCTACCAATAAAACTTCAAAAGTTCCCGTTCCAGTTTCATCAAATTTGAGGTCAATTTCTGAGACAGTGTAAAATTCTTTCTCTTCCTTCGCCTCTTTATCATATTTCGCCGGGATTCGATTCTGCTTTAAACCCTCTATACATTCTTGTGATGCATATTCAGAAAATGTCTTATAGTATTTTTCAACATCCTCATCTTTCAAAAATTCCGTATATCGTTCTTCATAGTCAGAAGTAAATACTTGTTCCAAGAATCGTTTCCCCACTTCTTGCGGAGTATCCTTTGTTTCTTTTTTTTCACCACAACCAGCAGCAAATGCTCCTATGCATGACAACATTACTAAAAAAATTAAACATTTTATTCCTTTAATTCGTCTTTTCATAACTATAATCCACCTTTCTGTGAAAGACATCCAATCCGTTTTCCCTCCTTCCTTTGTATCCTATTCGAATTATAGCTGACTCCATTTCATTTGTATATGTTTTCTGTTTTTATTGTCCGACAACTTTTATGCTATCTATGGTGGTTCAGTTCTCGCATTTACTATGAACCTCTAAAATCAAATCAAACCGTATCCAAATATTTTTGGAAACTATTCCTGAATTTTCTTCTTTTTCGTTATTCCAAGTATTGCTCCCATAATCAAAAATAGTAATATCGCTATCTCAAAATACATGTATTCAAAAATCTCTGCGATTTTCACCAGCACCTCAATGCCTGGTTGAGATTTATTATTTTCATAATTCGAAATCGTCTGCCTGCTGACAAATATTTTTTCTGCCAACTCGCCCTGCGTCATGTTCTTCTGCAATCTGAATTTCTTAATATGTTTTCCTATGTTTGCCATTTTTTCACCCACTTCCACGCTTATATTTCTATTTTTATTATGTGATAAAATACAGAAATTGTCACGCAAAGTATCTTTGCATCCAAAAAAAGCACTGGAAACACCGCAAATAACGCGTTTCTAGTGCTTTTACTACCAGGGGATGAGGGAATCGAACCCCCGCCAAAAGTTTTGGAGACTCCTATCATACCATTTGACCAATCCCCTATATTCTGTTCTGACTTTCTCAAGTCACCATATATTTATACCACGGAAACCATCATTTTGTCAATCACTT
>JAQYAI010000092.1 GCA_029227655.1 bacterium | reverse complement strand
ATACAGGAAAACCTTCAATATCGGTGTATGCAATACTATCTACAATATTAATCTCATCAGCAAAATTTCCCAATCCGGAACCTAAGATTAAAGCCACCTCTGGTTTGAAATCTGTTTTTTCTCTTACACTTTTTAAACAGTTCATTAATTTTTTATACATAATTTGAGTCCCTTTCGTATCTTTCCTTTAGATTGCAATTCAATTTTAAAAGAAAGATAGCTATTTCAAAACGACACCTGTCGTATTTTGTGGTTTATTTTGTTTTTTTATGTTTTCACTAATTTTTTAGTTTTTTTTTATGCAAATTGACCTTATCTTAATGTCTTTTGCTACAAAAATATACTCTTTCACTAATCAATATAGAAGTAGTTTAAAAAAGCGATACTTGGATTTCAAAACCAAATATCGCTTTTCGATGATTAGTTATTAATTAATTTGTCTTCTCCGTTCCAGCTGTAAAGCTTTCTTACTTCTTCTCCAACTTTTTCTGACATATGTTCTGCTGCGTTTCTTCTCATTGCTTTGAAGTGAACCTGACGTCCTGCTGGTGACATATCAAGTAAGAATTCTTTCGCAAATGTTCCATCCTGAATGTCTGCAAGGATTTTCTTCATAGCTTTCTTTGTATCTTCTGTGATAATCTTTGGTCCTGTAACGTAATCACCATATTCAGCTGTATTAGAGATAGAATATCTCATTCCTGCAAAACCACTCTGGTAGATAAGATCTACGATAAGTTTCATTTCATGAATACATTCGAAGTATGCATTTCTTGGGTCATATCCTGCTTCTACAAGTGTTTCGAAACCTGCCTGCATAAGTGCACAGACACCACCGCAAAGTACAGCCTGTTCACCAAAAAGGTCTGTTTCTGTCTCTGTCTTGAATGTTGTTTCAAGAACACCAGCTCTTGCTCCACCGATTCCAAGTGCATATGCAAGTGCTTTATCTAAAGCCTTTCCTGTAGCATCCTGCTGTACAGCTACAAGACAAGGAACACCTTTTCCTGCCTGATATTCGCTTCTTACTGTATGTCCAGGTCCTTTTGGAGCGATCATTGTAACGTCCACATTCGCTGGTGGAGTGATACATCCATAATGAATATTAAATCCATGAGCAAACATTAACATATTGCCTTCTTCAAGATTTGGTTCGATATCTTTTTTATACATATCAGCCTGTAATTCGTCGTTGATAAGAATCATAATGATATCAGCTAATTTCGCAGCCTCTGCAGCTGTGTATACCTGAAAGCCCTGTTCTTCTGCTCTTTTCCATGATTTACTTCCTTCGTAAAGGCCGATAATTACATCACATCCAGACTCTTTTAAGTTCAGTGCATGTGCATGTCCCTGGCTTCCGTAACCAATGATAGCAATTTTCTTTCCTTCCAATACTGATAAATTACAATCTTCCTGATAATAAATTTTTGCCATTGTTCTTATCCTCCATCTACAATGTTCTTTTTCTATACGAGTTAAAGGCTCTCTGCCCCTAGCTTTCTGTTCTTTTCTGTGCCAACATATACCACGTCTTCCACACCTCTTGTAAGCCCCGTAATACCTGTGCGGGCAAGTTCAAGAATCTCATAGCCATCTAATAAAGACAAGAATGCTTCCAGCTTAGATTCAGTACCTGTAAGTTCAATAATAAGACAGTCTTTTTCGACGTTGACGATCTTCGCACGGAAAATATCTACAATAGATGCAACTTCAGCTCTTTCTGCAGCGTTCACACGAAGCTTGATCATCATAATCTCCCTGAAAACTGAATTCTCCTTACTTAATGGCTTGATATCAATCACATCCTCCATCTTACGGACCTGTTTCTCAATCTGTGAAAGAATATCTTCATCCCCGCTTGCTACAATTGTAATTCTTGTATACCTTGGATCCGCTGTCGTACCTGCAGTGATACTTTCAATGTTATATCCTCTTCGGCTGAATAATCCGGACATTCTATTCAAAAGACCTGGATTATTATGTACTAAAATGGAATATGCCTGTTTTCTCATTTTCTAATCCTCCAAAAAACAGAGCGCGTTCTGTTTTTTATAATTCTAACAACTGTATCTCTATTTGTCAAGTTCTTATTTTGCCTGAATAAATCCTTTTGCTGTGAGAGTTTCTGCACATAATACAGCACCGCCGGCTGCACCGCGCACGGTGTTGTGGGAAAGTCCGACAAATTTATAGTCATAAATAGAATCTTCTCTCAGACGGCCTACTGAAATTCCCATTCCATTTTCGTAATCTACGTCCAGAGTTACCTGTGGACGATTATCCTCTTCCATATACTGAATGAACTGTTTTGGCGCACTTGGAAGATTTAATTCCTGTGGAATGCCTTTGAAATTGCGAAGTTTTTCAATCAGTTCTTCCTTTGTTGGTTTCTTTGCAAATTTAACAAATACCGCTGCAGTATGTCCGTTGAGTACAGGAACACGGATACACTGTGTTGTAATCTTTGGTCCTTCTGCTTTCACGATCTTATCGCCTTCAATTTTTCCCCAGATACGAAGTGGTTCCTGTTCGCTCTTCTCTTCTTCTCCTCCGATATATGGAATGATATTTTCCACCATTTCCGGCCAGTCTTTAAATGTCTTTCCAGCGCCTGAGATTGCCTGATATGTGGTCGCAACCACTTCTGTCGGCTCATATTCCATCCATGCTGTAAGAACTGGTGCATAGCTCTGAATAGAGCAGTTCGGTTTTACTGCAATAAATCCTCTCTTTGTTCCAAGGCGCTTTTTCTGTGCTTCAATAATATCAAAATGTTCAGGGTTCACTTCTGGAATTACCATTGGAACATCTGGTGTCCAGCGGTGAGCACTATTGTTGGAAACAACAGGTGTTTCTGTCTTTGCATATGCCTCTTCGATTGCGCGGATTTCATCTTTGGTCATATCCACTGCACTGAAGACAAAATCTACTGTAGCAGCAACTTTTTCTACTTCATTTACATTGTATACGATCAATTTTTTCACAGCTTCCGGCATTGGTGTAGACATTTTCCAACGGTCACCAATTGCTTCTTCATATGTTTTCCCTGCTGAGCGTTCACTTGCTGCAAGTGTGACCACTTCATACCATGGATGATTTTCGAGAAGTGCAATAAACCTCTGTCCAACCATACCTGTCGCTCCAAGAATTCCAACTCTTAATTTCTTTTCCATTTTTATCTTCCTCTCTTTCCGATCCTTTTAACAATTTTCCAGATAATTTGTATATATATCAATCACTTCCCGCATTACATCCGGTCCGGGAGCACCGACTGTTCTTCTTTTATTTACACAGGTTTCCATGCTGATGGCATCATAAATGTCCTCCTGGAATACCGGTGAAATTGCCTGATATTCTTCCAGCGTCATATCATCAAGTGCGATTCCTTTTTCGATACAATAAAGAACCAGTTGTCCAACAATTCCATGTGCATCACGGAATGGAACATTATGATTTACAAGATAATCTGCTGCATCCGTTGCATTTGTAAATCCGTGACGTGCACTCTCTAACATCTTGTCCGTGTTAAATTTCATTGTCGCAAGCATGCCTGTAAAAAGTGCAAGACAACCTTTCGCAGTATCAATTGCATCAAATACAAGTTCTTTATCCTCTTGCATATCCTTGTTATATGCGAGTGGAATTCCTTTCATTGTTGTCAGAATAGACATGAGCGCACCGTAGACACGTCCCGTCTTACCTCTGACAAGTTCCGCAATATCCGGATTCTTCTTCTGTGGCATAATACTGCTTCCTGTACTATATCCGTCATCAATTTCAACAAACTGGTATTCATTTGAATTCCAGATGATGACCTCTTCTGAAAAACGGCTAAGGTGCATCATAATCGTTGCCAGTGCACTCATAAGTTCAATCAGGTAATCACGGTCTGAAACCGAATCCATACTATTTAAAGTCGGTCCATCGAAACCAAGTAATTCTGCTGTATAGTTCCTGTCAAGCGGATAAGTGGTTCCAGCTAATGCGCCTGCTCCAAGCGGACAGGTATTCATACGTTTATAAATATCCTGAAGGCGAGAATAATCTCTCTTGAACATCTCAAAATATGCACCCATGTGATGTGC
Organism: bacterium; assembly: GCA_029227655.1. GTDB lineage: Bacteria > Bacillota > Clostridia > Lachnospirales > Lachnospiraceae > Allocoprococcus. The sequence continues at coordinate 4,946 of JAQYAI010000092.1, read as the reverse complement.
AAGTGTAATTGGCTGTGCCTTTTGTAAATGTGTAAAACCAGGCATGATCGTCTCTGTATGTGCCTTCATGATCTCAAGAAGTTCATAAAGCATTTCCTTCACCAGTCCCTGAAGCGCAATAATTTCTCCACGAGTGTAAAGTTTCATATCCAGCGCCACCTGGTCATTCCGGCTTCTTCCTGTATGTAATTTCTTTCCGGCATCCCCGATTCTGTCGATCAGATTCGCTTCTACAAAACTGTGGATGTCTTCGTATTTTTCAGAGATTTCTAATTTGCCACTCTGAACATCACTTAAAATACTTTCCAGACCTGCAATGATTTCTCTCTTTTCTTCTTCCGTTAGGATTCCCTGCTTACAGAGCATCATTACATGGGCAATACTCCCCTTGATGTCCTGTTCATAGAATCTCTTGTCAAAAGAAATAGAAGCATTAAAATTATAAACCAACTGATCTGTTTCTTTTGTAAAACGTCCACCCCATAATTGTGCCATTTTCTATTCCTCTTTTCTTCTATGATAAATCTCTTTTATATTTAAATATCTGTGCTTTAGTGTATCACAGAATTAATGTGTCTGTAAAGATTTTTGTCGCTCTCTTTCGAGCTTCGAATAAACACATCCACAATAATCCTGCCGGTATAATCCATATTCTTTCGAGAGCTCTGTCGAACGCTTGTATCCGCTCTTCTTCTTAAAATCAGAGTTCAGATATTTTACGCCATATTCCTCTGCAAGTCTTTCACCAATTTCATTCAGTTTCTTTGCGTTCTTCAAAGGACTGATACTTAAAGTGGTGGTAAAATAATCAAATCCTTTCTTTTTTGCTATCTCCGCCGCCTCACGCAGACGTAGTTCATAGCATTTAAAGCAACGCTCGCCCCCCTCCGGAACCATCTCAAGTCCCTTTGCCATGGCATAAAATTTATCACTGTCATACGCTCCTGCCACAAAAGAGATTTTATGTCTGGCAGGAAGCTTTGCGATCAACATCTCCTGCTCCCTGATACGTTTTACAAATTCTTCCTCTGGAAAAATATTTGGATTATAATAAAAAACAGTAATTGAAAAAAAGTCGGAAAGGTATTCCAGCACATAGCTGCTGCACGGGGCACAGCAGCTGTGTAATAACAGCGTTGGAACCCTTTTTTCTTTTTCAAGATTATAGATTAACTTTTCTAATTCTTTCTGATAATTGCGCTCCATTTTATCGTCACCTCTCATCTCATGTAATTATATTGGATTTGCGCACTCATTTTCAACACTTTCATAAAATAATAAAAAATGATTTCCATACGTTGTGACTATTGGAGGTTCTGCCATGAAACAAATATTAGAACTGAAAAATATCGATTTTTCTTACCATACAGCAGATGCGGAAACTTTGGCACTCACGAAAATCTCTTTTTCCATAAAAGAAGGCGAATTTATTGCAATCGTAGGACCTTCCGGATGTGGAAAATCCACCTTGCTTCACATCATTGCCGGATTACTTTCTCCTGAAAATGGAAGCATTACTTTTTATGGAAATCTAAATCCTGATCATAAAATTAATATTGGATATATGCTCCAGAAAGATGAATTGCTGGAATGGCGCAGTATTTACTCCAATGTCATCCTTGGACTTGAAATTCAGCATAAATTAAATACCTACACGAAAGCAAATGCCCTACAGATGCTGGAAACTTATGGGCTGAAACAATTCGCAAATTCCCGCCCTTCTGAACTTTCCGGCGGAATGCGTCAGAGAGCGGCACTAATTCGGACCCTGGTATTAGATCCGGACATTCTCCTTCTTGATGAACCTTTTTCAGCACTGGACTATCAGACTCGTCTAAATGTCAGTGATGATATTGGACGTATCATCCGGGGCGAAAAGAAAACCGCAATTCTTGTCACCCATGATCTATCCGAAGCTGTAAGTCTGGCCGATCGAATCATCATTCTGACAAAACGCCCCGCCACCGTCCATCAAACAGTCGATATCAGATTCGAAACTCCTGACCTCTCACCTTTAGAACGCAGAAATGCACCTGAATTCAAAACATATTTTAATTTAATCTGGAAGGAGCTGAACCATAATGACTGAAGTATCAAAATACCAGATTTCTTATTTAAAAAAAATCAAACACCATAAACAATTTGTCCGTTTCACAAGAATCTTACTACTTATAGGATTTCTGCTTATATGGGAAATTACAGCAGACACGGGAATCATTGACTCTTTTATTTTCAGTAGTCCTTCACGTATCGTCCTATGTTTTATTGGAATGGTAAAAGACAAAAGTATTTTCCTGCACACAGGAGTGACTTTGTATGAAACGATTCTTAGTTTTATTTTCGTAACTTTTTTTAGTATACTGGCCGCAATTATTCTCTGGCTGAATCAGTCTCTGTCCGAAATTCTGGAACCATATCTGGTGGTTCTGAACAGTTTGCCAAAATCTGCACTGGCTCCTCTTCTCATTGTCTGGTTCGGCGCCACACGTACAACGATTATCATCGCAGGAATGTCGGTGGCGATTTTCGGAAGTGTACTTACTCTATATACCTGTTTCCAAAATGTAGATTCCCAGAAACTCACTCTCATCTACACCCTTCGTGGAAACAAATGGCATGCACTGACAAAAATCGTTCTCCCCGGAAACATTCCTTCTATTATCAGTACCATGAAAGTAAATATTGGACTTTGCCTTGTGGGCGTTGTAATTGGAGAATTTATCGGGGGACGAGAAGGACTGGGATATTTGATCATCTATGGAAGTCAGGTATTTAAGTTAGATTGGTTATTGATGTCGATTTGTATTCTTTGCATAATTGCAATGGGGTTATATGGATTAATTGGCAGCGTGGAAAAATGGTATTTGAAAACAATCAAATAGGTGGGAAAATGAAATAAATTTTCCCACCTATCATACTACTTCTGTGCAATGTGCCTCGCATAACTCAAGAAATGTTAATACTCAAATTTTCCATCACTTTCTAGAAAACCAATCTCATCTGATTCCATACTACATTTCCATGTGTAGAATGTTCTGATACTCCTTCGTCCACGAACCCAAATTTTGCATAATAATGAACAAGCTTATCTTTACATGTAAGAACAAGTCCCTTGCGTCCCTGCGCACGTGCATCGGCAATTGCCCGCTCTATCAACTGACCCGCATAGCCTTTCTTGCGGTATGCCGGAATGGTATTGACTCCGAAAATCATCTGCCACGCTCCATTTTCATCATGCATATCTGCATTGGCATACATTTCATCTGTCAAATCCGGCAGGTCTGTTACGAATCCGTCCACAAATGCGATTAATTTATCCCCATCGAACATAAGCCAAAAATGATTGCTATACGCACGAAGTCTTTCTTCAAATTCCTTTTTAGTCGCTGCTTCAGCCGGTGGAAAACATTCCGCTTCCACTGCTGCAACAGCTTCCAGATCCTGAATAGTTGCTGTTCTAATCTCCATAATTACATTTTCCTCCTTACTGGCACTTGAATTTTGTAAATCATATCCCTTTTCCCACCATTTCCTATCATTGGAAGCTGGGATATCACCTCGCAAAGATAATCCCCTTCTGCCTCATACCCCATTTCCTGTAATTTTCGATACAGCTTTTTGGCGTATTCCAGCTCTTTTTCCGGATCATCCGCGCAGATAGCCATCATCAGACCTTCTGGTACTTTCCGTACAGTCTCTATTTCCGGGTACTCCTCATCCACAAAAATAAAAACTGTGTGTGCCACATATTGTTCCCGTACAAAATCTTCTTTTTCTATCAATGTACCTGCATTGAGAAAATAAGACAATGGAAGATTATGATTTACCATATGATCCTTGAACCTTCGAAGCATCCGTTCATATCCCGCATATCCGTCAGTAAAATAATCGATCTCGGTGTACAGAGTGTCAATTCTTCTCTCCTGTACATATTCGAGAAAAATCTCTCCTACAGGCGGGAGGGATTTTAGTTGTCCAATATTCGCACACAAGCGATGGATCGATTTGCGGCTGTCAGATAGCTGACGCATCTTTTCTTCCAGCATCTTATCCTGTTCCTGCAAAAAAATATGTAATTCCTCCAGAGAACTATTTTCCAATTGCTGTCTAATCTGCCTCAAAGTCATTCCACAAATTTTCATCGTCTGAATCATATCCAGCTGTGCACATTGATTCATATGATAGTACCGATAGCCATTGGATTCATCTTGAAATTCCGGTTTCAATAGTCCTTCCCTGTCATAAAGACGAAGCGTCTGTGTTGTCACATGATTCAAATCCGCCATTTGTCCAATCGTAAGATATATCTGATCCATTTTTCTTCTCTCATCTTCTTCCTCATCATCGCAAAACTTTATACTAAGGACAACTTCAATTTACTTTATTTCTCCTGTTTTTTCAACATAATTTATCGAAAAAAGTCACTATGGGCTTCCTGACTTTCTTCTTTTCGAACACAAGGTCTTTATGATCATGATATTTTTATAACAATCTATACTTGACTTTATTCTTGGTATAAGGTATATACTGAACTTAACAAGATAAATATTTCATTTTAAGGAGGTATACTTTATGGATAGAAAAATTAAAGTTGCACAATATGGATGTGGAAAAATGAGTTTATATCTGATGCGCTATGTAATGGAAAAAGGCGGAGAACTTGTTGCTGCATTTGATATGAATCCAGCTGTTATCGGCAAGGATATCGGCGCTCACCTTGGAATGGAAGACCTCGGCGTAATAATCAGTGATGCAAAAGATGCCGATGCAATTTTGAAAGCAACTAAACCAGATGTATGTGTCATCGCCACCCGTTCTACTATGGCAGAACTAAAAGAAGCATTTACCGTATGTGCGAAAAATGGTGTGAATGCAATTTCTACTTGTGAAGAAGCCTTATATCCATGGAATTCTTCCTATGATATTACAGCAGAACTGGATGCACT
>JAQYAI010000091.1 GCA_029227655.1 bacterium | reverse complement strand
AGGAATTTGAATTAGAAGACATTGTCCTGCAACCGAGCGAGACATGCGATGCTAGAAAGGTAATGCCAAAAGAATTGATGCAGATGCGCAGAGATGGTGTGCTCATACCAATTTCTTATCTGGATGAACTGCTTGAGAAATATTTGTAATTGTTCAGAGCCAAGCATTTTAGAGGTTGGCTCTGAACAGTTACTATAATATGATAGAAAAGAAGGAATTATATGAAAATAGACTGGAAAAAATGGCTCATTCCAATTATTGTGCTGGGGCTTTTGGTTGGTTTCTATGTGAATATCGCAACAGCTTTGCTCAGCAGACCAGACCTGGGGGCCAGAACCAAACAATTGATCATGGTATTGCCGATGTTGCTTGCCTGCGTGATCATTGGAATTGTAATGAACTGGACGGGAAAAGAGTAGAAGTGTGAGAACGACTGCGCGGGGGCGCAGTCGTTCTCTTTCCTAATAGCAAGTTGGGTATCTATGCAAGGAAATCTTCTTGTCAGGCACTCAATTTCTAGTTGAGGTGTCTATGGAGAAAAATTTCTTCTCCAGCCACTTAAATTTCCGACGAAAGTGTCTATGGAGAAAAATTACTTTTCTAGCTACTCAAATTTTTGGCGCAAGTGTCTATACATAAAAAAGCAAGTGAGAGGTACCCGAAAATAGTCCAATGGGTTGCTATAGGAAAAAACTTGTGTCACAGGTACCGGACTCTAACTATTCAAGCATGGAAATCAAAAAAGTGGGTGACTGGGGGAAGAGTTCTTCTCTATAGATACTTCCGGCACAAGATGTCCCAACAAAATAGCGCGCACAAATAGCATATACAAAATACCATCTAAATACAGCTAAAAAAGCTGCACCCGCAGGTGCAGCTCATCTTATTCCCTTATCTGTCCATCTCCAAAGATAATATATTTTGTTGTAGTAAGTGCCTCAAGTCCCATTGGACCTCTTGCGTGAAGTTTCTGGGTACTGATCCCAATTTCTGCCCCGAATCCGAACTCGAATCCATCTGTAAATCTGGTCGATGCATTTACATAAACGGCTGCAGCATCCACATAATCCTGGAATTTCAAGGCATTTTGATAGTTTTGCGTGATAATTGCCTCTGAATGTCCGGTGTTGTATTTGTTGATGTGCTCGATGGCTTCCTCTAAAGATGCAACTGTTTTTACCGAAATAATCAAATCAAGATATTCGGTGCCCCAGTCCTCTTCCGTGGCAGGTATAATGTCTGGCACTACTTTTCGTGACTTTTCATCGCCACGGATCTCTACATTCTTTTCTTTTAAGCGCTGGCAGATGGCCGGCAACGCTTTCTCTGCAATTTTTTCATGAATGACTAAGGATTCACAGGCATTACATACACCAGTGCGCTGTGTCTTGGCATTTTCAATGATGTCAACAGCCATTGGGATATCTGCGGATTCATCCACAAATATATGACAGTTTCCTGTACCTGTTTCGATAACCGGAACGGTACTGTTATTTACCACATTGTCAATCAGTGATTTTCCACCGCGTGGAATCAGCACATCAATATAATCTCGAAGACGCATCATTTCTTCTACATGTTCCCTGCCCGTATCTTCTACCAGAATTACCGCATCTTCTGCAATATCTGCCTTTCGAAGCCCTGTTTTTAGTGCAACAATAATTGCTTTATTGGAATGGATGGCGTCCTTTCCACCACGAAGAATGGTGACATTTCCAGTCTTAAGACAAAGTCCAAAAGCATCTGCAGTAACGTTTGGTCTTGATTCATAAATAATTCCGACAACTCCAAGTGGAACTCTGCGCACACCAATGCGGAGGCCGTTCGGGCGCTCTTTCATCGAGAGGACTTCTCCAATCGGGTCCTGAAGATCGGCAATCTGTCTGAGCCCTGTCGCCATTCCCTCGATTCGCTGGGGTGTCAGGCGCAAGCGGTCAATTAAGGAGGCTTTCATCCCATTTGCCTTGGCTGCCTGAATATCTTTTTCATTTTCCTCCAATAAAAATGTGGTCTGTGCGACCAGTTCGTCTGCCGCAAGGCGAAGCCCCGTATTTTTCTTATCCTGACCTAAATATTGTATTGTTTTTGCCGCTTCTTTGGCACGTTTTCCGAGAGTCTCCATATAAGTCATGGGCTTGTCGCTCCTTTCTTATTCATCCTTTTATTTTGCTGCTAAAAATAAAGTTCCAATATCATCACCATTCATAATCCGGTCAATGTTGTGAATATCGTCTCCATTTGCAATGATCATGTCTGCACCACATTCTGTTGCAAGTTTCGCAGCCTTGATTTTGGTTGCCATTCCACCAGTTCCAACAGCTGTGCCGGCACCTTTTCCCATTTTTTCCAGATTTTCATCAATAGTTTCTACAAAATGAATGAATGTGGCATCTGGATTCTGTCTTGGGTCATCGGTAAAAAGCCCGTCTATGTCACTCATTAAGATAAGAAGATCTGCATCAACGAGCATTGTTACGTAAGCGGACAGCGTATCATTGTCACCGAAGTTTCCGTAAGAAGATTCGTCCGCAGAAATTGCATCATTTTCATTTACGATAGGAACGACATTCAGAGATAATAAACGGTGAAATGTCTGACGTGCATGCATCGCGCATTCTTCGTTCGAAACGGATTCTTTAGTAAGAAGTACCTGGGCTGTGAGTGCGCCATATTCACCAAAAAGTTTCTCATAAATCATCATCAGACGCCCCTGTCCAACGGCTGCACATGCCTGACGGCTTGGCAGATCTTTTGGGACCTCATTTAGGCGGAGTACATTTTTCCCAATCCCGATTGCACCGGAAGAAACTACAATGACTTCCTTTCCCTGACTTCGCAAATCCACCAGAATTCTCACAAATTTTTCTAATTTTCCCAAATTAATATTTCCACTTTCTGCATGTGTGATTGTGGACGTACCAATTTTAATTACGATTCTCTTTTTTTCTTTGACTGATTCTCTTATGTTCATGTCATTCCCTCGCTGTTATATTCGATTTACTTGTTTAACATTTTACCATGTGAAACTGCTTTGTCAATCGGTAAATCAATCACTTTAGTAATTATCAGCCGACTGCTCTTTGATCAGCTTAATCGCAGAACTTGTTCCGATTCTGTCGCAGCCTGCGTTTAGAAATGCTTCCATGTCAGCGACGGAACGGATTCCGCCGGCAGCTTTCATTTTCACATTCGGGCCAATGTGCTCTTTGAATAAAAGAATATCTTCCATAGTAGCACCGCCTGTTCCGAATCCAGTCGATGTTTTAATATAATCTGCGCCAGCCTTGGTGACCGCCTTGCACATGGCAATTTTTTCTTCTTCGGTGAGATAACATGTCTCAATGATGACTTTCAGCACCTTATCACCTGTAACGGCTTTGAGTGCACGAATCTCATCGGTCACATATTCGTAGTTTCCATTTTTCACTTCCGCAATGTTGATGACCATATCGATTTCAGTTGCCCCATCCGCAAGAGCCTGCTGCGTTTCTGCGATTTTCGCAGTTGTCGTGCTGTATCCCAAAGGAAATCCGACCACTGTACAAATATTAATCTTTTCGCCGTAAGTATCATGGACTTTCCTAATATAAGAAGCTGGAATGCAGACGGATGCTGTCCCATATTCGATTGCTTCTTCACAAATTTTTTGAATATCCTCCCATGTGGCAAATGCCTTTAAAAGTGTATGATCAACGTGACTTAAAATTTCTCTGGTTTCCATGCTTCATTCTCCTTTGTTTTTTCAATTAGTTTACGATAAATCCGGTGGACGAACCACGTCTCTGTGGATACCCTCGGAACATCATCCAAATCAAACCATCCGACCTTGCTGTTCTCATCTGGGTTGTTATGGATTTCTGCCGTCGGGTCCGCTTCCAATAAAAATGTAACGTTCAAATGTAAGTGCGATGACACATATTTGCCATTCTTCTCATGGCCGAAAACAGGAAGAATTTCTAAGGAAAAAACATCTTCCGAAACTGGAAATACTTCTTTTAGTCTGCTTTCTTCGCGAACTTCTTTCAGCGCCACCGAAAGCAGGTCCGTCTCCCCGTCTGCATGACCTCCGAGCCATGCCCATGAATCATATAAATTATGGTATGCCAGCAGTGTTTTCGTTCTGTCTGGGCTGACGACCCATCCGGAAGCGGTAAAGTGGGCCGCAAGATTTTCACGGATAAAATAATTCTCATTCAGCTCTAATATCCGCAGAAGTTCTTGTTTGTCTGCCTCTTCCTGCTCGTTATAAGGAACGTATCGTTCTATTTTTTCTTTAAGATTCATTTGTATCACTCCAGAAATTAACTCTTGGATTTATTATACTTTATTTTTCGAAGATTGAAAATGCATGAAAGAAATGTTATCATTTTCCTACATTCTTCAACGTGTTGTTCGGTTTACACGTTGTAACATTCATTCCAAAAACACATCTTAAAGGAGGACATTGATGATTTATCAGAAAATCATGGAAGAATACCATCTTATTCATAAAACGAGTGCAGGCATTCTTGTCCGTTCCAAATCTGAGGCAATAATCGTGCACGCTCTATACACAAATCAAATTCCTTTCCGGTATGAATGTGCCCTGCCACTTGCTTCAACAACTATTTACCCTGATTTCACGATCCGTCATCCAAGAACCGGAGAAACTTTTTACTGGGAACACTTTGGAATGATGGGGGACCCGGACTATTCACAAAAGGCGTTTAGCAGAATGCAGTTGTATAATTCTAACGGAATCATTCCATCTATTCACTTGATAACCACATTTGAGACACTTGAATACCCTTTGAATCATGAAACAATTGAAAAAATAGTGAAAGAATACTTTTTATAAGTTAGTTTGTACCTATGCGAAAAAACTTTCGCCGGAATTTCGGGTAGCTGGAGAAATGTTTTTTCACCATAGATACTCCTGCCGGAAATCGGGTGGCAGGCAAAGCAATTTTTCAGCATAGACATTCCCATCGGAAAACCCCAACAAACATTTGTGAATAACCTCTTGACATGTATAGATTTCCGATATATCATATAGTTAACCTATATATCGACAATCTATACATAAAAGGGGAGTGACCATATGAAAATTGACAAATCATTAATTTCAGGAAGTATGACAATGTTGATCCTCAGACTTCTTGATGAAAAGGACATGTACGGCTACGAGATGATAGAAGCTTTAAGAGCAAAATCACAGAATGTGTTTGAGTTGAAAGCAGGAACGTTGTATCCGCTTCTTCACATGTTAGAGGAAAAACAATTTGTGACTTCGTACGAGCAGGAAGTTCTGGGCAAGGTGAGAAAATATTATAGTATCACCAGGGACGGCAGAGCCCATCTGGAAGAAAAGCGCACACAGTGGCAGGAATATTCGAAAGCGGTAACGAATGTACTTGCGTTGGAGGTGTAGCTATGAAGATGGAGGAGTATTTAAATAAAGTAACGGAGCAGATACGTTGTAGAAAGGCAAGAGCAAGTGTTGCCGGGGAGCTGGAAAATCATATTTTAGATCAAATGGAAGCATATAAGCAGGAGGGGCTTGAGGAAGAGGAAGCTTTGGACAAGGCAATCATTCAGATGGGAGATCCGGTGGAAGTAGGAGTTTCTTTCGACAGGATTCACAGACCACAGATATCGTGGAGTATGCTGATACTGGTTGGAGTGATCAGCATTTTTAGTATTATATTGCAGGTTATATTAAGAAGTGGGATGACAGAATATGTAGGCCATATGGCAGAGAGACAGATTTTGTTCATTCTGGTGGGATACCTTCTAATGCTGCTGGTATATTATCTGGATTATAGCTTTCTTGGGAAATATGCAGTGCAGATAGGAGGAATTTTCCTCGCTTTTATGATCGTGACAAAGCCATTTAGAATCGGGCTCAATGGAGCGAATTTTATAATGATCGGCGGTCTTACATTTTTTGTTCCTTTTGTGATGTGTTTATTTGTACCGTTGTTTGGGGCAATTCTCTTTCAATATCGCGGGGAAGGTTACAGGGCAATCGGAAAAAGTATCGTGTGGATGGCAATTGCGACTGTAATCGTAATGGAAGCATCTTTACCATATGCAGTTCTGATTGGCGTATCGATGCTGACGTTGTTCGTGATTGCGGTGGAAAAGGAATGGTTCAAGATAAATCAGAAAAAAGTGTTAGGAATTACCGGTATTGGAGTCGGTCTGCTGATATTGCTTACAATTCTTTTTGCAGAAAACATGTTGAAAAACTATCAGGTGGATCGAATCAAAGCTTTTATCAGTCAAAGCGGAGAACAAAATTATATGGCAAATATGGCAAAGATGATTTTGCAGAAAAGCAGTATGATTGGTGGAAATAAGGAAGCAATTGGGCTTGTGACAGAGAGTCTTTCAGGAGCAAACAGTGAAATGATCTTTGTGAGTATTGTGGCATGCATGGGAATTTTTGCAGGAATTCTGGCAGCAGGACTTCTGATCTTTATGATTCAGAAGATCTTCCGAATTTCCTTCGGACAGAAGAATCAGCTTGGAATGATAGTAGGATGTGGCTGCGGGATGCTTCTTATGATGATGTCCTTTTTCAGTATTATCCAAAGTATTGGACTGTTTCCAATCTCGTCGGTTGTCCTTCCGTTTTTCTCAAATAGTGGAAGTGGTACGCTTGTGTTCTATGTTTTGATGGGACTGGTGCTTAGCATTTACCGTTACCAGAACATACCGATGACACAGCCACAGGGAAAAAGAAAAAAATTGAAGATTACTTTTGAATAAAAATGGTATCAGCTCAGCTGAACTGATGTTAAAATGCAAGTCATTTGCAAAATTCGTTGACATTTATGATGTCTGCGTATAAAATTGCAATTGACTTGCATTTTTTGCGTTTGACTTGAAATATTCACTCAGGAGGAATTATGGGAAAAGTATATCATACAAAGACGAAAGATTTGATTTTAGAATATATTCAGGCAAATAAGGACAGAAGATTCCGGGCAGCAGAAATATTTTATTACCTAAAAGGGATGGGAAAAGAGGTAAATCTGACTACAATATACCGTAATCTGGATAAACTGGAAGAGAATAGAATTTTAATGAAATATAAAACGGCAGGGGATGACAGCGCCACCTATCAGTATGTGGAACCACATGGGAACTGTCATGAGCATTTGCATTTGCAGTGCCGCCAGTGTGGAAAGATCATTCATCTGGATTGTCAGTTGATGAAAGAAATTGAAGATTATCTTAGTGTACATCATGAATTCATGCTGGAATGTTCCGGTTCTGTGTTAGTGGGACTGTGTGGAGATTGTAAAAAGAAATTGAGGTAGCAAAATGAAGAAAATGGGTGTATGGGCCATGATTTTTGTACTTTTGGCAGGAATAATGACCGAATGTGGAAATAAACCGGAGTCGAAGACCGACAGTACAGAAGATAAATTAAAAATTGTGTGCACGATTTTTCCAGAATATGACTGGCTTTGTGAAGTCGTTGGGGAAGAGAAAGATAATTTTGAGATTGAGCTCCTTCTGGACAACGGAACAGATCTTCATAATTATCAGCCCACTGCGAAAGATATGGCAGATATTGCGACTTGTGACATGTTCATTTATGCAGGAGGAGAGTCGGCGGCCTGGGTGGACGATGCCCTGGAAAATGTTGGGAAGGACGATGTGAAAGTTCTGAAGTTGTGTGAGATACTGGAAGGTCATTTGCAGGAAGAAGAGCATATAGAGGGCATGGCAGATGGACACGATCACCATAGCGAGGAGTGCGAGATAGAAGGGCATGATCATGAGGCAGTGCATCATCATGACAGTGAAACGGCCTATGATGAACATGTCTGGCTTTCGCTTAAGAATGCACAGATCATCGTGCAGGAAATTGAAGAGGCAGTCGGAGAAATGGATGTTGCTCACAAAGAAGAATATCAGGTAAATAGCGAGGCATATCTGGCACAGCTTTTGGCATTAGATGAGCAGTTCGCAGAAACGATAGAAGCGTCAGAGAAAGATACCATACTTGTGGCGGATCGTTTTCCATTTTTATATCTGGTGAAGGATTACGGACTCCAGTATTATGCAGCGTTCAGCGGATGCAGCGCTGAGACGGAATCCAGCTTTGAGACGATTACATTTTTAATGGAAAAAGTAGATGCGCTTGATTTAAGTTCCGTTCTGGTGATTGAAAATTCGGATCACCGGCTTGCGGAGACGATCGTTGCAAATACAAAAGAAAAGAACCAGGAGGTTCTGGTGTTGAATTCGCTGCAGTCGATTACGAAAAAGGAAATAGAAAATGGTGTGACCTATCTTTCTGTTATGGAAGATAATCTGGAAGTTCTAGAAAAGGCACTGAATTAAAGAAAGGCAGAAACTATGGCATATATAATATGTAAAGATTTGGTCCTGGGATATGAAGGCGTTGCCGTCACCCGGCCAATTACGTTTGAAGTAAAGAAAGGAGACTATCTCTGCGTTGTAGGGGAAAATGGAGCCGGGAAAAGCACGCTGATGAAAGCTCTCTTACATCTGATTTCTCCGATAGAAGGGGAACTTCGCATGGGGGATGGTCTGAAGCCTTATGAAATAGGATATTTACCACAGCAGACACTGGTACAGAAGGATTTCCCGGCATCTGTGTGGGAAATTGTATTGTCAGGAAATCTGGCAAAATGTGGAAGACGCCCGTTTTATGGAAAAAAAGAGAAACAGAATACAGAGGCAGTCATGAAACAGCTAGGAATCTGGAATTTGAAGAAAGAATGTTACCGCAACCTTTCGGGTGGGCAGCAGCAGAGAGTTTTGCTGGCACGGGCACTTTGCGCGACCACAAAGCTGATTTTATTGGATGAACCGGTAAATGGACTGGACCCGAAAGCGACTGCTGAATTTTATCAGCTGATCAAGGAGCTGAATGAGGGCGGAATTACGGTCATTATGGTATCCCATGATATTCAGGCCTATATGGAATATGCAAGCCATGTGCTTCATATCGGCAAAAAGCAGATGTTCTTTGGCAAGAAAGAAGATTATATGAAGAGTGATGCGTGGAAAGTATTCCAGTATATGGGAGGTGATCTGTAATGAGTGATATGATAACGAAATTACAATTTTATCTGCAGTATCCATTTGTGTGGTATGCGCTGATCGTAGGAACACTCATTGCACTTTGCTCTTCTTTGATTGGTGTCACTTTGGTGTTAAAAAGATACTCATTTATCGGGGATGGATTGTCTCATGTGGCATTCGGGGCGATGGCGGTGGCGACAATCTTCCATTTGGCAGACAGCACTATTTTTGTAATGCCGGTTACGATTCTGGCAGCCATTCTGCTTCTTCGATCAGGACAGAATGCAAAAATCAAAGGAGATGCAGCAATTGCGATGTTGTCTGTGGGAGCACTTGCACTTGGATATCTGGTGTTACATTTATTTTCCACATCTGCAAATATTTCCGGAGACGTGTGCAGCAGCCTGTTCGGGTCAACTTCCATCCTGACCTTATCTGAATATGATGTATGGCTCTGCGTCGTCATGGCCATTGTGGTGATCTTCATTTTCTGGTTTTTTTATAATCGCATTTTTGCGGTCACATTCGATGAGACCTTTGCGAAAGCGACCGGGATAAATGCGGATAAGTATAATCTCTGGATTGCAGTTATGATTGCAATCATTATTGTCATGGGAATGAATCTGGTGGGGTCACTTCTGATTTCTGCACTGATTATTTTCCCATCTCTTTCTGCGATGAGAATGTTCCAGAATTTTAAACAGGTAGTCATTTGTTCAGCGGTGATTTCTGTAACTTGCGCCATTTTCGGAATTCTGATCTCAGTCTTATATTCGACTCCGGTAGGGGCAACGATCGTTGCAGTGGATATGGCAGCTTTTTTTGTGAGTAGTTTGATTGAGAAAATGAGAAAAAGATAAAAAGAGGCTGGATTTCTTTGGAGAAATCCAGCCGTGCTGTTTAAATAAGAATTAACAGGTTGTAGTATAAAATTGCCAGTACACAGAAGATTAGTGCAGGCGGAGCAATACGGCGGATCAGAGAACCGAGTGAAATACCAAAATGATCTGCCGCAATTACTACACAAATATGTGTCGGAGAAAGCTGATTTGCCATATGGCACATGCACATCAAAAGCATCATAAGCGGAGCTCCGCCAGAAAGTGTACTGAATGCCAGAGGTGCACCAACTGCGATGATTCCTGTCGAGTTGAACAGACCTCCAATAAAGAAGATCAGTACAAAGATCATATAGGTTGGAATTGGAAGGACGGATAATGCGTCCGGCAACAATTCCAGGACTTCCACATAGGAAGTGAATTCTTTCAATAGAAGACATAAGAAAGAATTGACAATGAGTGACGGATGGAATGCTTTTGTTAATAAAGAGGTACATTCTTTTCCTTTAAATCTATAAACCATTCCGGTTGCAACAATAGAGATAAGAATGGCAACAATAACGGAAAGTCCCCCGGCAAGAATAAGCACAAGAACAAGTAAAATTGGCCAAAGGTGCGTAAGTAATGGAAGCAGGTATTTCCCTTTTTCTGATGGAACTAAGTCACGGGAAGCTTTTGGAAGCTTGGTGATATATGGATAATAACCAACTAGGATAAAAAGGATAACCGGTACGATCATACAAGCGATAAACTCCGTGATCGGTACATTTGCCAAAGTTGCGAAAAGCAAGATAAAAGAATAGGTAGGCATAAAGCTTTCCGGGATATGGCGGTACCAGCTGGTAACAAAAGCCTGCTCATATTTATCTAAATATTCTCCAGTAGATTCTTTGACAATATCTCCACAGAAAATGGTAGCAGCGGGAGATGGAAGCAATCCAAAGAAAATGGCAGTACTGATAATATTTGCACGCTTGCTGCGGAACAAGTGGTTCAAATCTTCAACAACAAGAGAAGGAAGATTACGCAAATTTAACATTTCCTGCAAATAAGTAATGAAATATAGAGATACGATTAGGAATAGCGAATTTCGATTTGTCAGTACACGTGTGATACAATTCAGCACTTCCATCGGTGGAATCTGATATAAGATGACGATCAAAACAATTCCACCCAGAATAGCCTGCCAGAGAGGTCGCTTGAGAGCCAAAAGTATGATAATTACTAAAAAAACACATGCGAAAAATAGTAATTTGGTTTGCATAATAAACTCCTTATTTCAATCATTTGCCAACAATCATAGCATGAAAAGGATGGAAATAATAGTTGGTTTGAGTGGTATTAAGATTATTGATAAATTATTAAAGGACTGTAATAAAATAAACGAGATATGCTATACTGTACATAGTTTTTTATGCATGAGAAAGATAGAAAGCGAGGAAGAGAAAATGCTGAAAAGTGGAGCACTTTATTATTTTAGCCCTACGGGTGGAACGAAGAAAGCGGGAGAATTATTTTCACAGGAATTGTTCGAAAAAGTGGAAGTAAGAAATCTTGGAAAACGGGAAAACGAAGAAGTACATAGTGACATTGTAGTTGTAGCGGCACCTGTATTTGGCGGAAGAATTCCGACATTTATGACAGAACAGTTAAAAGCTCTGAAAGGAAATGGAAAGAAAGCGATCACACTTGCCGTTTACGGAAATCGCCATTATGATGATGCGTTGCTGGAAATGAATGATGTCTTAAAAGAAGCAGGATTTCAGATCCTTGCATCCGCAGCACTTCTTGCACAGCATTCGCTTGTGCCGGCAGCAGGGGCAGGACGTCCTGACGAAAAAGACGCAGCTGAAATCAGGAAATTTGCAGCAGAAGTAGAAGCAAAATTAGAAAGCGGAAATCTGGAAGAACCAAAGGTTCCGGGAAATGTTCCATATAAAGAAATGAAGAAGAATCCGGCAACTCCTGTTTCAGGAGAAGGCTGTATCGGCTGTGGTGCGTGTGCGAGAATCTGTCCGGTAAATGCAATCACTGTAGAAGGGAAGACAGTTTCTACAGATTATGACAAATGCTTCATGTGCATGTCTTGTACATCCGTATGTCCGATGAAAGTCCGTGCACTTCCGGCTCCAGTTCAGAATGTGATGAATGAAAAACTGGACGCATCTACAAAGACATATAGAGCAAATGAATTTTTTATTTGATAAAAGAAGACTGAGATAAAATAAGGGTGTCGCAAAATCATAAAATTAGATGATGGAACGATGCCCTTGTTCCATTTTATAACAGTTACCTTT
>JAQYAI010000090.1 GCA_029227655.1 bacterium | reverse complement strand
ACGTCCTATTCCACGTTCTTCGATGATGTGTGGAGCTTCTTTTTTGAGGACAGCAGATTCCATTCCGTTCCATTCCCCGGAATTTACCATTGTTCCAACAGCATCTGTGTAAGCTTCTGTCATATTTTCAATGATCTGTCCATCTTTTGCAATTACCTGAATGATTGGAATATTGAATTTTGTTGCAAATTCAAAGTCACGGTCATCATGTGCAGGTACACACATGATTGCGCCTGTACCATAGTCAGCAAGTACATAATCAGAAAGCCAGATTGGTGTCTTTGCACCATTGATTGGGTTGATTGCATAAGAACCGGTAAATACACCTGTCTTTTCTTTATCCTGAAGACGGTCTACATTGGATTTCATAGATGCTTCATAAATGTATTTTTCTACCGCTTCTCTTGTCTCATCTGTTGCAAGGGATGCTGCAAGTGCATGTTCCGGTGCAAGTACCATAAAGGTTGCTCCGTAAAGTGTATCTGGTCTTGTTGTATAAACAGTAATCTTTTCGTCTCTTCCTTCTACCGGGAAGTCAACTTCTGCACCGTAAGATTTTCCAATCCAGTCAGCCTGCATTTTCTTTACTTTTTCCGGCCAGTCAAGCTTATCGAGGTCATTTAACAGACGGTCTGCATACTTTGTGATACGAAGCATCCACTGACGAAGATTTTTCTTTGTTACTTCTGTTCCACAACGTTCACATTTTCCATTTACAACTTCTTCATTTGCAAGACCTGTCTTACATGATGGACACCAATTGATTGGGAATTCTTTTTCATAGGCAAGACCTTCTTTGAACATCTTTACGAAGATCCACTGTGTCCATTTGTAGAATTCAGGATCTGTTGTATTTACTTCCATATCCCAATCATAAAGTGCTGCGATTTCATTGATCTGACGTTTGATGTTTGCGACATTTTCCGCTGTAGAAATTGCAGGATGTACCCCCATCTTGATAGCGTAGTTCTCAGCTGGAAGACCAAATGCGTCCCACCCCATTGGATGAACGATATAGTGTCCCTGTAATAATTTGTAACGACTCCATACATCCGAGATTACATAACCTCTCCAATGTCCTACATGAAGTCCGTTTCCTGATGGATATGGGAACATATCAAGACAGTAATATTTTGGTTTTTCTGTTCCATCTGCATTGCATTTTGGATTTACTGGACTCTGTGCCCATTTTTCTTTCCATTTCTTTTCAATGGCCTTATGATTATAAGGTGCTGCCATGTTCTTTTCCTCCTTCTATATGTGCGGCATGTACCAATAATGTTTCATGATACGGATCATGGCCTTCACGTAAAAAAAACCCCGTCTCCAACAAAAGAGACGAAGGTCATAGCTCCGTGGTACCACTCTTCTTCACTGTTCACTAATCAAACAGTGCACTTTCGATTCTGTAACGGGAATTCCCGCTTCCGGTTACTTCCATTTCACCGAAAGAACTCAAAGGTGAGTTCAGAGATTACGAATACTGTCTCGCACCAACCGACAATTCTCTGCAAAACGTAAGGCTCTTACTATTCCTTATCAATGTCTTTTTCATATACCATCATATTATAAGAAGAAACTCTTTTTGAGTCAAGGATAAGTTTTATTTCTTTTGATTCTACCATTTTCCGCTCGCCATCCTTTTGTTATTTTGGTAATAAATTCCCATTCTCTTTCAGCCACGCCTGATACTTCTTATACTCTGGCATATAGCTCTCAACGACACCCCAGAACCTTGCTGAATGATTCATTTCTTTCCGGTGTGCCAATTCATGGACCACTACATAATCAAGCACTCCTGCAGGTGCAAAGATCAGTCTCCAGTTAAAATTAAGATTTCCCTCTGCACTACAGCTTCCCCAGCGTGTCTTCTGATTTCTGACAGCAATTCTTCCGTAAGTAACATTCATTCGTCCGGCATAATATTTTACTTTCTGCTCAAAAACGATTCTCGCCTGCCTGCGGTAAAGTTCTCGTTCAGCATTCGTTAAGACTGTTACTTGTTTCGCCTGTTCTCTTCGGTTTTTCTGCTTTTCCATTTTTTCCAGAATCCAGTCCTGCTTTTCCTGCAAGAAAGTATCAATAGCAGATTGCGGACACCTCATCGGTGCCCGCACTACCATAGTTCCATCTGTTTTTATTTCAATTGCAAGCGTTTTTCTGGATGATCTTTTCAGTTCATATTGAAACTTCATAATATATCCCCAGTTTTTTATCCCAGATACACAACTTCTTCTTCCGGTTTCTC
>JAQYAI010000089.1 GCA_029227655.1 bacterium | reverse complement strand
TTTTTCAACGACCATGCGGATGCCGGTTGCAGTCAAAATCTCATCATTTTCTTCTGGAAGTCTGTCCAGATGTTCAATAATAAAACCACCAACGGAATCGTAGTCTTCAGATTCGAGGTCCAAATCTAAAAAATCATTCAGGTCATCAAGATTGGTAGAACCTTCAACGATATATTCACGTTCACCTATCTGACGGATATTTTCTTCTTCATTCTCATCGTACTCATCGTGAATCTCTCCAACAATTTCCTCCAGAATATCTTCCAGAGTGATAAGACCGGCGGTCTCACCGTACTCATCGAGAACAATAGCAAGATTGAAAGAAGCTTTTCGCATCTCAACGAGCAGTTCAGAGATGTTTTTATATTCGTAAGTAAAGTATGCTTCGCGCAGAATATCTTCAATGCGGAAATCTTTCTGGTTATTATCATATAGAAGAAGATCTTTCATGTTAATCGTTCCGACTACATTGTCCTTAGATTCAGAATAAACAGGAAGACGGGTGAACTTGTCTTCGCGGAACAGGGCAATGAGCTCATCGTAGGAGCTTTCAATGTCGGCAAAGGTCACGTTGATTCGAGGAACCATGACGTCTTTTGCTTTTGCATCGCCGAGATCAAACACGTTGTAGATCATTTCCTTTTCTTCGGATTCAATAACACCGTCTTCATGGCTGACATCAACAATGGTACGAAGTTCATTTTCTGTCATCGCATTTGCCTTGGTGTTCGGGTCAATGCGGAGAATAAAAAGAACAACGTTGGATAAATTGTTAATAATAAAGATTGCCGGTGTCATCAGCTTCATAAAAATATGAATGACTGGTGCATAGAGAAGCGACATCTTATCAGCATGGAGCGTAGCCATCGTCTTTGGTGTGATTTCACCAAATAATAAAATTACCACGGTCAGAAGACCGGTCGCAACAGCAACTGCCGGACCGGCAAGCCCATAGGCAAGGGTCGTAGTCAGGGAAGATGCTGAGATGTTGACAATGTTATTGCCGATTAAAATTGCACTTAGCATTTTACCGGAGTTTTCCGTTATTTTTAAAACAGTTTCAGCGCGCTTGTTGCCCTCTTCGGCAAGAAAACGCATACGGATCTTATTGACCGTAGTAAGTGCTGTTTCGGCGGATGAAAAGAAGCCGGATAACAGCAGTAAAATAAATAGAATAATAAGTTGCGTGACGTCACTCGAGTCCACAGTAAAAAATCACTCCTTTGAAAAATATATTATCATTTAATATATCGCATTTTATACTATTTTGCAAGTGTTCGTTGAATTTACGGCTCTTTTAGTGTATGATAACTCTATTGTTAAAGTATCAGAATAAGGCTGCAGGCGGAAGATTCTGCAAGGGAAAGACGCGGAAATAGGAGTTTGAAATGAAAGAAAATTTTGAAAAAAAATTATTGAAAATGATAGATAAAGAAAAAATTTTATTCGATGAACCAATGAAGAAGCATACAACTTTCCGTATTGGCGGACCGGCAGATTATTTCATTGTTCCAACAGAAATAGAAGAAATCAGGGCAGTGGTTTCTCTCTGTGAAGAGATGGGCATGCCATACTACGTGATTGGAAATGGAAGTAATCTTCTGGTAGCAGACAAGGGATTCCGCGGTGTGATTCTTCAGATCTACAAAGCAATGAATCAGGTGAAAATAGAAGGAAATGTTATCACTGCACAGGCAGGCGCCTCGCTCGCGCAGATCGCAAAGGAAGCACTGGAACATGCGCTTACAGGATTTGAATTTGCGGCAGGAATTCCAGGAACACTCGGTGGAGCAGTCCGTATGAATGCAGGTGCTTACGGTGGAGAAATCAAGGATATCCTGACGAAAGCGACGGTTCTTACCAAAGAAGGAGAGGTGGTAGAACTGTCGAAGGAAGAACTGGAATTCGGCTATCGAACAAGTATTATTGAAAGGACCGGACAGATTGTGCTTAAGGCAGAGATTGAGCTGAGTCCGGGAAAAAGAGAAGAGATCAAGGCGGTCATGGATGATTTAAGAAAAAAGCGTGTGAGTAAGCAGCCGCTGGAATTTCCAAGTGCAGGAAGCACATTCAAGCGCCCAGAAGGTCATTTTGCAGGAAAATTAATTCAGGATGCGGGGCTGAAAGGATTTTGCATCGGCGGAGCGCAGGTGTCGGAGAAGCACAGTGGATTTGTCATCAATACCGGCAATGCGACCGCATCAGATGTTGTGGAACTGATGAGACAGGTAAATGAAAAAGTAACAGATATGTTCGGCGTTTCGCTGGAACCGGAAGTAAGAAGAATAGGAGAATTTTAGGATGAGATTTGTAATTGTGACAGGTATGTCGGGGGCCGGGAAATCAACTGCACTTAAAATGATGGAAGACATGGGATATTTTTGTGTCGATAATATGCCAATTCCGTTGATGTCAAAGCTGGCAGAGCTGCTGTTGGTGCCGAACGAAGAGATTACAAAGCTTGCGCTGGGACTTGATATTCGAAGCGGACAGAACATAGAAGAGCTGGAAAAGATTCTGGACGAAATGGATGCGATGAATTTAAAGTATGAAGTGCTGTTTTTGGACGCATCAGATGAATCCCTTGTGAAGCGTTATAAAGAGACAAGACGAACCCATCCTTTGAGTAAGGGTGCACGTGTGGAAGCTGGGATTGTGCTTGAGCGAAGTAAGATTCAGTTTTTGAAGAACCGTGCAACCTACATTCTGGACACAAGCAGAATGCTGACCAGAGAACTGAAGGCGGAGTTAAATAAGATTTTTGCGGAGAATAAAGAATATAAAAATTTATATATCACAGTATTGTCATTTGGATTTAAATATGGAATTCCAAATGATGCGGACCTGGTGTTCGACGTACGGTTTTTGCCAAATCCATACTATATCAGCGAGCTCCGATCACAAAGTGGAAATGATAAACCGGTTTCGGACTATGTGATGAAGAGTGAGATTTCACAGGAATTCTTAAAGAAACTGACCGACATGGTA
>JAQYAI010000088.1 GCA_029227655.1 bacterium | reverse complement strand
GATCTGCTTATTGATTTCCTCTCTTCTTCTGGTCAATTCCGAAATCAATTCACTGGCAGACTCTGCTATCTCATAATGCACATATCTCCGATCCTGCTGATCCGGGATTGCAATGATATAGTTTTTCTCACACAAAAGACTGACTGCCTGCGAGATATGTCCCCGATTCATCAACAAATGCTGGTGAATATCCGATGACGTATTATGCGAACCGCAATGCGACAAATAATATAAAATCTCCAGTTCGGCTTTCTTCATACCGTACTTCTCACGCAGTTCTGCACTCTGTGCCTCTAACAACTTTTTAAACTCTCCAACCTGCAACATTGTTTCAATCTTTTTATCCATATGCATGCTTTCTGTCGTCTCCTTTGATTCCCATGTGTATCTTACTTTTCACATAAGAAGCACAATTTCTATTTCAAACTTATAGTCGCCTAAAGTCTCCTCATATACTCTTCCCTAACCAACTCAATATTCATTTGATGGTTTTCTTCCATGACCTTATAGCAAGCCTTTCTTTCCAGTTCCTCCACCTTAGCTTCATATTCCAATTCCAGTCGTCTATGTTCCTTCTCATCTTCTGTCATATGCTCCTGAAGTTTCTTTTCCATCTCTTCCCAAAAGTCGTCATCAGAACTGCTCACTCCTCCTCCGTTTTCTAATTCCTCTATTGATTTTTTTAATTCATCTTCAAGATTTTTTTGATTTTTCTTCCGCGTTTCATCAGAATACCCAAATTCAAAAATCTCATTTAAAATTTCTGTAGCGCAAGCTAACATTCCATCCTTTTCTATACAAACATCCGACACATTCCATCCGGCAATTTCTTCCGGCATTGAAAAATCATATCCATAATGTTCAATTCTAGCTTTCCCTTCCTCATTCCACATACGAAAGTCTCCGTGAATCTTCTCAAGAGCCTCTGCATCTTCCACGAAATAACTTGTAAAATAGTACTGTCCCAATTTGTCATAGGAATCCTCTTGCTGGGAAACTACAAAAATCGTCCTTGATTTATTGTCTCCTGTTTGAAGCTCACAACTGGCCAAACGAGCTGCCATCTCCTCCGCTGCAACAATCACTTTTTTTGTGGCATTCATTTTTTCTTCTACAGTGTATCGATCATATTCATAAAATAGTGTTTGCGTTGCAATATATGCAATCGCTACATCCTCCGACTCTAACAGTTGAAACATTTTGTGTACTTGCATGTTATTCCCCCAATCTGTAAAACTCTTTCAATTTCTCATTACATGAAGCAATCCTACGCATATCAGATTCCGTCCGTTCATGTTTGTTATACTTTGCAAATGCACAAAGATTGCATGAGCAATGCACTTTTCCTTTGCTCAACATTCCGTCATATGGAACATAATAATTGCCCGAGTATACCTTCTTAATAATACGCTTCTTTCTGGCAATGTGCTTGTTTCTCATTTCTCTTGTATAACTTCTGCTTCTTGACATACTTCATCGTCTCCTTGACATTATTTACAACCCTATAGTGGTATCAAGGAAATCTTTTTACTCCACTATAGGTGTTGCATCTGCCAAGACAACTGATGCAATATAGATTTGTCATTCCAATACATAACTTTTCACACTCCTTGTAAACAATACATTCGTGTCCATTCCAAAAGATAGTACTATCCGCTTAGATGTCCTTGTGTATCATCCACTTTCCTTTTTTGGTTGAACCTGTATGCTCCAAAACTCCCGCTTTCTTCATCTTATTAATGTGATATCTTCCTCCACCAACAGATATATTCAACATTTGTGACAGCTCCTTTACCGATACTTCTACATTGAATTACACAAGCATCACAGATGTTTTGTTTTGTACCAAAACGTAACCATAAGCCATTCAAATTTGCATCATCGCAAATCTAATTTATTTAATCTTTCCCCACTTTATTGTTATCTGTAGTTTGCCATCTCTTTCTCAATCCAAGTCATAATCACATCCACCAAATAATCCTGCTGTACCTGGCTGAGTTCTCTTCCCGGCTTCATTTTATGCCACTTTCGAATACACTCCCTGCAACAGGTTGCAGTGGCATGTTGGGCGATAAATACCGGATGTCCTTTCATAGGTGTTTGCTTTCCATCATTGGGTATAAATGCCGGAGCCTCCCTTTTTGCAATAAAGACCCCCGCATGTTCCCGAATCACATCCAACCCTTTTTTATTGATATAATCGATATCTTTCTGTTTCAGATGAAAGCTGCTTCTGAACTTGGATGCTGCAAGGCGTTCAAACAGCTGTTTATACCATTCTTCTTTTGTCATCGTAATTACCACCTGGTATGATGTAGTCATAGACCAATAGCAGTCTTCTACATCATTTATTAAATCTATATCAAGGTTGGTAAGAGGATTCTCCTCTGAATATCATCCAACCATAGATACGTGTATAAGTTACATACTTTGCTGTATAATTATTCACTCCTGGACTTTGTCTATTACATAAGGTATTATCTTCCATTGGATAGGGAAAACGACGTTCACCTCCTAGGGAGCTGGCTTTTGTCCAGTTATACCCGTAACTTTAGACAGTCATTCCATCAATGAAAATTTATGTTTTAGGCTGGTTGGGAGCAATTAAGCTATACCCGTATCACGCGCCAGGTAGTGTATTCATTGTTTTTATGGAACCCTATTGAAAGGAGCTTACAATGTACAACAAAAATTATATTTCCGTCGGCATCGATGTCGGTTCTGCTTTCAGCTTCATGACAATCGTTGCTCCTGACGGCTCTGTAATCCAGAAACCCTTCAAGATTACACATAACAAACCGGATTCGCTGGAACGAGCTGTTTCTGCAATTAAAAAAGCAGAAGAGCTGTATTCCTTAGAAAGTCGTATCTTTCTAGAATCCACTGGGATTTATCATTTCCCGCTCTTCTGCTATCTTGTTGATTGTGGTTTCCACGTCTCCATAATCAATCCTATTATTACACATTCTTCAAAAAATGTGAATATCAGAAAAGTAAAAAATGATAAAATTGATTCCAAAGGTATTGCAAAATTAGGATTATCCGATGATATTCCCGTTTCTCAGTTCCCTACAAAACTGGTTCTTGAGTTACGAAGCCTTACTCGTAAGTACTATGATCTGACTGATGAACGGTCTGCTCATATCAACAAGCTTAAAGGCGATCTGCATACCGTATTTCCTCAGTATCTTGACATATTTTGTGATGTCACTGGCAAAACATCTACCATGATCCTTCGCCAGTATGGTACTCCGGATAAAATACTTCGTGGTCATAAAAAGACCATGATTGAAAAAATAGCAAAAGCTTCAAGAAAAGGTATCTCCAAAGCCACGGAACGTTATGAAAAGCTCTGTGCCGCGGCAACAGCCGCCAAATCCTTTGGCTGTCAGATTGATAGTATCTATTTCAATATTTCTCTGACACTTGACCTGATTGAAAAGCTTGATCTTGCTCTGGATTCTATCATGGAACGGATACATCAGCTGGTGACTGTTCATAAAAATGAAAAATTCATTCAGCAAATTAAATGGATCAACTCCATCAAAGGGGTTGGCTTCCTGACCGCAGTTACCATTATGTGTGAAATTGGCGACTTCGCGGCATTCCGTAATCCAAAACAATTATTCGCTTACTTCGGGCTTGATCCAGAAGTAAACGAGTCCGGAAAATTCGTTGGCACTCAAGTACATATGAGCAAACGAGGTTCTAGAATTGCCCGTCGTGCTATCTTTGCGGTAGCACTGGCATCCATTCGCAAAAAACGAAATGGCGAGGGCATCAATCCATATCTTCGTCAATACTATGAGAAGAAATCTGGACAAAAGCCAAAGATGGTTGCTCTCGGAGCTGTCATGCACAAAGTGTGCAATATCATCTTTGCGGTTCTTCGGGATGAAAAAGAATTTGAATTACGTTCACCAGAAGAACACTGCAAGCAATATCAAAGACCTGCTTTGCAGGTTGCATAAAAATACATCCTGCATACTCTATAACCATCCGCAAACGAAAATCCATAGGATTTACGTTTATTAAAGTTACTCATTTTTAACTTTTAGAAACAAATAGTAATAATTCTATTTTTTATCATTTAGGGCTTGACTTTAACTAGCTGGTCT